>RPRB01000147.1 GCA_003818285.1 Myxococcaceae bacterium
CGGGGCGGCTCATCGGAGGGCAGCGCTCGTACCTCCTGAGGCTGATCGCCGAGGTGAAGGAGCTGGCGCACGGCGAGCCTGCCCTCTCGCCGGAGGCGAAGAAGGAGCTCGAGGCTCGGATGACTGCCCACGCCCCGAGAGCGGGCCTGACCTTCCTCATCTCGCTCGGCGCGGACGCCGTGGCCCGCGAGCTGAGCTCTCCACCCACGCCGAGGAAGGAGGAGCGAGCGTCATGAGCCTGAAGGACCCCAACATCGCGTCACCCCGGAGAAAGCGGGTGGCCATCGTGATCGCCAACGCCAGCATCTCCACCGCCACTGGCTGGCCCTGCGGCTTCTGGTGGGCGGAGCTGACCCACTCCTATTTCGTCCTCACCGAGAAGGGATACGAGGTCGAGATCTTCAGCCCCGACGGGGGGAAATGCGAGGCCGACGCGCTCAGCGACCCGCGAGATCCGAGCGGTTACTCGGACACCGACCTCATTACCCTGGGATTCATCCACACCCCCCGGCTGGCCGCGCTAGTCGAGAGGACTCGGCCGGTCCGCGAGCTGGACGTGGCGGCGTTCGACGCCATCCTGGTCGCCGGGGGCCAGTCTCCGATGTTCACCTTCGAGAAGGCGAGGGACCTCCAGCGGAGGTTCGTCGAGTTCTACGAGGCGGGGAAGATCGCCTGCGCGCTCTGCCACGGCACGGCGATCCTCCGCTACGCGAAGCTCTCCAGCGGCCAGTACCTGGTGCAAGGGAAGACGGTGACCGGATTCGCCAACGTCGAGGAGGACTACGCGGACGAGGCGGTGTGGAAGATGGAGCTCCTGACCCGCGACAAGCACGTCATGCCCTGGCGAATCGAGGACGAGCTCAGGCGGCTGGGTGCCAACTACATCCAGGCGGGCCTGTGGAGGGGGTTCGCCATCCGGGACGGGAATCTCATCACCGGGCAGCAGCAGTTCTCGGGGCAAGAGACCGCCGAGCTGCTGGCCGAGACCCTCGGGGCCTGAGCGGCTCCCCCCCGCACCAGGGGGACGCCCGTGGAAGCGCGCAGGGGCGCGCCGTCGATCAGGCTTAGCCCCCGCCCCAGGGGGACGGCCGTGGAATCCCCCGGCTCAGGCGCTGAGGCGGCGCTTCCGGGACGGATGGCCCGTGGCCTCGTCGCGGAACGTCGCGGGAGCCACCCGCATGTAGCGCTTGAAGACCCGGCTGAACGCGGCCTCCGAGTCGTAGCCGACGCGTTCCGCGACCTGTGCCACGGTGGTGCCCGGGACCTGGAGCAGCCGCGTGGCGAGGTACATCCGCCACCGGGTCAGGTACTTGCTGGGCGGCTCGCCCAGGAGGTCGCCGAAGTGCTGGGCGAACGAGGACCGGGACATGCCCACCTCGGCGGCGAGGCTCTCCACGTCCCAGGCTCGCTCGGGCTGGGAGTGCATCCGGACCAGCGCCGCACCGATGCGTGGGTCGCGCAGCGCGCCCATCCATCCGGTTGGCCGGGCGTCGCTGGTCGCGAGCCAGTGACGGATCGCCTCGACGAACAGCAGATCGACCAGGCGGGCCAGGGCGATGCTCCGCCCGGGGGTCGCGCTGCGGGCCTCGGCGCGAAGGAAGCGGACGGTCAGCTCGAGCCACTCCACCGGCCGTCCCTGAGAGCCGGGCACGTGAAGCACGGCCGGGAGACCGGCGAGGATCGATCCCGCCAGCCGGACGTCGAATCCGAACCGGCCGCAGAGCAGGTCGGTGCGCGCGCCTCCGCCGCCGTAGCGAATGGGGGTGAGAGGTCCTTCCCGCTGCTCGCCGACCGCCACCCGGATCGGCACCGCCCTGCTGTCGGGCGCGTCGAGCAACCGATGGCCCCGCCCGTGGGGAAGGACGACGAGGTCTCCCTCCGTGAGCGCCGTCGTCTCCCGGGTGCCGGCCAGCTGGAGGAGACACGACCCGCGCTCGAGGACGTGGAACTGGGCCTGCTCGGCGGTGAAGCTCAGTCCCCAGGGCGCGGAGAGCTCAGTCCGGCAGTAGACCTCACCCCGAAGACGGAGGAGCCCCAGCACGTCCGAGAGGACGTCGAGCGCGTGCTCCTCCTGGGTGAACCGCACCTGGGCCATGAGCCCGCCTCCGCGGTGGCGCAGCCTAGCGTCCGGAATCGGGCCCGAGAATGGGGTACCGGGGGCGTCAGGAGCCGTTCGGAGGTCCTTCCGGCTTCGACGGGAGCGCACCGACGACGCTGGCGAGATCGGTGAGGACCGAGTCCCCTGAGAACCTGAGCGAGTCCAGCGTGCGCCGGGCAGCGTCGGCGTTGCCGAAGCCACAGGCGTCCTCGACCAGCACCGGGATGAATCCCAGGTCGGCAGCGTGCCGCGCGGTGGGCTCGATGCCGACCTCGAGGGCGATGCCTGCCATCACCACGGTACCGAGCCCGAGGTCGCGCAGGAGGAATGCCAGCGGCGTGCCCTCGAACGCGGACATGGCCACCCTGTCCAGCACCACGTCCTCCGGGTGGGGGGCAACGGCCTCAACAATCTGGATTCCCGGCGATCCCTGCATCAGGTACTGCTTCAGCTCCGAGGCCGTCTTAACGCGTTGCCATGTCTTGGCCATCCGGAGCTGGCCGACTCCGGCCCACGCGAGTGGCACGTTGTAGTACCGGGAGTAGACGATCCGGAGGCCGGCGGCCCGGGCGCTCCGGACCAGCCTGGCGACGTGCTCGCTCACGCGGTCGCCCCCGACGATCTGGGACACGATTCCCACCTGCAGGTCGTACACGAGGAGGGCTGCCCGGGAGGGCGCGCAGATCTCCTCGAGGGTCTCGGGGATCTCGATCCCGATGCTGCGGTCCATGGAGTGCGCGTCCTCTCGCTCAACCGCGTCCGGCCGGGCGAGTGGTCCGGTCGTAGGGCTCGCCGACGTCCACCGTGGGCGCCATGAGCGTCTCGATCGGCAGCGGGGCCTGGAGCGGGACAAAGCTCCACTCGAGGAGGCCGGCCCGCGAGAGGGGGAAGTCGTCGACGTACCGGCGCGCGTCCTCGACCGAGGGGAGCTCGAAGACGATCACCACCCCCGGCTCGTCGGCGCGGGCGTAGTTCTCGCGGACAATGCCTGCCTTCCAGAGCCGCCAGACGTTGGCGACCTCCTGGGGAAGGTAGGGCTCGATGGTCTTCATGGTGACGCCGGGCTTGAAGCGATCGAAGGCGATGATGCGCATGGTCGGTGTGCTCCTCGCTGACGCGCGCTCGCGACGAGCACGCGGGGTTCTCCCTAAGGACGGGCCCCGCGGGGTACTACGAACGAGTTGGTGCGTAGCGTGGTTCCGCCGCCCGAATGGCGGCGACGCGCAGGCGACGGCGAGGATTATGCGGCGGACGGTGAGGCGCCGAGGTTGTGGCGGAACTTCCCGGTCGGTGCGTTTCCTTCCGTCCGGAGGACTCGGTCATGGCAGCTGGACTGAACCGGCGGTTCTACTGCGGCGTCGAGCTGACCCTGGAGATCCTCCAGGGCAAGTGGAAGCCGGTCATCCTCGCCCACCTCAAGGAAGGCCCGATGCGGTACGGCGAGCTCCGCGCCGCCATTCCCCGCCTGAGTGACAAGATGCTCTCGGAGCGGCTGCGCGATCTCGAGGAGCAGGGGCTCGTCTCCCGCTTCAAGATCGGGCGGCGGGGCTCCCCGGCCACCTACCGCCTCACCCGCCGGGCGGACTCCCTGCGGTCCTTGCTGGGGACGCTGAACGACTGGGGGCTCCGGGTCGCGCCGGAGGTCGGTGCGATCGTGGAGTACGCGGACGTCCCGGCACTCCGCCGCCGTCGGCCGCCCGTGGCCGGCTGACGCGTCGTCAGAGCAGTGGGAGCTGATCCCCCGGTCGCTCCGGCCGGCGGAAGGTGTCGGGTCGGGTGTCGTCCGGCCAGCGCGGCTGGAGGCCCACCTTCCGGGCCTGGGCGGCGAAGAGGGCGGCGATGGCGTCGGCGTACTGTCCCTCGCCGCGCTGCCTCAGGCCCCAGGTCGAGTCGTACATCTTTCCGCCGCGGGTCTCCTGGATCCGGTGGAGAACCTTCTCCGCGCGGAGCGGCAGGGCCTCGCGCAGGCGCTCCTCGAACACCGGCCGCACCGAGCCCGGGAGCCGGAGGAGCACGTACCCGGCGAAGTGGGCGCCGGCGCTTGCTGCCTCCGCGAGCACCCGCGAGACGCCCTCGTCCAGGCCGGGGCTGATCGGCGCGATGCTCACCCCCACCCGGATGCTGGCTGCCGCGAGGCGCTCGATGATCTGGAGCCGGCGGCGGGGGGTGGCGACTCCCGGCTCGATCGCCCGAGCGAGGTCCTGGTCGTGGAAGGGCAGGCTGATGGCCACGCTGAGACTCGCGTCCCGGGCGAGCTGCTGGAGGACGTCGATGTCCCGCTCGATGATCGGCGACTTGGTGACGATGCCCACCGGGTTGCGGAACTCGGCGCAGACCTCGAGGCAGCCGCGGGTCAGCAGGAGCGACGCCTCGAGCGGCTGGTAGCAGTCGGTGACGCCGCTGAAGACGACGAGCTCCCCCTTCCAGGAGGGTTTCCAGAACGCCTCGCGGAGCAGCTCGGGCGCTCGGCGCTTCACGACGATCTGGGTCTCGAAGTCGGTGCCGGCCCCGAAGCCGAGATACTCGTGGCCCGGCCGGGCGTAGCAGTACGCGCAGGCGTGCATGCAGCCCCGGTACGGGTTCACGCTGAAGTTGAACCCGACGTCGGGGCTGTCGTTGGTGGCCAGGATGCCCTTCGTGGAGTCGTCCCAGACGTGCACCTGGGCTCGGGGGTGGTCCTCCTCGAGGTACTCGAGCGCGGTCGGGGCGAAGGGGTTCGGCGGATTGGACCAGGCGCGCGGCTTCACGCCCCGATGGTGGGCGTGAACGGACGTTCAGGTCAAGGCGGAGGTGCTCGGACTGTGCACGGGCGACGTCGCTAGTCCCCCGGTGGCACGAAGCTGTCCTGATAACCCGGGTCTTCGACCGACAGCGCCGTCGCGGTGGTCTTCAGCGGAAGCGTCGAGTCCATCATCACCGCGAGCTCGTCGGTACGAGAGTGACCGATGCTCCCCTCGTAGGCGCCCGGGTGCGGCCCGTGCTGTACGCCCGCCGGGTGGTGGCTCACGCTCCCCGGACCCACGCCGCGGCGGCTGGTGAAGTTCCCCCGCGCGTAGAAGAGGAACTCGTCGCAGTCGATCGAGGCGTGCGGGTACGGGCAGGGGATGGCCTCGGGGTGGAAGTCCACCACCCGGGGCACGAAGCTGCAGATGAGCGCCCCGCGCGCGGCGAACGTCCCGTGCCAGGTGGGCGGCAGGTGCACCAGCCCCGCCCGCGGCTGGAAGTTCAGGATCGGGAACGCCCAGGGGTACACCGTGCCGTCCCAGCCCACGATGTCCAGCGGGGAGTGCCGGTACCGGAACCCGTGGAACGCCTGGCCCTTCTTCACCACCAGGTCACGGATGTCCTCGTCCATCGGGCCCTTGAACTCGGGACGCTTGAAGTCGCGATGGCTGTACGGCGCGTCCATCCGGAGCTGGCCCACCTCGTTCCGCCACTGTCGCGGCAGGTGGAGCCCACCGTTGAGCTCCATCCAGAGCCAGCTCTGGGGGCCCGCGTCCGGGATGAGGCGGTGGAGCAGCCCACGGGGAACGAAGACGTAGTCGTCGGCGGTGAAGCGCACGTCGCCCAGCGCCGTCCGGAGCGTCCCACCTCCCTGCTGGATCCAGAAGAGCTCGTCCGCGTCGGCGTTGCTGACGTAGACCGGGTCCGGCTTGTCGGGGAACGCCATCCCCAGGGTCACGTCGGCGTTGAAGAGCAGCGGCGTTCGCGCGTTCACCGGCGCGCAGCCCTTCCGCGGCAGGTCCTGGGTCTTGTAGTGGCGCTTCGCGAGCCGCCGCCCCTCGGTGGCGTCCACCGGCGCGGCCCAGCCGTGCTTCGCCTCCGTCAGGCGCTGGGTGTGCGGTGCCCGCTGGTGGTAGCCGATGGTGTACGGGCCCTCGAAGCCTTCCTGGGTGAAGCACTCCTCGAACGCCAGCTCGCCCCCCGGCAGCCGGAGCTGGATGTGGTGCTTCCGGGGAATGGTTCCGAAGGTCAGACGCTCGATCATCGCTCCGCTCCCTAGATCCGGCCCGCGGCCTTCTGATCGCGCTCGATGCTCTCGAACAGCGACCGGAAGTTCCCCGCGCCGAAGCCCTTGTCGCCCTTGCGCTGGATGACCTCGTAGAAGAACGGCCCGGCCTGCCGGTCGTCGTAGAGGCTGGCCGCGTCCTTCATGAAGATCTGGAGCAGGTAGCTGTGCTCCTTGTTGCCGTCGATCAGGATGCGCAGCCGCCGCAAATCGTCCGGGTTCTCGTCGATCCGGCCGATCCCGAACACCTCCAGCCGCTTGCCGAGATGGTCATAGTAGCTGTCCGGGGTGTCCATGAACTGGACCGCCCGGGTCTTCAGCATGCCCTCGACCGCGGGGATGATCGACTCGACCCCCAGCGCCAGGTGCTGGATGCCCTCGCCGCGGTTGTCCTCGACGAAGATGTTGATCTGCGAGGCGCGGAAGTTCGGGCGGGCCGGCTCGTTGTTGGCGAACTTCACCCCCGACTCGGGATCCCACATGACGGTGGACCGGAGGCCGGAGCCCTTCTCCAGCTTGTCCTTCGCGTCGTCGGTGTGGAACTCGATCTTCCAGAACCGCTCGAGGCCGAGGATGTGCTCCATCCACATGATCGCCGGCATCAGCGTCCGGAAGTTGGAGGTCACGTGGTCGATGCGGTTGAAGCCGAACCGGTTCTGCCCGCCGGTGGGCTTCTCGTGGAAGATCATCCCCGGGAAGAGCGGCCGGTACCCGTCGCGCTGGGCGAAGCGGAAGGTGGTGTCGCCGAACGGGGTGGTGATCGAGAACCAGCTCAGCTTCCCCCCGCGGTTGTCCCGCAGCGTCTGGACGTCCTCCATGAGGGTGGCGCCCCGGCGGTCCAGGAGGTGGAAGGTCTTCTCCACGTCCTTGACCGCGAAGGTGAGCGTTCCCACCCCGTCAGGATGCTTCGCCAGCCAGCGGGCGGCGCGACCGCCCTCGCCCCGCGGATGGCTCACGACGAGGGCGATGTCTCCGGCCTGGAACACCAGGCTCTGCTGCCTGCCGCGCGCGGTGAGATCGGGGTCGCTCCCGCCGATCTCCTTGAAATCCATCCCTTGCGTGTAGAAGCGCCGGCTCCGCTCCAGGTCGTGCACGTACCAGTGGGCGGATTCGACGCCGAGGAGTCCGAGGGATTCGTTCTGGGCCATGGTGTCTGTTCCTTGCTTATCGCGGCGCGTGTTCCGCGTCCGGCTGGCGGTCGGGATGGGCGGCCTGGAAGGCGGGCAGGGCCTCGCACGCTGCCTCGATGCGGGTGAGGGTGGGGTAGGGCGTGAGGTCGACCTTGAATCGCCGCGACGCGTAGAGCTGGGGCACCAGGCAGCAGTCGGCGATCGAGGGCGCATCACCTACCGAGAAGCGGCCAGCTGTACGCGAGGTCTCCTCCTCGAGCGCGGTCAGCCCGCGGGTGTGGAAGAGCTGGACCCAGCCCTTGTCGTCTCCGCCGACGGCCTTCACCTGGCCGAGCACGAACGGCGTCTGGAAGGGCTGGATGCCCGAGTTCACGATCTCGGCAAGCTGCCGGGTACGCGCCCGGAGCCAGGGATCGCTCGGGAGGAGCGGCGGCGAGGGGAAGCGTTGCTCGAGGAAGTCGATGATCGCGAGGCTCTGAGCGAGGCGCCGGATGGCGCCGCCCTCGTGCCACTCCAGCAGCGGCACGGACTCCAGGAGGTTGAGGGAGCGGTACGGGTCCTCGTGCTGCTCTCCCTTCAGGAGGTGCACCGGCTGGTACTCGTAGGTCACGCCCTTGAGCGCGAGCGCGATGCGCACCCGCCACGTGCATCCGCTCCGCCAGTAGCCGTAGAGCTTCATCTCGCCCCCCTCACCGCCTGGGAGATGCGGCCGAAGACGCTGTTGCCCGATGCGTCGAAGGTCTCGATCTCGATCCGGTCGCCCACGGCCATGAACGGGGTGGTGGGGTTGCCCTGCTCGATGGTCTCGATCATCCGGCGCTCGGCAAGGCAGCTGATCCCCCGCGCACGGTCCTCGTTGCTCACCGTGCCGCTGCCGAGCAGCGTGCCGGCGGTGAAGGCCCGGGTCTTCGCCACGTGCTCCAGGAGCTGGAAGAAGGAGAAGTGCATCTCCGGACCGGCGTGGGTGTCCCCCACTACCCGGCCGTTGAGCGTCGACCGCACCCGGACGTGGGCCCGTCCGTCGCGCCACGCCGGCCCGAGCTCGTCGGGCGTCACCGCGAAGGGCCCGAAGGCGCTGGCGGGCTTGCTCTGGAAGAAGCCGAAGCTCTTGGCCAGCTCGGCGGGGATGAGGTTGCGCAGGCTCACGTCGTTGCACTGGGTGAGGAGGCGGACGTACCGGCCGGCATCCGCCGCGTTCGTTCCCTGGGGGACGTCGCCGAGCACCACCACGATCTCCGACTCGAAGTCCATGCCCCAGGCCGGGTCCGGCAGGACCAGGTCCTCGGTGGGTCCGAGGAGCACGCCCGAGCCGCCCTGGTACACCAGCGGGTCGGTCTCCAGCGTCGGTGGAGGCTCGGCGCCCCGTGCCTTGCGGACCAGCCGCACGTGATTCAGGTACGCCGAGCCATCCACCCACTCGTAGGCGCGGGGCAAGGGCGCGTGCAGCTGACTCACGTCGAGCGGCTCGGAGTCGATCTTCCCCGAGTCCAGCCGCTCGGAGAGCGCGCGCAGGCCGGGTTCCGTGGATTCCCACGCGTCGAGCGCCGCCTGGAGCGTGCGAGCCACGTCGTGCGCGCGCGTGAAGGCGGTCCCGTCGCGGCGGACCACCACCAGCGCACCGTCTCGGGTTCCGTCTCGCAGGGTCGCCAGCTTCATGGGGTGGCCCCGGGCTTTTGTCCGTCGAGGTGGAGGGTGTCAAGGCACATCGCTTCTCCGAGCGCCTGGCGCAGCGTGAGCGCGTCATGGACCGCGTGGCCCCCGATGTCATTGTTGAAGAACACGTAGGCGTCCATCCCCCGCCGGCGGGTGCGGAGGAGGTCACGGGCGACCGGGTCCAGCGCGCGGGGGCCGTACCGCCCCCCGTACCTCGCGCCCGCGCCGTGGAAGCGCAGGTACCGGAACCCGCCCGTCGGTCGCGGCGGCGGCAGCGGGACCAGGTCGTGCTCGCAGAAGGCAGCGCCGTGCGCATCGAGCACCGCGCAGGTCTCGGGCAGGTACCAGCTCGGCTCCCGGAACTCGACGGCGTACCGCACCCCACGCGGCAGGGCGGCGAGGAACGCGTCGAGGCGGGGGAGGGCGTCCACGTCGAACCGGGGCGGCAGCTGCCAGAGGACGACGTCGAGCTTCGGCCGGAGGGGCGCGAGCGGGGCGAAGAAGCGCTCCAGGGCCGGGGCCGGGTCCTTCAGCTTCTTCATGTGGGTGATGTAGCGGCTCCCCTTGGCGGCGAAGACGAAGCCCGGCGGGGTGCTCCGGAGCCAGCGCTCGGCCGCGGCGGCGGTGGTGAGCCGGTAGAAGGTGGTGTTCAGCTCCAGGGTTCCGAACAGGCTCGCGTAGCGCGGGAGCCAGCGTCCGGTGCCCAGCCCCGGCGGGTAGAGCACGTTCCGCCAGTGCCGGTAGAGGTATCCGCTGGTGCCGACGAGGACGCGCGCCATCCGGCCCGTACGGTAGCCACCCCCGGGCCGGCTCCTCGGCCCATGTGTCCGCCCGAGAGCACTGCCGCCGTTCCGCCGGGGGCGCCTGCTTGCCGCTCCCGCGCTCCGGCCCGACCGTGCCGGCGCTGCGAGGGAGGCGGGGCGGATGGGGTGGCCGGCACGGGTGGGATGGGCTCTGGCGGGGCTCGGCCTGGGTGGCTGCGGCGAGGGCGCGGGCGGCGGCTCGGCGCACGTCGGCTCCCGACCCGCGCCGGTGGTGATCGCCGCCAGCTGCACCGTGGACGGGGTGCGCGTCGAGGTCGAGCGGGGGGTGGAAGGTGGGTTCGGTGGGGAGAGCCCGTGCAGCTACTCGGGCCGGTTCGTCTCGGTCTGGCGCGATGTCTACGAGGAGCGCTGGGGACGGGTGCCGCTGCTGGAGTCCTGGACGGTGCGGATCCGCACGCCGGAGCGGGTGGACGGGCTCGGCCATTCGGGCCTTGCTTGGTACGACGAGCGGCTGATCGAGCTCAGCCAGCTCCACTTCGAGCTCTTGCCCCACGAGCTGCACCACGCCCGACAGGGAAAGGCCTCCACCGCGCACCGCGGCTGGTGCGCGGACTTCGTGCCCTGGGAGCTGGAGCGGCACATCCAGGACGAGCGGGCGCAGCTCGGATGCGACACTTGAAACCGGCTTGAACGGCGGAAGCGCTCGTAGTACCTCGGACCGGCCGTTCGCGGGAGTAGCTCAGTGGTAGAGCATCGGCTTCCCAAGCCGAGGGTCGCGGGTTCGACCCCCGTCTCCCGCTCAAGTCAAAAGGGCCGGAACCTCTGCCGTTTCCGCGGTGGGATTCCGGCCCCTGATGCACTCGCCGGACGATGGGTCCCGCGGGGGGCCCGCTCCCGCTCGGAAATGCGACGGACGTGACCGATTCGGGCTCCGGCATCCCCTCGAAGTGGAGGCGGTCGACGCCGTCCCGGAGGAAGTCGTCGGCGAGATGTCCGTAGACCTGGTCGGTCAGCTTCGGGTCTCGGTGGCGGAGCACCTTCTGCACGATGACGAGCGGCACCTTCTCGCGGAGAAGCAGAGTCGCCGTGGTGTGACGCAGGTCGTGGAACCGAATGGGACGGACGACCGGCTTGGGCCAGAGCCGCATGTCACACTTGGGACAGCGCCGAGACGCGGCGTCGGAAGCGGGCTCCTTGTGCCGACAGCCCCGCCGACGGCATACGTGCTTCCATCCGCGCACGATGCCCGCGCGACCGAGCGCCCGACGGAGAACTGCCTCGAGCGCTACCTCTCGCGAAAGCATCCCGCCGGGACCGGGGCAGCCTTTCCGCGGGCAACTGCTGCTGCAGACATGGGGAAAGACGAGCTCGGAGGGGGACTGCTCGAGGGCGCCGCGCAGCCAGGGCACGAGCGCCGCGGCGATGGGCACAGCATCGGCGTGACCGCCCTTGGTGGTCTCGCGTTCCCAACTGCGCCGGACGACCAGGAGCCGCGCCTCGAGGTCGACGTCCTCGCGCCGGAGCGCCGCGAGCTCGCCCTTTCGTAGGCCCGTGAAGATCGCTGTTGCGAACAGAGGCTGCCACCGTGGGTGGAGCTGGGCAAGAACGCGAGGAACCTCCTCGACGCGCAGGTGATCGCCGACTGAGGCCTTCGGCACCTTCCGCTTTCGGACGAGGATGACGGGGTTGGAACGTGGCCAGCGTCCAACCCGGATCGCCGCGGCGAAAGCCCGCGAGAGAAAGGCCCGCAGGTGGTTGACTGTCTGTGGTCGCAGGCCCTCCGACTCCTTCGCGTCGAGGAATGCCTCGACCGCCGTTGGCGTGCAATCATCGAGTCGCAGCTCGGCGAGCGCCGAACGGACGAGGTGTCGGCGGACGCTCCCCACGTTCGAAGCGTGCGAAGCGAGGCGGCGGGAGTACGAATCGAGCCACCATTCGAGGAGTGAGGCGACCGTGCCTCCCCCATCGCGCGGAGGACGGGGCGCAAGCCCCTCCTGCTGCCTCCGGGCGTTCAGCTGCAGCTCCTCGGCAAGGGCCTTGGCCGCCATTC
>RPRB01000148.1 GCA_003818285.1 Myxococcaceae bacterium
CCAGACCGGACGCCGGGACGCCGCGCCGGACCGGTTCCGCCGCCGATTCGTGGAGCTGGAGGGCTGGCTGAAGAAGACCTGCCGGAGGAGCGAGCCGGTGGGCTGGCTGATCGGGCCCTCGGCCGCACGGCGGGCCCGTGAGGGGCTGGTGCTCCGCGCTGCCGGTCACCGCGGCGAGGTGCTGCGACCGTTCCGCTGACTTGTCCGGTCAGCGACGACGGCTATTGCGGCGCCGCACCCACACCGGCGCCGGCCGACCCACCAGCCTCAGCAGCAGCAGCACCGCGGCGGCGGCGAGCGGAGCGAGGAGGTCCGAGGGAGACACGGAAAGGGTCGACGTGGCAGCGAGAAGCACCGGGAGAACTTCCTTTCGACCTGCGAGGCAGTGTCGATTCCAGATCACTTCCGGGGCCGCGTCCAGCCACCCCCCTCACAAAGGTGTTTCCGGGGCTCCTCGGATCGATCCACATCCCCGGCACAATGTCCTCCCGACCTCGGAGCAGGGCGCGCTCTCCCGGGGGTCAGCCGGCCGTGACCGGCGGCCCCCGCGGCGCCCATCAGGAGATCGGACAGCCGTCATGGCCACGATCGGACTCGTGCTGCTCGCCGCCGCAGTGGTGGGGGTGTCGGCGCTCGCCGTCATGCTGGGGTTGACCGTGTGGCACGTGCGGAGCCCGGGGCTGGTTCCCTCGGAGTGGCCCGGCATCTCGGTGCTCAAGCCGCTGTGCGGGGCGGACGACGACCTGGCCGCGAACCTCGCCTCCTTCGCCGAGCTCCCCTACCGCGGCGAGTACGAGGTCGTCCTCGGCGTCCGGTCGCCCGAGGACCCGGCCTGGCCGCTGGCCGAGAATGCGGTCCGCCGCTGGCCGCACCGGATGCGGCTGGTCCGGCAGGAGGGCGAGGTCGGCCTCAACCCCAAGGTGAACCAGCTGGTGGGGATGGCGCGGGCTGCCCGGCACGACCTGCTGGTCGTCAGCGACTCGAACATCCGGGTGCCGGACGGGTACCTGGCGGACATCGCCGCGCATCTCGCGCGCCCGGGAGTGCGGTGCGTGACCCATCCCGTCGGTGGCGCGGGCCAGCGCACGCTGGGAGCCCTCCTGGACAACGTGCATCTCGCCTCGACGGTGGCCACCGGGATGGTCGCCGCGAAGCGGGTGGGGCAGAAGCCCCTGGTGGTGGGCAAGTCGATGGCGCTCTGGCGGCAGGACCTCGTCCTGCTCGGGGGCTTCGAGTCGGTGGCCAACGTGCTCGCCGAGGACCACGCGCTGGGAAACCGGATCCGGCGCGAGCTGCGCGCCCGGGTGGCGGTCTCCAGCCTGCCTGTCTGGAACATCGCGGTGGAGAAGAGCGTGGGGCACTTCTTCCGCCGGCACCTGCGGTGGAGCGTCATCCACCGGACGGCGATCAGCTTCCCCACCTATCTGGGCGAGTCGCTCCTCAATCCCATCCCCCTGGCGGTCATCGGCTACGCGCTCCGGCCCACGGCGGGTGCGGCGGCGACGCTGGCGGTCTGCGCGGTGCTCAAGCCCACGCTGGACGCGGTGGCCTTCAGCAGGCTCCGCCGCGAGCTCTTCAGCTGGCGCGCATTCGGGGTGGTGTGGCTGAAGGACCTCCTGCTCTTCGTCACCTGGGTGTACGGGCTGTTTGCCCGTACAGTCGTCTGGCGGGGGAACCGGCTGCGGGTGCACTCGGGCAGCCGGCTGATCCCGCTCTCCGATCCGACGCGGTCCGGAGATTCCGACGTCACCGGTTTCTCCGAGAAGTTGCCCGCACTCCACGGCACTGCCGCCGCGGTGATGTCAGATCTGAGGGCATGAGTTTGCACACGCTGGCGCACCTGTCGGACCTGCACTTCGGGCAGGGACCAGCGCGGGAGGCGATGGCGCGGGCCCTCTGCCGGGCGGTGATGGAATCCGGCATCGACCACGTGGTGGTCACCGGTGACATCACCCACCGCGGCCGGGACGTGGAGATGGCGTCCTTCCTCGAGGTCTTCGCTCCGCTGCTGCGTCAGGGCCGGCTGACCGTGGTGCCGGGCAACCACGACCGGATCGGGGAGGACGCTGGCCGGTCACTGATGCGTGGCCGCCGGGTGGCGGTGGAGGAGCACCCGGGGCTGTATCTGGTGCTGGTCGACTCGACCGCCGAGCACAACCGGAGCTACTGGGCCTGCCATGGCGAGCTGACTCGCCGGATGCTCGACGAGGTGGACGCGGCGCTGGACGCGGCGCCGGAGCGGTCGCTGGTCGCGGTGCTGATGCACCACCACCTGGTGGAGCTCCCAGTGGAGAGCTGGCTCGAGCGGATGAGCGAGCGGCTCCGGCTACCCTACTCGGGAGAGCTGCAGCTCGGGCGCGAGCTGCTGGATCGGGTCAAGGGACGGTGCGATCTGGTGCTCCACGGCCACCGCCACGTCCCGCGGGAGATCCACCTCTTCACCGACTCGACCCGGCCGCTCGCGCTCTACAACGCGGGCTGCTCCACCGAGCTGGGGCGGGTGCGGGTGTTCACGCACGAGGCGGGGCAGATGCGCATCGCACCCCGCTGGCTCTGGTCGGATCCGGCCCGCGCCTGGGGCCCGCGCCGGATGCCGGTGATGGTCCCGGCGCCGCTGGTCACGACCGAGCGCAGCGTCGCCTGACCGGTCGGAGGCAGCGCCGCGACGCCGGACGTCCCCGGGCTGAGGCAGCACCAGCGACCCGGGCCCGTCCCGCGGAGGAGCTGGTGCCGGCAGCTGTGAGCCTCGATGTCCTCGGGCCCGCTCCGCTCCACCACCTGCGGCTCTGGTCGAGGCTCACCGCGAGCCCTTGTGCAGAAGCTCCTGGAGGGATTGACCGACCGAGACCAGGTGCACCTCGTTCTGGGGGAACTGAATGCCGGCCTCGCCCAGCACCCGGCCGATGGCGGTGCGCACCTCGCTCGCGACCCGGTCACGGATCTCCTCCGGCGTCCAGATCTGGAGCTGGAAGTTCAGCGCGCTGTTTCCGAAGCCGGCGAAGAGCGCGAGCGGTTCGGGAGCTTTGAGCACCTCGGGATGCGCCCCGGCGACCTGGAGCAGCAGCTCCCCGACTCGCTCGGGTGAGGTCGCCTCGGCGACGGCGACGTCGATGTCGGTCCTGCGCCGTTTGTCGGTGAGCGTCCAGTTGGTCACCTCGTTGGAGATGAGGTGCGCGTTGGGGACCACCACCTCGGAGCCCTGCTCGGTGGCCACCGTGCTCGAGCGGATCCCGATCCGCCGCACGGTTCCCATCACGTCCCCCACCTCGATGACGTCCCCCACCTGCACCGGGCGCTCATAGATGAGGATCAGTCCGGACACGAAGTTGTTCACCACGTCCTGCAGACCGAAGCCGATGCCCACCCCGAGGGTGCCGATCAGGACCGTCAGGCGGGTCAGCTCCGTCCCCGAGGCGAGGACGGCGAGCACCGTGCCCACGGCGATCACAGCGTAAGTCACGGTCCTCGAGATGGCGGTGTGCACTCCACGGCCCAGGCCTCGGGTCTTCAGCCCCTCGTCGAGGACGAACCCCAGCAGCCGCCCGAGGAGCACCGAGATCCACAGGGTGATGACGAACGCCAGCACGTCGCCGAGCGACAGGTCGAGCGAGCCCATCCGAGCGCGCCAGGAGACGACCCGCTGCGCTGTGTCCCAGATCGGCACATCGATGCGGAAGAGCCGGGCGGTGGCGACGAGCCAGAGCAGCCCGAGGGCCCAGCGGAGGTAACGCGTTCCGCGCGTCTGGAACAGCTCGGCGTTGCCGGCGATCAGTGGCCTGCGGCTCACGGTGGGGTTGCGGAGCACGACGATCAGCAGACCCTCGAGGACCTGGAAGACTCCGGAGAGCAGGAGCAGCAGCGCGCCGCTGTACAGCGTGCCGTTGGCCAGCAACCTCGCGAGCGCCACGTTGCCGACGAGATTGGCCACCACCGAGGCGAGGAGAAGGCCCGTACCGGCGATCAGCGCCGCCCGGAGGAGCGGCCGCCAGCGGTTCGACGCAATGTCCGCCTCCCAGCCGCGCCGGCGAAGCTCCCCCACCAGCACCGCGGTCGCCGCCAGGCCCACGGCCAGCATGATCGCCCGCCGCAGCAGCGACAGGTCGGGGGCGAGGGTGGAGACGATGTGGATGGCGACGATGAGCCCCAGGGCGTAGGCCGAGCGCCGTGCCCGCGCCGGGATGATGCTCTGCCCTGCGGCGAAGAAGGCCACCAGCATCCCGAGGAGGAGGACCTGGGAGACGATCACCGGGCGGCGCTGGAGCCAGACCATGGCGACGGTGAGGGTCAGGAGCAAGGCAGCGGCGAGGGGGTGCCGCAGCACGTCGATCGCGGTCGCGATGCTGGGATCGCTGGCCATCTCCGCTTTGAGCCGCGCCCGTCCCCGCCAGAGAACGATGGTGAGGAGCACCAGGAGGCCGGCGAGCACCAGGACTTGCTCGCTGTGGCTCCGGACGAAGTCCTTCAGCGCGGTGGCATATTTGCGAAGCGTCTGGAGGATCTGCTGCCGGCTCTTCTCCACCTGCGTCGGGCGGGAGAGCAGCTTCCAGAACGGGACGCTCTCCACCTCGAAGAGCTGCTCGGCCTGGAGCGCCTCCGCCTTCGCCACGCCGGCCAGCGCGTCGGCGATGCGCATCCGGAGCGTGGTCACCTGGTTCTGCGTGGTCAGCACCTGACCGAGCTGAGTCCGCGCCTGTGCGGCCGTCGCATCGATGGAGGCGCGCAGCGCAGCGATGCGCTCCAGGACCGGAGTGGGGGCACCATCCTTGCGGGCCTGGGCCTCGGTGAGCGACCAGACCTCGTCCAGGCGCCGGAGCTCTTGACTGTTCTCGTAGACGGCGCGGACGGCCGACTCGAGCCCCTCGTCCCAGGTGGAGAGGGTATCGTCGGCCTTTTGCAGCGCCGGGCGCACATCGGTGAGGTCCCGCTTCGGAGGTAGGGGGCCCTTTCCGGTCAGTGGATCGATGCTCGACACCAGCGTGGGGAGCCCCTGCTGGACCTCCTCGATCAGCTGGCGGTCCGCGAGGGACTTCGCCATCGACTTGAGGGCGCCGTGGACCTTCTCGGCCGAGCGCAGGACCTCCGGGAGCAAGATCGCCGCGGGCCCGGCATCGCGTACCTCGGCCACCGGGGCGGGCGCGGCCTCCGGAGAAGGAGCGTCTGCGCCGAGCGGCCACTGGAGAAGGGCGGCGAGGAGGAGGAACCGCATCGGGGGCCGAGACTAGCGCCGGCCGTGGACGACGCTAGCTGATTGAGGGATCGGACACTGAACGTCTGGGCCTCGACGGCTCTGCATCTGCCACGCCGGCCGGCCCCTGTCGGTGGAGCGGCTCGCCGGCGTGCGACGGCGATGCCTCGACTCTCCGGGCCAATCGCGCGAGAGTCCGGCGGGAGCACGATGCGTACGCATGCAGGTCCACCCGAGATCGTGTCGCGGTGACGCAGAGGACCCGCAACCACCTCGATGCTGGTGGGGGTCGGCATCGACCGCGGGCTCACCCGGGTCGCTCCGCTCGTCCCTCGAGGCGCGCCCGGGGCCGAGCGGGAGGCGGTGCTCGCCGTGGTCAACGGCGTGCTCGGTGAGCACCTGAGCGAGACGGGAAACCCGCTGGCGATCCAGATGCAGCTGCGACAGGACGGTCATCCGCTCGCACCCGAGCGGCGGGCGCTGCGCGCGCTCCGTCCCAAGGCCGGCCGCAAGCTGCTGGTCCTCGTCCACGGCTCCTGTCTGAACGACCGGAGCTGGTCTCGGATGGGACACGACCACGGCGCTGCGCTCGCCCGCGACCTCGGCTACACGCCCCTCTATCTCCTCTACAACAGCGGCCTGCACATCTCGAGCAACGGGCGCGCCTTCGCCACCCTGCTCGAGAAGCTGGTCGCCGGGTGGCCTGTCCCGCTCGAGAGGCTGGTGATCCTCGGGCACAGCATGTGCGGCCTGGTGGCGCGCAGCGCGTGCCACCACGGCGAGGTGGCGGGCCACCACTGGCGAGCGAAGCTGGACGCGATGGTCTGCCTCGGCTCGCCTCAGGGGGCGCTGCTGGAGCGCAGCGGCAGCTGGCTCGAGCTGCTGCTCGGGGCGTCACCGACCTGCGCTTCGGCCTCGTGCTCGACCAGGACTGGGTGGGCCGCGAGCGCCTTGCGCGCCCCGGAGATCCTCGAAAGAAGCTGACTCTGTCCGAGGGCGTGGAGTGCTACGCCATCGCCGCGACGAGGGCACTTGCCCCCCGCACCAGGCTCCCCGGCGATGGCCTGGTGTCAGTGGACAACGCGCTCCGCCGGCACCGCAAGCCGGAGCTCACCCTCGCCTTCCCCGAAGCGCACCGGTGGATCGGCTTAGGGTGGGTCACCTGGACCTGCTCCACAGGCCCGAGGTGTACGCGACGCTCCGGCAGTGGCTCCCCTGAGCCCCGGGCAGGGCGTCACCTCGGCCCCTGGCGGTGATGCGCCGGGCCCGGGTGCCGGAGGGCTCCGCCGCCTTGCTACTCCGGCGTGGCCTGCACGATGAAACGCCGGGGCGCCGAGCCCACGAAGTAGAAGGGGTAGCAGGTGACGAGCGTGAGCCGAGCCGAGCGCGTGGGCGCGAGCACGTGCGCCTCGTTGGGCTTGACGATCGAGAGCTGCTGCACGCGAAACCGGCGCACCTCGCCCGGAAGGGCCAGCTCGATCACGTCACCCTCGGTGATGTCCTTCAGCACCCGGAAGAAGCTGTCGCGGTGGCCCGCGATGCCCACGTTCCCCGCCTGGTCCGGGCGCGAGGTCCCCTCGATGTGCCCCACTGCGCGATCGAGCGTCCATTCGTCGGTCCCATCGAGCACCGGGACCTCCAGGCCCAGCCGTGGGATCCGAAGCAGGGCGAGGGGCGGTGGCGCCGGGCGCGTCAGCGCGCGGGCATAGGCCCGGATGCGGCCTCGATCCCAGAGGCTCTGGTCGACCTCGACGGTGGGAGGGCCGGCGCCCGTCCGCGGAGCGACCACGGAGGCGCGCGCCGCCTCGTGGAAGGCGGCGATCGACCGTCGCTCGGACGCCCAGGCCAGGCCCCTCGCCGTCGCCCAGACCCCGCCGAGCACGACCGCCATCGCCAAGGCGATGCGCTCGAGGAGATGGAGCCGGCGCCGCCAGGAGCTTCGCCGGTCCATCGTCACCTCGGGCACCACAGCCGACGCACTCTACCGGCTAGCGGAGTGTGCGCGCTGCCCGCAGCGTCAACGCGATGCCCCCGCACACCAGGGCGAGCAACCCGACCAGGGGCAGCGGGCTGGCGGTCTTGGGGAGAGCGGCAGGCGCCGCCGCGGCCACCTCGGCCGGCGCGGGCTCGCCCGGCGCCGTCGCGCGTGCGACCGCCGTGCGCTGGCTGGTCTTCGTCGGGGGGAGCGTGGTGACGATGGTGCCGCTCAGCTTGTCGCCCTTCTTCACGTCGCGGAGCGAAATCTCCTTGCCGTTCTCGACGTAAACGATGTCATTCCCCTGAGCGTCCTTGAAGTTGTAGCTCTTGAGGTCGCCGTTGGCGGTCTTCACCACGATGCCTCCCGGCGCGACCTGCATCACGGTCGCCGAGGCGACGCGGGTGACCTTGACGTTCCGGGTGGTGACCTTGTCGGTGATGACCGCGTCGACCTTCATTCCCGGCTTGAGCTGGTCGACGCCGACCGATTGGCCGTTGATCTGGAACTTGAAACCGTCGGGCAGGTTGTACTCGTGCACACCGTCGGCTTCCTTGACGACGATCTTGTTCCCGGCCACCGACTCGACCACCCCGCTCTTCACCGTGTGCGTCACGGCCGTGGACTCGGTGCTGGTCGCCGTCTGGGCAAAGGCAACGGGACTGACGGCGAGCGAGAGCAAGCAGGCAGCAATTCGCGACTGAACTGACATGGAGTCGGCCCTCCCCTGGGTTCGGAAACTGGGACTTCGGAAAGCTGGAAGTGCGGCTTACCCCCGGTGAACCGCTAACGACATCGCCCTTTGGGGGTGGGTCCTCATCGACCCGGGCCTTCCAGTGGCTCGTGTCAGTTTCCGGACAACCGCCGCTTGCCAGTCAGCCTGCAGTCAGGGGGTTCCGCCCGCCGCTCGCTCGGCTGAAGCCTGCTTGCCCTGCTGGAGCTGCGGTGCCTCGGCCAGAAACTTCAGCTCCGGGTGCTTCTCCTGCGCGTGCTGGAGGGCCCAGTCGTCCCGGAAGAGCACCAGCGGGAGCCCGTCGCGGTCCTGGACGGTTTGCCGGTTACCCTCCCAGTCGAAGGTCTTGGGGTCGAACTGTTCTCCAGTCACCCAGCGGGCGTGCGCGTAGGGGAGTCGATCCAGAGCGATGGCCGCGCCGTACTCGTGCTCGATCCGGTACTGGAGCACCTCGAACTGCAGCGCGCCCACCACGCCGACGATCGGGTCGCGCATGCCCATCTGCAGCTGCTGGAAGATCTGGATGGTGCCTTCCTCGCTCAGCTGCTCGAGCCCCTTCTCCACCTGTTTGCGCCGCAGCGGGTCCTTGCTGCGCACGACCGCGAAATGCTCGGGCGAGAACCGGGGCACGCCGTCGAAGCGGAACGGCTCACCCTCCACCAGCGTGTCGCCGATCCGGTACAGGCCGGGGTCGAACAGCCCGATGACGTCGCCGGGCCAGGCCTCCTCGATGGCGGTGCGCTCGGCGGCCATGAACTGGCTCGGGTTCGCAAGGCGAACGCTCTTCCCCAGCCGGACGTGGTGGGCATTCATCCCCTTCACGTAGCGGCCGGAAACGACACGCACGAAGGCGATCCGGTCGCGGTGGGCCGGGTCCATGTTCGCCTGGATCTTGAAGACGAAGCCGCTGAACCGGTCTGCGGTCGGCGGCTGCGGGCCCTTGTCGGTGTCGCGAGGCGCGGGCAGGGGGGCGAGGTCCAGGAAGACGTCGAGGAACGGGCGGACGCCGAAGTTGGTCATCGCCGAGCCGAAGAACATCGGGGTGATCTGCCCCCGGTCGCTCTTCTCGCGGCTGAACGCGTCACCGCCCACGTCGAGGAGCTCCACGTCCTCGCGCAGCTGGGCCAGCTCGGCGGGAGTGAGGACCTCGGAGATCTCGGGACCGTCCAGCGGGAGGCTCCTCTCACCCACCTCGGCCTCGCCGTGCGTGCCCCCGGAGGAGAAGACGTGCACGACGCGGGCGCCGCGGTCGTAGACGCCGCGGAACTCCGGGCCCATGCCGATGGGCCAGTTCATCGGATAGGCGCGGATGCCGAGCACCTGCTCGAGCTCGTCCATCAGGTCCAAAGGTGCCCGCCCGTACCGGTCGAGCTTGTTCACGAAGGTGAAGATGGGGATGGCCCGCATCCGGCAGACCTGGAACAGCTTCTTGGTCTGCGGCTCGACGCCCTTCGCCGCGTCGATGAGCATCACCGCGCTGTCGGCGGCGGAGAGCGTCCGGTAGGTGTCCTCGGAGAAGTCCTGGTGGCCCGGGGTGTCGAGCAGGTTCACCGCGTGGTTCCGGTACTCGAACTGGAGCACGGACGAGGTGACGGAGATGCCGCGCTCCTTCTCCAGCTCCATCCAGTCCGAGGTGGCGTGGCGGCGGGCGCGGCGCGCCTTCACGCTGCCGGCGAGATGGATGGCGCCGCCGTAGAGCAACAGCTTCTCGGTGAGCGTGGTCTTCCCCGCGTCGGGGTGGCTGATGATCGCGAAGGTGCGGCGGCGGGCGACCTCCCGTTCGAGCTCGGACGTCATGGCGGGCCGGACCCTCTAACATGCTCCGTGCCCGGGCGCCGACCGAGCAAAAGGAGAGCCCCGACCGCCCGGGAAGGCAGCGGTCGGGGCCTCGTCACGTCCCGGGCGGTGCGCCGCGCCGGAGCGTGCCCTGCTCTAGTCGTTGCCCGAAGGCATCACCGCCGGGACCGCCGGGACGTCGGTCGCCGGGGCGTCCGGATCCGGGCTGGGGTCGTCGATGTCCGACGGATCGCAGTGATCGCGCTCGCCGGTGGCCAGAACGACCCTGCAGGCAGAGGGGTCGCCGACGATCACCCAGGTGCAGCTCCCGGTCCCGGGCTCCTCACCCGGCCCGCAGAGGGCGGTCGCCTTGAACACCAGGGCCTCCTGCGCATCCCAGCACTCGCGGCCGAAGAAGACCTGGTTGCCCAGGTCGCCGCCGACGATCGCTACCTCGGCGCGGCCACCCACCCCGGGGTTGAACCGGGCGCGGCCGAACAGCAGCTCCTTCGCCGGGGTGTCCTCGGGAATCTCCGGGATGTCGGCATAGGCCGCGACGCGGACGCTCGTCACTCCGCTGAGACCGTTCTTGTGCGCGTAGAAGATGGCGTCCACCGGCTGCCACTGGGTCGTGTCCGCCGAGAAGTTCCTCAGCGCGTAGATGAGCGTCTTGCTCTGCCCCGTCACGCCGGCATCGGCCGCGGCCGGCCCGAAGCCGTGGTGGCTGAAGGCGACGAAGAGCTTGCCCTGTCCCGGGAAGTCGGTGACCACGGACTTGTACGCATCGAGGTCGACGCCGATGGTCCCGCGGCCGCGGTGGACCTGGTCGCTCGGGACCTTGAAGGTGGTGCCTGCGGCGAATCGGACGAACGGCGCCGTGGCGTCGCCCGTCTTCTTGACGGAGAGTCTCCAGGCGTAGTGGTTGCCCGCGACCCGCACCACCGAGAGGAGGTAGCTGTAGCCGCCCTGGTCGAAGGGACCGTAGGTGTACACCTGGCCCTGCACCTGCGACGGGCCGCTGGTGAGCACCAGCCTCTCCACCGGGCCGAAGGCCTGCTTCAGCCCCTGGTTGAGGCTCCGGATCGCATCGCGGATCTTCGGGAGCCACTCGGGAGAGTTGCTCCCCTGGATCTCAGCTCCGGGCGTGGGGGCGATCAGCGCCGCCTCCGAGCTGGTGGACGCGCCGAGGCTGGCGGCCTCGGACGAGGCGCCGGAGACCTCCGCGGACACGCCGGAGAAGGTGGGAACCGCGGCCTGGTACTCGTCCGGACCGTTGCTGCTGCTGCCACACGCGGCGGCCAGGACCAGGCCAGCCACGAGGAACGACCGATGTGCGAGCTTCATGACTCCCTCTTTCGTCGATGACGTCGAGTGACGAGCGGCCACCCACGGAGGGTGCGCCCCTCCTGGCGTCCTCGAACACGGCGGCAGGGAGCGAGTTGCGGGGGAGGGTTTCCTAGCTGCTGGCGGAGGTGTACCGGGCGATGCTGGAGAGCCACACCCGACGGGCGAGCCATCCGAACGCACCGCCTCCCACCACCGACCACGCCAGGGCGGCGAGTGAAAGCCGACCCAGCATCGCCTGCGCGGGGAAGGTGGTCATCAGGGCCAGCGGGATGATGAAGGTGAAGACCCAGCGGATGACCCCGCGGAAGACCTCCACCGGCCACCGGGCGGCGTCGAAGATGGAGTTGAAGAGGTTGGTGAGGTTGTCGATCTTCACCACGTAGAACGCCGCGCTCACGGTGAGGATCCACAGCGAGTAGAGCAGCGAGGTGGCGACCACGAGGAGTAACAGCGCGGCCAGCGATCCCGGAAGCGACGGCGGCTGGCCCATCCGGACGAACGCGTAGGTCCAGAGCACCAGGGCGGTGATGAGGTTGGTGCTCCGCCAGGGCTCGAAGCGCGCGGTGGAGACCAGGAACTGCGCGTCGGCGGGCTTGAGGAGCACGAAGTCCAGGGTGCCCTTGCGGATGTGCTCCACCACGGCGGTGAG
>RPRB01000149.1 GCA_003818285.1 Myxococcaceae bacterium
AAGACTGGGTTCCGTTCTCCGAGGTCTGGCCCCGCATCACCGGGTGGCGCAGCCCGTCCGCGGTGAGCTTCACCTTGAAGGACTCGACGACCGCCGGCATCCCGCTGGGGTCCACCGGCAGCGCCCGATCGAGGATGGGGTACGCGGCCCGGCCCTCGCCGAAGGCGTGGTCCCCGCCGATGACCAGCAGCGCGCCTCCTCCCGAGACGTACTGCTCGAGGTTGCGCTCGTAGCTGGCGATCGAGAGCGCCGGCTCGGCGTATCCGAAGTTCTGGAAGACGACCACGTCGAAGGTGTGGAGCTTGGTGTCGAAGATCTCCTCCATCGGGAAGGGAATCAGCGACAGCTCGCGCTCCGGGTTGCGGGTCTGCGTGTCGTCGCTCGAGGTCCGGAGGATGTAGAACGAGACCAGGTCCACGTTGGGGTCCTGCCTGAGGAGCCCGCGGAGGAAGCGCTCGTCCCAGCTCGGACGACCCACCACGAGCAGCACCCGCACCCGGTCCCGGATGATCTTCAGCACGAAGGAGCGACTGTTGTTCTCGGTGACCGCCTCGCCGGGGAAGACCGGCGCGCCGACCGTGTAGACGAACCGACCGGTCTGGTCGGGGGTGAAGGTGAAGGACACCGGCGTGCGCTGGTCGTCCTGGTCCAGGTGCACCGTCCGGGTCCCCACGGTGAGCCCCTCGCGCTGGAGCACCACCGGAACGTCGCGGCCCTTGAGCCCACGGGCGTGCAGCTCGAGGTCCACCGTCACCGCGTTCCGGACGAAGGCGAAGTCGTCGACCTTCACCGCCTCCACCGCGAGGTCCACCAGCGCCGGCTCCCCGACCCGGATGGTGGAGACCGGGAAGCCGAGCGCTCCGAGCTCGTCCGACTGCCGGCCCTGGAGGCCACTCTGGAGCTCGGCGTTGTCCGCCCCGTCGGAGAGGAGGACTGCCCCCGCGAGCTTGCGGCTTCCTCCGGTGTCGGTCGCCTTCAGCGCCCGGAGCGCGGCCATGAGATCGGTCCGGTTGGCGGAGCCCGCGGTCCGCAGGGCCTCCGAGGACACCGGCCCCAGCTCGGGGGAGAAGCCCAGCACCTCGACCTGGTAGCGATCGCGCAGCCTCTCCAGACCAGGGGCGAAGCGGTCCAGGGCCTCGGCTGCCGCCGCCGCCCTGCTCTGCCCGTCGGGCCGCACCGGGAAGCTCATGCTCGCGCTGCGGTCGACCAGCACCGCCATCCGGTTCTTCACCCGGACCTGGGCCAGCTGCCGCAGCCCGGGCTCGAGCAAGAAGAAGAGCGCCATCGCCCCGGCCAGCAGCCGCAGCACGAGCAGCAACCGACGGCGGTGGGTGGACGGCTCGCGACGGAGGCCGAGCACCGCCAGCACCACCCCGGCCAGCACCAGCAAGGTGAGCGCCATCAGCGCCCAGGCCGGGAGCGGGGAAAGGCTCACCAGCCGCCAGGTGGTGGTGGTGCCTCCGTTCATCTCCGCTTCTTGAGGATGAGCGGCAGGTGCACCGCGTCGTCCTTGTAGTCGAGGCAGAGCGCGTACATGCAGATGTTGATGCCGACGCGTACCGCGAGCTCGCGCTGTGGCTCACCGCCCGGCGAGACCTCGTACGCGTACGCTCCGCTCTCGTCCCGCTCCCAGGCGCCGGCCAGGTCGTTCTGCGAGTACACCACCGCCGCCCGGTTCCCGAGGTTCACCATCTGCAGCTGCGGATGCAGGAAGACCCGTCCCGGCGCCGAGTCGAGGAGGAAGAAGGTCTTGAACAGCACATGGGTGCTGGGCACGGGCTCCAGGCCCGAGCCCGGCAAGACCCTCGCCAGCTCGCGGCGAAAGCTGGCGTCGAACCCGCGGCCGCCGCTGCCGTCGTTGGCGTCGGCGAGCACGAATCCGCCGAAGGTCAGGTAGCGCCGGAGCGCCTCCACCTCCGGCGCGGAGAGCGGTGGAAACTCGCCGTCTCCCCCGAAGTAGAGGAAGGGGTGATCGAACAGGCGCGGGTTGGTGAGCACGAGCGCGCGTGCCTCGGGCACCACCTCCACCGACGTGCGGCGCTGAAGCTCCCAGGCGAGCCGGCGGAGGCCAGACAGCCGGCCATCCCACCTCCCTCCGTGCTGGGCAACACCGGGCACGAAGCGCGCGCCCTCCCCGAAGGCCAGCGCCCGGCCGCCCAGTCCGAGAAGCGGGAGGCTCCGGAGGAGGGTTCGTCGAGAAAGGGGAAACGCCATCGCAGGAGCCAGGGGCTCGCTTATCACGCCCGGAGCATCCAACAGCCGCGCCGGCGCGCTTCATCCAGCCCCCCCTGGGCGTGTATAGACCGGCCCCGGCATTCCATCCCCCGACATGAAGCCATCCGACTCCGAACCTGCCGAGGCGCTCCGCCGGGCCCAGCAGGCAGTGACCGCCGGCGACGTCGTCACCGCTCGCCGACTGGCCGCGAAGGCGCTGGACACGCACCCACACGAGAAGGAGGCGGCCGAGGCGCGGGACATCCTGGCCCGGACGGACGTCGCCTGGCCGCTGGTCGCCTACGGCGCGGTGGCCGCGGTGTGCTTCCTCCTCCTGGTGCTGGTGGCGGTGCTGCGGAGCGGCCCGACATGAAGCGGCGTCCTGCGACGGCCGCGGCCGCGGAGGCCGAGGTGCCGGCGGAGGCCGGGGGCCCCGTCACCGCCCGGCGCCCGGCGCTCGGCCGCAGGGGCTGGCTGGTGCTCGGGGCAGTCATCCTCGGGGTCAATCTTCCCGTCCTGCACCTGCTCGTCCGGAGCGAGCCCAGGGCCTCGGGGCAAGTTCCGTTCTCGGACGACTTCTCCGATCCGGGCACGGTGGGGCGCAACTACCGTTCGTATGGGGGGTACCCGCGGGTCAGCAAGGGCGAGCTGCTCTCACCGGGAACGAAGAACAACCCGCTCTGGCTGGACGCGGCGCTGCCTCACGACGTGGTCGTGGAGGTCTCGGCGAGGCCGATCAGCCCGGAGGGGGAGATCCGGGTCACGCTCTTCGGGAACGGGATCGACGCGGACACCGGCTACCAGGCGGTGCTCGGCCCCTGGAGCCCGATGGGCACCCCGCAGCGGCTCGGCTCGAGCCTAGTGCGGCTGGAGGAGAACGGCGCCACCCTGTCCCGGTGGCTGTCACGGGCGCGCGTGCCGGGCGACCTGCGCTCGGCCGGGTTCAAGAAGGACTCGGGGCTGCGAGTCGAGGCGGTGCCGGTCACGCTCGAGCCCTCGCACGTGTACCGCATGCGCTTCGAGCGGCGCGGCTCGGTGCTGCGCTGGACCGTGGACGGGCGGGTGCTGGCCGAGCTCGACGACCCCTTCCCGCTGGCCGGCCCCGGGCACGACCGGATCGGGCTCTCCAGCGGCGAGTGGGACGTCTACTACGACGACCTTCGGGTCACCCCCGCGACGGGCACGGGCTTCGCTCCGGTGGCCGCCGCTCCGCCCGAGCCTGCCGCCGGCCCGTTCTCCGACGACTTCGACCGCGCCCAGCCGGGCCCGGACTGGCTGGCCACCGACCCAGCGGCGGTCTCCATCGAGAAGGGCGCCCTGGTCGTGCAGCGCGCCCACAACCACCCGGCGTGGCTCAAGCGGCCACTTCCCGAGAACGTGGTCATCGATCTCGACGTCTGGACCGACAGCCCCGAGGGGGACGTGAAGGTGGAGGTCTTCGGCGACGGGCAGTCCTTCCACCGCGGGGACATGCGGGCGGCGTACGACGCCACCGGCTACGTGCTGGTGATGGGGGGGTGGCGCAACACGCTCTCGGCGATTGCCCGGATGCACGAGCACGCCGCCGATCGCGTCACCCGGGCGGACCCCCGGGTGGTGCCCGGCAGGAAGTACCACTGGACCATCCGGCGGCAGGGTCGGGTCCTGACCTGGCTGGTCGATGGACAGCCGTTCCTCACCCTCGACGACCCGGACCCGCTGCGCGGACCCGCGCACCGGTACTTCGCGGTGTCGGGATGGGAGTCGAAGGTGTACTTCGACAACCTGAAGATCCGCCCGTTGTGACCTTCAGGGCTTCGGCTCGGCAACGAGATCGAAGTCCGGCATCTCCGAGCGGACGAACTCGCGCATCCTGTCCATCAGCGCCGCCTCGATCTGCCGGGCGCGCTCGCGCGAGATGCCGAAGTGGGTGCCGATGTCCTGGAGGGTCATCGGCTCGTCGGCGGTGAGCCGCTTCTCGAAGATGTATCGCTCCCTGCCCTCGAGCGTCTTCCCGAAGGTCTCGAGCTTGTCGTGGAACAGCCGCTTCAGCTCCTCGCTGGCCAGCCGCTCGTCGGCCGCGGGGAAGCTGCTCGCGGGGAGGATCCGGTCGCCGCGGGTTGAATCGCCGTCCTCGCCCACCGGCGCGTCGATCGAGACCTCGTCGGGGCCGAGCCGCTGGTCCATCTCCACCACGTCCTGTTCGGTGACGTTGAGCCGCTCGGCGAGGAGCTTGGGCGTGGCCTCGTAGCCCTGCTTGAGGAGTCGCTCCTGCTCCTGGCGCAGCTTGAAGAACAGCTTCCGCTGGGCCTCGGTCGTCCCGAGCTTCACCAGCTTCCAGTTGTCCATGATGTAGCGAAGGATGTACGCGCGGATCCACCAGGCGGCGTAGGTGGAGAGCTTCACCCCTCGGTCGGGATCGAACTTCTTCACCGCCTGCATCAGCCCGATGTTTCCCTCCTGCACCAGATCGAGCAGCGCCAGGGGATTTCGGTGGTACTCGTGGGCCAGCTTCACCACCAGGCGCAGGTTGGCCGAGACCAGCCGGGCGGCGGCGTCCAGGTCGCCGCTGCTCCGGTAGATGCGGGCGAGTCGCTGCTCCTCCTCGCGCGACAGCAGCGGGTGCCGGTGCACCTCGGCCATGTAGGCCGCCATCGGATCGGCCCGGGCGATGCTGCTGGAGGAGGAGGGGGCGGGCGTCGCGGCCGCGGACTCCACGACCGGTTCCAGCTCGGCCAGCTCCTCGCCCTCGGGCTCGGCCGAGTCGACCGGCTCGGTCTGCTCGGCGGACTCCATGGCCTCGGAGGAGTCGCTCTCCTCGACCGGGGTGACCTCGCGGACCTCCTCGGGGGCCCGGCGCTCCTGGCGATTGCCACGCCGGCGCGACACCTGCGCGGCCGAGCCGGGGCGGGCCCGGGCTCCTGGGCGTGAGGCGGCGCGCGTCGGCCGGGCGGCCGTCTTCGGGCGAGGCTTCCCTGGCTTCTTGGGCGGATGGGCCATGGAACGAGGAGACCGGCTGCTTCTAGCAGGACCCCTGGCCTGCGCGATTGCTACGTGATGGGGGAGGGATTAAGCCCGTGCCCGATGAGTGACAACCCGTCCGCGCCCGAACACGGCGAATCTGCTCCGCCGTCCGACGCGGCCCCTGCTCCCGAGGCGGCGGCACCCTCGGAGCGACCGGCCGAATACCTGGCGGAGGTGGGCTTCGAGGAGCTGGCCCTCTCCCCGGAGATCCGCCGCGCCCTGGTGGATCGCGGATACACCCACCCCACCCCGGTGCAGGCCCAGGCCTTCGACCCGGTGATGCAGGGCAAGGATCTGATCGTCCGGAGCAAGACCGGCACCGGGAAGACCGCCGCCTTCGGGCTCCCGCTGCTGGAGAAGATGAACCCCGAGGACAAGGCCGTGCGCGCGCTCGTCCTCTGCCCCACCCGTGAGCTGGCGCTCCAGGTCGCGGCCGAGCTCTCGGACCTCGGCAAGTACAAGGGGGTGCGGGTCTCCGCGATCTACGGCGGCGCCTCGATGAAGGACCAGGAGGACGCGCTGGAGAGCGGGTCGCCGATCGTGGTCGGCACGCCGGGCCGCATCTGGGACCACATCCGGAGGAAGAACCTCAAGCTGCAGGGTTGCCGGCACGTGGTCCTCGACGAGGCCGACGAGATGCTGAACCAGGGCTTCTACGAGGAGGTCACCCGGATCCTCGACCAGCTCCCGAAGGACCGGCAGGTGCTCCTGTTCAGCGCCACCGTGCCGCCGGAGATCCAGAATCTCATCAGCCAGTACACCACCTCGCCGGAGATGCTGATGCTCTCCGGCGACGTCCTCACCGTCGACCACATCTACCACGTCCGCTACGACGTCACCGACGCCTACCCGAAGCCCCGGAATCTCATCTACCTGCTGGAGATGGAGGAGCCGGATAACGCGATCGTCTTCTGCAACACCCGGGACGACACGGCGCTGGTCACCGCGGTGCTGAACCGGAACGGCTTCGACGCCGAGCTGCTCAACGGCGACCTGCCCCAGAAGGAGCGGGAGCGGGTGATGGGCAAGGTGAAGCGCGGCGAGGTGGCGTTCATGGTGGCGACGGACATCGCCGCGCGGGGAATCGACATCTCGGATCTGCAGTACGTCATCAACTACTCGTTGCCCGAGGACCCGGCGGTGTACCTCCATCGGGTCGGCCGGACCGGACGCATCGGGAAGAAGGGCACCGCGATCAACCTCATCTCCGGGCGGGAGCTGGGCACATTCACCGTTCTGGAGAAGAAGTACGGGATCCGGTTCGAGAAGCGGGAGATGCCGTCGCCCGAGGACGCGATGCGGATGTGGACCGAGCGCCACGTCCGGGAGATCCAGTCCGCGGCCGCGGGGAGCGTGTACGAGGGCTATCTCGGCCTGGCCGGGGAGCTGAAGCAGCGGCCGGATGCGGACGATGCGATCGCCTACCTGCTCAAGTACTTCTTCGGGCACCTGCGGATGGAGAAGCTGAAGGCCGCCGGGGGCGCGTTGCCGGAGCCGGCGCCCGCGCGGCCACCGCGCGACCGGGAGCGTTCCCGGGGCGACCGGCCACGTCGCGACGACCGCGGCGAGCGGGGAGACCGTCCCGAGCGGCGCGAGCGCTCGGATCGCGGCGAGCGCGCCGGGGCTCCCCGCGAGCGTCGTGAGCGCGCTGAACGGCCACCTCGCCGTGACCGGGCCGAGGAGGGACCGCGCCCGCCGTCCGAGGCCGCCGCGCCCGGGCAGGTCCGGCTGTGGATGAACGTCGGGACCGCCGAGGGTCTCGACGCGGCCGGCATCACCGCGATGCTCGAGAGTCTGGGCGCACCGGCGGGCAAGGTGCAGCGGCTGGACGTCAAGCAGACCTACAGCTACGCCTTCGTCGCCGAGGAGGACGCTCCGGCGTTCGAGAAGCTCGACGGGCAGAAGCGGGGCGAGAAGTCGCTTCGCCTGGAGCGCGCGAGGCGGCGATGATCGAGCGACCGACGGCCGAGGCACTCCGCCACGTTCCTTTGCTCTCGGGGCTCACCCCAGCGGAGCTGGCCGAGGTCGCGGGGCTCGCCGAGCTGAAGACGCTCGAGACACAGCTGCCGCTGTTCCGTGAAGGAGATGCGGGAGACGCGCTGGTGTTCGTGCTCTCTGGATCGGCCCAGGTGGTGAAGAAGGACCCCGCCGGGAAGCATCAGGTCCTCTCCGTCGTCTCCGCCCCCGCGGTGCTGGGCGAGATGGCGGTGCTCGAGGCTGGCGGAAAGCGCAGCGCCTCTGCCATCGCGGTGGGGGCGGTGACCCTGGCTGTCATCGCCGGTCCGGCGCTCCGCTCCCGGATGTCGAGCGGGAACGTCGCCGCGCTGAAGATCGCCCACGGGCTGGCGCGGATCCTGGCCCGGCGGCTCGGCGAGGTGAACGCCCGGCTGGTGCAGGTGCTGCAGAGCGGGAAGGCCGAGGCCGGAGTCGCCGAGGCGCAGCAGGCGCTCGGGCAAGACACGGCGTCCTGAAGGGTGCAGAGCGATGTCGCTCGAGGCCAGTTGACTCGGGCCAGATATTCACCCTATAGGGTTAATATCTTGAACGCACCGGCCAGGCTGGACCACACCCTCGGCGCCCTCGCCGACCCCACGCGGCGGGCCATCCTCCTTCGCCTCTCCGAGGGCGAGGCGCGGGTCACCGACCTCGCGGCACCGTTCGACATCTCTCTCAACTCGGTCTCGAAGCACATCCGGATCCTCGAGCGGGCACAGCTGGTGAGGCGGCGGCGCGTGGGACGCGAGCACCTCCTTTCGCGGAACCCCCGGCCACTGGACGAGGCCGCCGAGTGGATCGACCGGCTCAGGAGTCACTGGAGCAAGCGGCTCGATCGACTGGCGAAGGCACTCGAGGAGGACGACACACCATGACTGCACCCGCGAAGAAGACCTTCACCGTCGAGCGCATGCTCAAGGCCAGCCCGGACAAGGTCTGGAGCATGTGGACCACCCGGGAAGGGCTCGAGCGCTGGTGGGGCCCGGAGGGATTCAGCGTCCAGGTGCTCCACATCGACGTTCGCGTGGGCGGTCACTTCGAGCTGATCATGAAGACCGAGGTCCGGGAGATCGTCGCCATGCTCAAGGAAGGCGGGATGGGCCCGAGCCACCGCCTCCGGGGCGACTACACCGAGGTCGAGCCGAACCGGCGGCTCGTCTACACCAACGCCGTGGACTTCGTGCCCGGCGTCGCACCCTACGCCGCGACGACTCGCGTGGAGCTCACGGCGGCCCCGGGCGGCACACGCCTCGCGGTCACCAATGACGTCATGCACGAAGCGATGTGGACCGAGCGCGCCCGGATGGGCTGGGAGCAGGAGATCGGGAAGCTCGAGCGGGCGCTCGCCTGATCACACCTGGCGAACGAGGGGCGTCTCCTCGGGAAGACAGACCTCGACGACGCCGGGGAGGACGTCGAACCGGAGCGTCTTCCCCGAGATCGGCTCACCGTCGAGGTTGACCTGGAGCGGCTCGTCAGACGTCAGCTCCACCCACGGCAGGCGCGCGGTCACCGAGTGGCGCCACAGGGCGACCTTCCCCTCCTGGATGAGGGACCGCAGCGCGGCCGCGCGCTCGCGTCGGGGAACATCCGGAAGGATGCTCACGTCGAGCACTCCATCGTCGATCAACGCCTCCCGACAGAGGACGTGGCCCCCGCCGGCCTGCCGACCATTCCCAATGGCGAGCACCAGCAGCTCGCCGGACCAGGAAAACTCCGGGCCGGTGAAGGTGGCCCTCACCGGCCGCAGCTCCGCCAGGTGGGTGAGACCGGTGATCAGGTAAGCCGCCCCGTGCAGCAGCTTCTTCAACGTGGGGCTGGTCTCCACGGTGATCTCCGCCCCGAAGCCACCCGTGGCCAGGTTGATGAAGGGCCGTCCGGCCACGCGCCCCACGTCGATGCGGCGGGGCGTCGCGGTGGCCGCCAGGTGGAGTGCGGGGCCTGGCTCGAGCGGGACCCGGCAGGCGTGTGCGAAGTCGTTCGCCGTCCCGAGGGGGAGGAGCCCGAGGGCCGGGTGCCGCTGGCCAGTGCCCCGAGCTGCGAGGAGCCCGCTGACCACTTCGTTGATCGTCCCATCGCCGCCCCCGGCGACCACGCGCTCCGTTCCGAGGCGGGCGGCCTCCTCGGCCAGCCGGACGCCATCTCCGGGTTCCCAGGTCACGCGGACGTCGACCCGATTGCCGGCAGCGCGCTCGGATGCGACCGCGGCCCGGACCGCGGGGTTCTGCGCCTGCTTGCCGTGGAGCACGACTCGGAGGGTCGTCATGCGTCGGGACGGTATGACCGTCACGGTCCCGTGGGAATGCCGCACGGCCTCAGGGAGCGCCGCATGCCAAGTCCCGGGCAGCGGGGGTGGCGAGTCACATCGCAAGAGCTCGGGCCCGAGCTCAGATTGCCGCAGCCAGCCCGCGCTTCACCGCCTCGCGCAAGGCCTGCACTCCGGCGCCCGGTCCGCTCGGGTGGGCGAACACGCAGGTCCCGGCCACCAACACGTCCGCGCCCGCCGCCGCGGCGATGGGCCCGGTCGTCAGGTCCACTCCGCCGTCCACCTCGAGCTCGCAGCGGGGGGCACGCTGCTGGAGGAGCGCCCGCGCCCGGGTCAGCTTGGGCATCACCTCGTGGATGAACTTCTGCCCCCCGAACCCAGGGTTCACGGTCATGAGGAGGAGGAGGTCCAGGTTCTCCACCACCTCCTCCACCACGCCCAGCGGCGTGGCGGGGTTGATGCCCACGCCCACCTGCTTCCCGGCCTGTCGCACCTGCTGGATGGCCCGGTGCAGGTTCGGGGTCGCCTCCTGGTGCAGGATGAGCAGGTCTCCGCCCGCCTTGATGAAGGCGTCCGTGTACCGCTCCGGCCGCTCGATCATCAGGTGGATCTCCAGCGGCAGCTTCGTCCCCCGCCGCATCGCCTCGACGATGGGGATTCCCAGCGACAGGTTGGGCACGAACAGCCCATCCATGACGTCGATGTGGAAGCGGTCCGCCCCGCCCCGCTCGGCGTCCGAGACCTGCTCGCCCAGTCGCCAGTAGTCCGCTGCGAGGATGGAGGGAAGGATCTTCATGCTCAGGTCGACTGAACTAGCCCGGCTGCGGCCGCCCGGTCCACCAGGTAGGTGAGTCGCCCCGAGGGCGGGACGACGCCCCGGGCCGGGACCTCCGAGATCGGCGCAGTGCCCTTGAGCACCTCCTTCAGCGCCCAGGCCTTGTCCTCGCCTGCCACCAGGAAGATCACCTCCGACGCCGCGTTCAGCACCGGGAAGGTGAGCGTGATGCGCTTGGTCCGGAGCTTCTCCACCCAGTTCGCAACCACCCAGCGGGAGCGCTCGGCGAGCGCCGGCGAGTACGGGAAGAGCGAGGCGGTGTGTCCGTCGGGGCCCAGCCCGAGGAGGACCAGATCGAAGGTGGGAAACGCCGTCGTCCCCGGGAAGAGCGTGCGCAGCGTCTGCTCGTAGTCCGCCGCCGCCTCCTCGGCCGGAAGCTCGCCCCTGATCCGGTAGACGCTGGACTGGTTCACGAAGGGCTGAGCGAGCAACGTCTGCTGTGCCATCCGGGCGTTGCTCTCCGGGTGGTCGGGGGGAACGTTCCGCTCGTCGCCGAAGCAGAACACCATCCGCTCCCAGGGAAGCCGGGGGCCATCCGCCATCGCGCGGTAGAGGGCGCGCGGCGTGTTCCCGCCCGAGAGTGCCAGCGTGAAACGGCCGCGCGCGTTCACCGCGGCCCACGCTCGGTCATGCATCCACTGTGCTGCGGTGCGAGCCACCGCGTCCAGGTTGTCCAGCACTCGCAGGTTCCGACCCGGCATGGCTCACCTCAGCTCTCGTCGAAGGCCGCGCAGTGCGCCGCGCCCCAGAGCGCGGCCCGGTCGTTCAGCACCACCAGCACCGGGACCGTCTCGAGGAGCGGCCGCATCCGTCCCTTGTTCAGGAAGGCGGTCATGAAGGTTCCGTCCCGCTGGAAGGCGGCGAGATTCTTGGGCGCGATGCCGCCCCCCAGGAAGACGCCGCCGGTGGCAAGCATCCGCAGCGCGACGTTCCCCGCCTCCGCTCCGTAGGCCGAGACGAACATTTCCAGCGCCTCGACGCAGACCGGGTCCAGGCCGTCCAGCGCCGAGCGCGAAATGACCGCGGCCGGATCCTCCTTCGCGAAGCGCTCGGTCAGCGCTGGCGGCTCCGGCACCCCGGACCGCTCTCGGAGGAAGCGGTAGATCCGCACCAGCCCGCTCCCGGACAGGATGCGCTCCGCGCTCACCCGCCCCTTCTCCCGGGCGATCTCCTCCATCAGCTCCGCCTCGAGGTGGTTCCGGGGCGCGAAGTCGACATGCCCGCCTTCGGTGGCGAAGGGACGGTGGCGCCGCCCGTCCCAGTAGA
>RPRB01000150.1 GCA_003818285.1 Myxococcaceae bacterium
CATCCCCAACACCACGCTCGGCAGCTGCGCCGTCGAGCCGTGCGACATGTATTCGGACGCCACGCCCGAGGAGACCCAGCAGTACGACCCGTTCTACTCGGCCCAGGACCTCGGAGTGTCGGTTCCCGGCCCGTTCGGCGCCACCTACTGGCGCAACGATCCCCCGGCGATCCGCACCTTCTGGGGAGCCTGCGGGCTCAGCGGGCCGTACACCGGGACCGGCGCCGGCTGCGACACGCTCGGCAACTGCACGCCCACCCAGATCGCCGGTCCGCAGGACAACCCGGTCGGAGGGCTGATCACCTACAACAATCCGAGCCTGAGCCCCGGGCCGGCGTACCGGCTGGTGGACACCGACTCGCACGTCGCGGCGGTGAAGATCACCCGCTTCGATGCCACCTGCCCTCCGCTGGGCAGCACCGTGAGCGACTCGCAAGGGCCTGCGGAGTGGCAGTCCCTGGCCAGCGGGGGAAGTGGTGACGGGACCCTGACCACCGGCGCAACCGGGTGCAGTGCGACGGCCACGGGCAGGTGCACCTGGACGGTGAGCAGGGACTACGTGGTCCCGGCCGAGGCCAACGCGCACTACTGCGAGTTCACTCGCCAGTCGTACGACTGGCAGCTGTACCAGACGCAGTGCCAGTACCAGGTGAACGTCTGGGCCTACACCACGAACGAGGGCAACGAGTTCTGTCGCTACCGGCACGACGAGGACGTCTACACCCACCCGCTCTACACCTACGCCTGGCTGCCCAACGACGGAGACATCCTCGGCTACGACACCTTCCGCTGGAACGGGAACAACAACCTGGCTGGGGTCACCACCGCGGTCACCTACTCGGGGGGCCAGTTCAGCAACGGCTTCTGCCCGAACCTCATCGCCAACAGCGCCACCTACGCGGCTTGCACCAACGGGGTGATCTGCAAGCTGAGCTGGCAGAGCGACACCACCATCGGTGCCACGAACTACCCGAACGGCCGCTACTCCTTCCTGCCCTTCGCCGGCTGGCCCTGGACCGTGTCGCCGCCCGGGTACGCCGCCGCGGCAGATCCTCCGGGCACCCTCCTGGACGCCAACTTCCCGCCCAATCCCATGGCCTACCAGGCCGACTGGCTCCGCGGAGGCGGCCACCCCACGCTCTACTACGCGGACCTGATGGCCAACCTCTACAACCCCCCCTGGGCCAACCCGCCTCAGGAGCCTCTTCCGGGGCCCGGCGAGCAGCTGTTCACCTGCAGCGGCTGCAGCTACCAGTACTCGTACCAGGCTCCACCCACCGTCGACGCGGCGGGCTTCTCGGCCGTCGCCACGACGATGCCCGCGCGGCGGACCAGCGGGCTCGGAGTCCTCCCCGACAACGTGACCCCGGCGATCTCCTTCCAGAAGCTCGGGGGGGCCACCGCGGTGAAGGCCGGCACCCTCGCCACCAGCGGGCCGATCCTCAAGATGCTCGCAAAGTGGGATCCGGTCACCAACCCCAGCGGGCTCCGGATGCCCAACTACGGCGACTACACCCCGTTGACCGGTGCTCTGACCAACGTGAAGGACTATCTCCAGACGGAGATCGACGCCGACCCCTACGCCAAGTGCGGACGGAAGTACTACGTGATGCTCCTCACCGACGGCGAGGAGCAGCCCCCACTGGCGGGCAACGACCCCATCGGCGCGGTCACGGCGCTGCGGAACATGAGCACCGGTGGATTCCCGGTGGACGTACAGACCTTCGTCATCGGCTTCGGGTTGCTCGGCCCCTCTCCGCAGCTGAACGCCATGGCGCGGGCCGGTGGCACCTCGGTCTCTTCCACCGACCTCAAGACTTCCGACCTCACCGCCAGCGGCGTGGCGTTCGACGGCTCTAGCCCCGGCCGGCTCCTGGCCTCGCTGGAAGCGGTGTTCGGCAACATCCTCGAGGGCTTCTTCACCCGCTCGAAGCCGGCGGTGAACCTCGCGGGAACCGAGATGTACGTCGGCTACTTCCGCCTGCTCTTCAACGGGCAGGAATGGCAGGGGAAGCTCGACGCGATCGACATCACGCAGGGGACGTTCCCCACGCTCGCGGACACGGTCACCGACAGCAACTACACCTACTACTGGCGCTACGGGGATGAGCAGGGAACGCCGCAGCCCACCGGGTCGTCGATCAACAAGCAGCTGAGCCGGACCGTGTACACCTCGCTGGACCCGGTCGGCGGAAACCGCATCTACTTCGACTACAGCGGCTGCACGTCCTGCGCCTCGGCCTCCGGGTGGAACACGAACCCCGGCGCCGACCAGACCCTCCTCGAGACGAAGATGGGGCCGACCGCGAAGGAGACCATCGCCCTGCTCCTCAACCCCGGTGCCCCGGCCAACGCCGAATCCTTCACCTTCGGGGCGAAGAAGATCTCTCGCGCCTCGGACATCTTCCACTCCGACCCGGCGATCATCGAGGGGGCGACGCAGAGCAACGCCTGGCCCGATCCTGGACCCGAGTCCGCCGCGTACCAGGCCTTCCGCAACTCGGCGAGCATCCAGAGCCGGGAGAAGACGGTCTACATCGGGGCCAACGACGGCATGCTCCACGCCGTCCGGGACGACGTGAGCGCGACCCGCGTGGTGGGTCCGCAGGCGGGTGAGGAGCGCTGGGCCTACGTTCCGAACCAGCTCCTCCCCAACCTCCACCTGATGCGGGACTCGCACACCTTCGGGGTCGACGGCAGCGTCGCGGTGGCCGACGTCTGTGGCAGCAGCATCGCCGGGGCGCCCTGCGACGACCCGCTCGGATGGAAGACCCTCCTGGTCGGATCGCTCGGCCGCGGCGGCAACGGCATCTACGCGCTGGACATCACCGACCCCACCGACCCCAAGGTGAAGTGGGAGCGGTCCGCTGATCCGACGATGGCCGGCTCGGCGCTCCAGGTTCCCCGCTACGCCCAGACTTGGGGTGCGCCGGTCATCGGCCGGACCGGCGTGGGCGGGATCGGCGGGAAGGTCTGGTCGGTGTTCATCGGAGGTGGCGTGGCGCCCGCGGTCGATCCTTCGGGCACTGCCTGGGGCAACGCGATCTACGTCCTGGACGCCGCGACCGGTCAGCCGCTCTTCGACGGAACGACCACGGCAGCCTTCAAGATCTGGAACGATCCGAACGACGATCCGGCGGGCGTGGTGAAGGACCACCCCAACGGCATCGCCTCGCGTCCCACGCTGTACCGGCCGGCGGACAACGCCACCGTGCAGCGGGTGTACTTCAACGACACCGAGGGCAAGATGTGGCGGATGCAGGTCTCGAGCCCGAACATCGCCACCTGGAATCCGAACCCCAACCTCGACGCGAGGGACGTCTTCTTCGATCCGGCGAACGACTTCGGCGATCCGACGTGCGTCCTGGACATCAGCGGTGTCGCGACCCCGATCATCGACGCGACGACCGGCCTCCCGGTCGTCCCGGCGGCGACCCTCCCGCTCTCCAAGCCCCGTCCGATGATCTTCAACCGGCCGATGCTGGCTCTCGACCAGTCGGGTCTGGTCAACGCCTACGTGGGAACGGGCGACAGCGACCATCCCAACGACCCCACCGGTTACGACTACTTCTTCGGCGTCACCGATCTGGGATCGGGTTGCGCCCGGCCGCGCTTCGCGGTCCGCTTCTCGCCCAACGAGAAGATGCTCGCGGACCCCGCGTTCCTGAACAACGTGATCTACGCCACCACCTACCTGCCTCCGTCCGGAGCGCTGGTCTGCAGCGAGGCGGGGCACGGGTTCCTCTACGCCTGGGACGCGCGTACCGGAAAGCCGATCGCGGCGATCATCGACCCGTTGACCGGGAACAAGGTCTCGAAGCTCGACTTCAGCAACTACCCCCAGCTGAAGAACTCCGGTATCCCGAGCGCCCCGATCGTCCGGAAGGGGAAGATCTATCTGGCCTTCGAGGCCCAGCCGAAGGGCCGCGTGGTCGAGACCGGGGAGCAGCCGGTGACCGTCAAGGTGAAGGGATGGCAACGCGTCAAGTGACCTTCGACCGGCGGGGGTTCACCCTCGCGGAGCTGATGACCGTCGTGGCGATCGCCGGGTGCCTCGCCGCGCTCTCGGTGAGCGCGTACAGCGAGAGCCAGAAGCTCGGGCGCGTGAACGCGCAGGCGCGCCTCCTCGTGCAGCGGCTGCAGAGCATCCGGACGCAGGCGGTGAGCCAGGGTGCGGCGCAGGGCTACCACATCGGCATCAACGGGCTTCACGTCGCCGGCGTCGACGCGCACCAGGCCTTCGTCTTCTACAAGGCCAACCAGCTCGCCACGATCGTCACCTATGACTCGGTGAACGACCGCAAGGACAGACAGGTCGACTGGCTCCCCACCTCCGGCGACAGCTCGATGGTGATCGTGGAGGGCGCGAACGGGGCGCAGCCGGCCCCGCTCGACGTCGGCTTCGACATCAACGGGATGCCCACCGTCACCGGAGCGGCGTTCCCCCTCCCCTACTGCTTCAGGATCAGAGACACGGTCACCCCGTCGATCGATCGGCGGGTCATCCTCTTCGACGACGGAACGGTCAAGGTGCAGCGGAATGAAACTTACTGCCCCTGAGCGGGGATTCACGCTTCTGGAGTCGTTGACCGCGGGCGCGATCTTTTTCCTCGTGGTCGTCGCGGTGTCCCTGCTCACCATCCAGGGCTCCAACAACGCCGCCAAGGGGATGCGCTACGCGCAGGCATCGCGCGTGGCGACCCAGGAGATGGAGAAGTTCTCGATGCGCGGCTGGAACGACCTGGGTCTGCTGATCGACGGTGGGGTGCAGCCCTTCGTCGTGCCCCCGTACACCATCACCGAGCAGCCCGACGGCGGCGGGCGCCGCTACGACGTCGTGGTGAGCATCATCGACACGTCCGGCCCGCCGGGAGCCCCGGTGAACGGGTTCCCCTCGCCCAACATCGGGACCCCCACCGTGTGGGTGCCCTCGTATCTCATCCAGGTGCAGGTGACGTCGCTCATCCCCAACTCCACCACCCCGGTGGTGGTGTCCCAGGCTACCTATGTCAGCCCGTCGTCCTGAGCGCGGCTTCACTCTCCTCGAGCTGATGACGGCCGCCGCGGTCGGGGTGGTCATCGTGCTCGCCGGGCTGGCCGCGTTCGACATCCAGGATCGGTTCTCGCGGAACACCGAGCGGCTCCTCGGAACACAGGCCACCTCCAGCCTGGCGCTGACCATGATGCAGCGCGACCTGGAGAACGCCGGTCTCCGCTTCCGCGGTGGCGCCCAGGATGCGGGCGGACCTCAGTGGGCGGCGGTGGTCCGGCCCTATGACAACCTCGGCGGTGCCATCACCCAGCTGGTCAACGACACCAGCGGCGGGAACGTGGTTGCCGTGGCCGGCCCGAATCCCGGGTTCGTTCCGGGGACCGACGCCTTCGAGGTGCTGCTGGGCAGTCAGCAGCTCGAGCCGGCCCGGCTGGCCGCCCAGGTGGTGTCACCTGGGGCCTGGGGAGGAGCGACGCTGCAAGTGTTCGTCGCTCCGAACCCGTTCACCGCGAACGAGATCGGCGCGGTCGGAGCGGACGGCCCGCTCCTGATGTTCTGGAACGACGACGTACACTGCATCGGGCGGATGGTGGGCTCTGGCGCCCTCGGGGTCATCGTCCAGAAGGTGGACGCGAATCTGGTCAACTCCGGCGCGATCTGGGCCTTGACCACCCCGGCATGCCCGGCGAATGGAATGCGCGTGGAGGTCCTCCAGACCCGCCGCCGGTATCTCGTGTACCAGAGCCAGACGGCGGTCGGGAGGCCGCCGCGCCTGGGCCTCTACCTGCAGACCAACGCCTTCTGTGATCCGGCCGATGGCGGCGCTGCCTGCGACACCAACCTCGGCGCTCCCCGGATGATCGCCGAGGGCGTCGACGACATGCAGGTGGCCTGGCGGGTTCCCGGCGGCTGGGGGCCGGATGGGGGCACCTGGTGCGAGCGCTCCCCCGACGAGCTCTGCGGATTCGACCAGCCCAGCGCACAGGGGAGCCAGCTGGCGGCGCAGATCATCGGAGCGCAGATCTACGTCTCCTCGCGCGGGTCGGAGCTCCTGCTGCGTGCCAACGAGCCGGTGCCGCATCTCCTCAACCACATTCCCGTCCCGGCAACCGACGGCATCGTGCGATCGATCATGCAGACCGGTGTCGTCTTCCGGAACGTGGTGAACCCATGAGAACTCGCGCTGCTCCCCCGCGTGGCTTCGTCCTGCTCCTGGTGCTCGGCGCCGCGGCCGTGCTCTCGCTGATCGCCGCGTTCGTCTATACCCGGACCGAGGATCAGCTGCTGCTCAGCATCTCGGCCCGCGGTCAGAGCATCGCGTCCGCCAGGGCGACGCTCGCCGCGGAGCGGACCCTGGCGGTCTATCGCGCGCCGTTCGGCTATCCCGCGGCCGTGGCCAGCCTGGGAATGGCGAAGAGCTACGAGGAGGCCCAGACCCTGGGCCTGGTGATCGCGACCCCGGCGGAGAACTACAACATTGCCGGGAAGAACCTCTCCACCGGCAACGGGGCGCAGTGGTGCGTGGAGACCTGGAAGCTGGATCGCGGCCCCGGCATCGCGCCCTGGACGGTGATCGAGGCCTTCGGCTTCTACGGAGAGACGAACCCCAAGCCCGTGAACCCCGGCGACGGCTTCACCCAGCCCGGCTGCACGCCGCAAGGGAATCCGAGGATCATCTCCTCGCACATCACCCTGCACCTGGAGGTCCCGCCCACCGTCGGTGGCAGCACCACCACCGACACGCAGGGCGGCCCCGCCGGGGGCACCGGCGCGGTCGGCGCGGGCTAGGGTCCTCGAACCGCCAGCCGCTCGCGGATGACCCGCTCCAGCCGCTGCACCACCTCGGAGAGCGGAAGCGACGAGCTGTCCACCCGGATGGCGTCCTCGGCCGCCTTCAGCGGCGCGACCGCGCGCGAGGAGTCGTCCCGGTCGCGCTTGGTCTGATCGGAGAGCACCGCGTCCAGCGTGCTCTCGCTGCCCTTCTGGAACAGCTCCTCGTAGCGCCGGCGGGCGCGCACGTCGGGGCTGGCCTCGAGGAAGAACTTGAGGTCGGCGTCGGGGAACACCACCGTCCCGATGTCCCGCCCCTCCAGCACCGCGCCCACCGGTGCCTCGAGGGCCAGGCGGCGCTGGAGCCCGAGCAGCCCCTCGCGCACCACGCGCCTCGCCGAGACGGCGCTGGCCAGGAGCGAGATCTCCGGGGTGCGGATCTCCGCCGAGACGTCCTCGCCGTCCAGGAACACCCGGTTCTCCTCCCCGGTGGCCCGGAAGGAGATGCGGATCCTCCCCAGGAGGGCGGCGAGCCCGGCGTCGTCCTCGGTGGCGATCCCCTGCCGCCGCGCGGAGAGCGCCACCGTCCGGTACAGGGCGCCGGTGTCCACGAAGGACAGGCCCAGCCGGCGGGCGAGCAGCTTGGAGACGGTGCTCTTCCCCGCCCCGGCCGGCCCGTCGATGGCGACGATGAGAGGGCGCACCTGGGGTCAGCCGCCGAGGGTGAAGGGCCCCATCGCCCGGAACTTCCGGTACCGGTCCTCGACCAGCGCCGGGCCGTCCATGGCGAGGAGCGCCTGGAGGTGCTTCCGCAGCACCCGCCCCACGGCCTCGGCCGCCCGGGCCGGGTCCCGGTGGGCGCCCCCGTCGGGCTCGGGGACCAGCTCGTCCACCACCTCGAGCTCGAGGAGATCCCGTGCGGTGAGCTTGAGCGCGTCGGCCGCCTTCTCCGCCTTGGTGGTGTCTCGGTAGAGGATGCTGGAGCAGGACTCGGGGGAGATGACCGAGTAGATGCTGTTCTCCAGCATCAGCACCCGGTTGGCCACGGCGATGGCCAGCGCTCCACCGGAGCCGCCCTCGCCGATGACCACGCTCACCACCGGGACGTGAAGCCGGCTCATCACCTCGAGGTTGACCGCGATGGCCTCCGCCTGCCCGCGCTCCTCGGCGCCGATGCCGGGGTAGGCGCCGGGGGTGTCCACGAAGGTGAGCACCGGACGGCCGAAGCGATCCGCCAGCTCCATCAGCCGCCGCGCCTTCCGGTAGCCCTCGGGCCTCGGCATCCCGAAGTTCCGGACCATGTTCTCCTTGGTGTTCCGGCCCTTCTGGTGCCCGAGCAGCATCACCGGCCGGCCATCCAGGCGCGCCCAGCCCCCGACGATGGACGGGTCCTCCCCGTAGGAGCGGTCACCGGCGAGCTCGAAGAAGTCGGTGAAGAGCAGCTGGACGTAGTCCAGGAAGTAGGGCCGCTGGGGATGACGCGAGAGCTGCGTCACCTGCCAGCGCGACAGGTCACTGAAGATCTCCGACTGCAGCCGCCGGGCCTTCTTCTCCAGCTTCTGGATCTCGGCGCTGAAGTCGCCCGGGGCCCCGCCCGAGAGCGACTTCAGCTCGTCGATCTTCCGCTCGAGCTCCAGCAGCGGCCGCTCGAAGTCCAGAGCGAACGAGGGAGCCGCCACGCTAGTGCTCCGACCGGGGTGTGGTGAGCACGGCGAGGCGCCCGAGACCGAAGCGAGACGGCGCACACGAGGAGCGAGCAGCGGAGGCGGGCCGCGTGGCCGTGAGCCTGGACGCGCCGCGCCCTTGCGCGGCTCCGCGAGCCTCCCCCTGGTGCGGGGGGCGTCGAGCAGCGCAGCGACGAGGCTGCGCGTCGCAGCGAGAGGATCGGTCGCCGCGGCGATCAGCACACCCCGGCCGGAGCACTAGGCGGCCCGCGTCTTCGCCTGGGTGGCGGTGAGCGCGTACCAGGCAGTGCGGAAGGACTTCAGCTCGCGCAGGCCGGCCGGATAGCGCCCCAGGGCAGGAGCCACGGTGACGGTGAGGCCGATCTTCTTCTCCAGCGCCTTGGCCACGTTGTGCTCCTGGCGACGGCGCTCCTCGGCGGCGGGGTCGGTGGTCTTGGGCAGCACCCGGTTCACCAGCACCCGCTCCACGGCCAGCTTCTTGCCCTGGAGCTCCTCGACGATGCGCTCGGTGCGCGCCGCCGCCAGCTCCTCGCCGCGAGTCACCACGACGAAGCGGGCCTCGGCCGGGCTCACCACCGCCTCCTCGAAGCGCTTCACGTGCTTGAGCAGCGCGGCGGCCTCGTCGGCCAGCTCACCCAGCCCCTTGGCGCGGTACTTCACCAGCACCGAGAGGAGATTCGTCAGCCAGGTCCGGGCGAGCTCCGGCACCTCGAGCAGGCGCACGCCGGTGGACGAGGCCACCGGGTCCACCACGATGCGCTTGAAGCGTTCCTGGACCAGCGCGTCGGTGAGCACGCTCACCGCCGCCAGGTCCTCGAGGCCGGCGGGCACCACGTCGAGCAGGTTGCGGAGCACCTCGCGGTCGGTGCCCTCCTGCTTGCCGAACGACTCGAAGACCTTCTCCGCCTTCTCCCGCCAGCGCTTGCGGAGCGCGTTGAACCAGCCGGGCACGTCCAGCTCCCGGGCGTAGAGCCCCTTGGTCCCCTTCACCTGGGTCTCGGTGTCGGTCAGCCGGCTCTGCAGCACGTCGGACAGCCCGTGCGCCGGATCCACGCTGATCAGCAGCACCGGCCCCTCCTTCTCGGTGAGGGTGACCGCCGCGGCGGCGGCGCAGGACGACTTCCCCACCCCGCCCTGGCCCACGAAGAAGATGAGCCGGGTGGGCGGCAGCGGCGGCGCGGCGATGGGCGGCATCGACGGGGCGCGCACCAGGGCCGGAGGGCCCTCGGCGGCGCCGAACTCCAGCGCCTTCGTCTCCCGACCGCCGGCGATCTCCTTGGCGAACGGGCGAAGGCCCTCGAGCCCGCGCGGCGCCTCGACCCGGCGCTGCACCAGGTGCACCGGGATGGCCTTGTCGAAGGTCTGGAACTTGCGGACGTGCGGCGCCTGCAGCCCGCGCCGGCCGGCGAAGGCCGGGGAGCTGGCGCGCTCCTCCACCGCGTTGACCACGATCTCCGAGATGGGGATCCCGCGCTCGCGCAGGCCCGTGAAGAGCGCCTTGGCCTGGGACTCGCCCACCGGCTCAGCCTGGGCGACGAGGTGGAAGGCAGTCCGCTGGGGGTCCTTCACCAGCGCCCAGAATCGGTCCAGCTCGGCCACCAGCTGATCCAGCGGGGTGTCCCCGGGAGCAGCGGCGTCCTTCCTCTTTCCGGCCGGCTTCTCGCCCCGGGCCAGGGCCACCGCCCGGCGGAGGATGTTCGCGGTGTCGAAGAGGCGCAGGGTGGGACCGGTGCCCGCCATGTCCACCACCGCCCGGTCGAGCTTCCCCGACTCGAGCTCGGACAGCAGGTCCAGCAGGCCAAGGAGCGGCTCGAGGCCGGGAACCACCCCGGACACCAGTTTCCCCACATCCTCGTCGGACAGGAGCAGCCCCTTCACCGCCCCGGACGAAAGCGCCGCGCGGATGGCCTCGGCGCGTTCCTGGACCGACTCCACCTCGAACTCGTAGGCGGACAGGCCGCCCTCGCCCTTGCCGGGCACCAGCTTGGTGGGCTTGCCCGTGAGTCGCCTCTTCCAGACGTCGGAGAGGGCCTTGGTGGGCTCGCTGCTGCAGAGAACGACCGACTCCTTGGGAGCGGCGTCGGTCAGGGTGAAAGCGAAGGCAGAGGCCAGGGTGCTCTTGCCTGCGCCTCCCTTTCCTCCGAACAGGTGCAGAACGGGTCCGTCACGCATGGGTAGATGTGGGCTGTCCTTGCAGCAGCGAAGCCGTATTCCCGCTGCCGCCGCCGTACGACATGTAGCGGGGGGGCGGCGGCCGTTCAGCCAAACACGGGAGTGATCCCGAAGAATCCTCCGTCCGGGGGGAAAAAGTCAATGTCCGCCGGACGAGGCTGACGCGGCGTGACATTGCGATTCTTCAACGATTCTGGGCGCTTGCCGGCTGAGTCAGCGGCGGCTGGGAGGGCCCGGCCGCCTCGGCTGCCGCGGCGGCGGCCCGCGCCTCCGCCGAGTACCGGTTCAGCTTGTTGTACAGCGTCTTCTCGCTCACCCCGAGGATCTCCGCGGTCCGGGCCTTGTTGTTCGCGTTTCGCTGGAGGCTCCCCAGGATGTACTCCTTCTCCACCGCGTCCAGGGTGAGTCCATAGGCGATACGGAAGACGTGCCGCTCGGGTCCCTTCCCCGCCATGTCCGGGGGGAGGTGGTCGCGGGTGATGAGCTCGCCGTCACAGAGGATGACCGCCCGCTCCACCGCGTTCTTCAGCTCCCGGATGTTCCCCGGCCAGTCGTACGCCCGGAGCACCTCCATGGCCTGGGGATGCACCCCGGTCACGTGCTTGCCCGAGTCCTGATTGAACTTCTCGACGAAGTGCTGGACCAGCATCGGCACGTCCTCGCGCCGCTCGCGCAAGGGAGGCAGGGCAATCTGGAAGACGTTGAGGCGGAAGAAGAGGTCCTCGCGGAAGCGGCCGGCGCGGATCTCCGCCTTCAGGTCACGATTGGTGGCGCAGAGCACCCGGACATCGACCTCGATCTCCGTCTTGCCCGCGAGCCGCCGGAGCCGCCCCTCCTCGAGCACCCGGAGCAGCTTGGCCTGGAGCTCCATGGGCAGCTCGGCGATCTCGTCCAGGAAGATGGTGGAGTCGTGGGCGAGCTCGAAGCGCCCGGCCTGG
>RPRB01000151.1 GCA_003818285.1 Myxococcaceae bacterium
CCATCCTCGGCTACGTCGCCGGCCTGGCCAGGGACGAGGACCGGGCGGACGACGTCTTCTCGCAGTTCTGTGAGGACCTCTGGCGGGGGTTGCCCGGGTTCCGGCGCGACTCCTCGGTGCGGACCTGGGTCTACACCCTCGCCTGGCACGCCTGGCTCCGCCAGGAACGTGACGCGTTTCGTCGCCGGGGCCGCCCCCTGGCGACCGAGGAGCTCTCGCGCGTCGCGGCGGAGGTCCGCAGCACGACGGCGCCCTACCTCAGAACCGAGGCGAAGGACGCGGTGGCGCGGCTCCGCGAGCAGCTCACACCCTCCGAGCAATCCCTGCTCGTGCTCCGAGTGGACCGGGGCCTCTCCTGGTCGGAGGTGGCCGAGGTGATGTCCACCCCCGAAGAGCCGCTCGACCCGCGGACCGCGGCCAAGCGGTTCCAGCGGGTGAAGGACAAGCTCCGACAGCTCGCCGAGGACGCAGGGCTTCTCCAGGGTCGGTAGCCAGCGAGTGTCACATCCGTGCCGGCCCGTCTCTGCCTGGATGGCGGGGGGCCGGGGACACCTCCGCCGGAAAGCGGAGAGTGAAACATGCGCTCGAAACGTCTTCGAGTCGTTGCTGTGCTGGTGTTGCTGGGAATGGTGGCCTGCGGAATCTCCGTGCCCCCTCTGCTAGGCGGACGTCAGTCCGCGCAGCTCGCGTCCCCCACCCCGGACGTGGTTCTGCAGTGGAACGACATCGCGGTGAGCACGGGAGTCGCGAACGGGGTCGGCCCCGTGCCGCAGGTGAGATTCGTGACCATCGCCCAGCTGGCGGTGTTCGAGGCGGTGAACTCCATCACCGGTGAATTCGAGCCGTACCTCGGAGGGTTCGTCGCCCCCGCGGGGACGTCTGCCGAAGCCGCGGCCGTCGCCGCAGCCCACCGGGTGCTGGCGACGAACTTCCCGGCCAGCGCCGCGGCGCTCGATGCGTCCTACCAGGCGTCCCTGCTCGGAATCGCGGACGGGAAGCCGAAGGACGACGGCGTCGCGCTGGGAGAGGCGGTCGCGCAGGCCGTCCTCCAGCTCCTCGCGAACGATGGCTCCTCACCGGCGAAGACGAAGGTGCCGGGCCCGGCCGTCCCCGGCGAGTACCAGGCGACGGCGAGCTGCCCCATCGGCCCGAGCGGCACGAAGGAAGGAACCTTCTTCCACTGGAAGGACGTCACCCCCTTCGTGATCGCCACCCCGGCGGACTTCCTCGTGGACCCGCCGCCGGCGCTCGGCAGCCACCGGTACACGCGGGATTACCTGGAGGTGCTCCGGGTCGGGGGCGCGAGCAGCACCGAACGGCCTCAGGACCGGACGGACGTGGTGCGGCTCTACGCCTCGGCAGGGCCGGCTCACCTCATGAACTCCACGGCGCGCCAGCTCGCGCTGGCGGCCCGCGGGTCCCTCACCAAGAACGCTCGGGCGCTCGCGCTGATGAACATGGCCATGGCCGACGGCTTCCTGGCGAGCTTCCTCGGCAAGTACACCTACGACTTCTGGCGGCCGGAGACGGCGATCCGCGCCGGGGAGTCCGACGGGAACCCGCGCACTCCCGGCGACCCGAGCTTCATTCCGTTCCTCACCACGCCGTGCTACCCCAGCCACCCCTCGAATCTCGGCACGGAGGTCAACACCGGAACCGGAATCCTCCGCCACATCTACGGCGAGGGGCACCACGAGATCTCGCTCTCCTTCCCTGCGGTGGCCGGGGTGACCTTGAAGTACACGCGGCTGCGGCAGCTCTCGACCGACGTGGCCGATGCGCGGGTCTACGGCGGGATTCACTTCCGCTTCGAGCAGGTCGCCGCGAAGCACCTCGGCAAGCGCATCGCCCGTGCCGTGCATGCCGCGGCGCTACGCCCCGTGCACGGCCCCCCGGACCGGGATGATGACGACGGCGAGGGCGAGGACGACGGGGAAGAGTGACGTCTCGTGAGGTCAGGCCACCCGTCCCGGGTGGCCGACCTCGGTCCACCACGTGGGCCCGAACTGTCCCTTCAGCCAGTCGATGAAGCGGCTGACCTTGGCGGGGAGCATGCTCGGGGAGGGGTACACGGCGTGGATCTCCTGGGAGGGCAGCGACCAGCGCTCGAGCACCGGACGGACCGACCCCGCCCTGACCGCCGCGCTGGCCACGTACCAGGGGAGGATGGCGACTCCCATTCCCGCCTGGGCCGCCTCGAGCAGGGTGGACAGGCTGTTCGATCGCAGGAAGCCCTTCACCGGAACCATCGCGAGCTCCTTTCCGGGCCCGGTGAAGTGCCAGCGCGCATCGCCCTGGACCGTCGTGTAGATCAGAGCATCGTGCGAGGAGAGCTCCGCCGGGTCGCGCGGCGTTCCCCGTTCCTCGAGGTAGCCGGGTGAAGCGACCACCGCCCAGGGATTGATGCCCAGGTAGCGGGCGCCCAGCGTGGAGTCCGCCAGGCGGCCCATGCGGATCGCCACGTCCACGCCCTGCTCGACCAGGTCGACGTAGCGGTCGTCCACCGTGAGATCGACCTGCAACCGGGGATTGAGCTTCATGAAGCGCATCACCAGCGGAGCGAGCACGCTCTGCCCGAAGCCGACCGAGGTGTTGACCCGGAGTGCTCCCTGGACCTGGGTCTGGAGCAGGGTGGCGACGCTGTCCGCCTCCTCGACGTGGTGGAGGATCAGCTTGCACTTCTCGTAGTACAGCGCGCCGATCTCGGTCGCCGTCACCCCGTGCGTCGAGCGGTAGAGCAGTCGCGCCCGGAGCTGCTTCTCCAGCTGCGCCACCTGCTTGGTGGCGGATGGCTGCCCGATTCCCAGGTCTGCCGCGGCCTTGCTGAACGAGCCGAGGTCGACGACCCGAACGAAGAGCCGGAGGGCTTGAATCCGATCCATTCCAGCACGGAATACCCGAAATTCGCGGCGGACGTCTTCCGCGGTCCCGCCGGGCGGAGCATCTTCGCGCCCGAAACGAGGGAGGCACGGATGGCCCGGATGAAGGCCGCGATGGCGGCGGTGCTCGTGATGGAGAAGGAAGGCGTCACGCAGGCGTTCGGCGTTCCGGGCGCGGCGATCAACCCGCTCTATGCCGCGCTGCGCCAGCGACAGTCCATCGGCCACATCCTCGCGCGTCACGTCGAGGGCGCCTCGCACATGGCGGAGGGTTACACCCGGGCCCGCGCCGGCAACATCGGCGTGTGCATCGGAACGTCCGGCCCGGCCGGGACCGACATGATCACCGGCCTGTACTCGGCGATCGCCGACAGCATCCCCATCCTCTGCATCACCGGCCAGGCGCCGCGCGCTCGGCTGTACAAGGAGGACTTCCAGGCCGTCGACATCGAGTCGATCGCCAAGCCGGTGACCAAGTGGGCGGTCACCGTCCGCGAGCCGGCGCAGGTGCCGCGCGCATTCCAGCAGGCCTTCCACCTCATGCGCTCGGGGCGGCCGGGCCCGGTGCTGATCGACCTGCCCTTCGACGTGCAGATGGCGGAGATCGAGTTCGACATCGACACCTACGAGCCGCTGCCGGTCTATCGGCCCGCTGCCACCCGCAAGCAGATCGAGAAGGCCCTGGACATGCTGGCCACGGCCAAGAAGCCGCTGATCGTCGCCGGCGGCGGGGTCATCAATGCCGATGCGAGCGATCTCCTCGTGCAGTTCGCCGAGTTGACCGGCGTGCCGGTGATCCCCACGCTGATGGGCTGGGGCAGCATCCCCGACGACCACCCGCTGATGGCGGGAATGGTCGGCCTGCAGACCAGTCACCGGTACGGCAACGCGACGATGCTGGCCAGTGACTTCGTGCTGGGAATCGGCAATCGCTGGGCCAACCGGCACACCGGATCCGTGGAGGTCTACTGCAAGGACCGCAAGTTCGTGCACGTGGACATCGAGCCGACCCAGATCGGCCGGGTCTTCATGCCCGACTTCGGCATCGTCAGCGACGCCAGGGCCGCCCTGGAGCTCTTCGTGGAGGTGGCGCGCGAGCGGCGTGCCGCCGGACAGCTGAAGGACTTCAGCGACTGGGCCACCCGCTGCGGCGAGCGCAAGAAGCTGATGCTTCGCAAGACGCACTTCACCGAGACGCCCATCAAGCCGATGCGGGTCTACGAGGAGATGAACCAGGCGTTTCCTCGCGAGACCACCTACGTCACCACCATCGGTCTGTCGCAGATTGCCGGGGCGCAGTTCCTCCACGTGTACGGACCCCGCCGGTGGATCAACTGCGGGCAGGCGGGTCCGCTGGGCTGGACCATCCCCGCGGCGCTGGGGGTGGTGGCGGCCAATCCGGGACGGCCGGTGGTCGGCCTCTCGGGCGACTACGACTTCCAGTTCCTGATCGAGGAGCTCGCCGTCGGCGCGCAGTTCCGTCTGCCCTACGTCCACGTGCTGCTGAACAACAGCTACCTCGGGCTGATCCGTCAGTCCCAGCGCAACTTCGACATGGACTTCTGCGTCCAGCTGGCGTTCGAGAACCAGAACATCTCGGCGGACGAGGGCGACCTGCGCGGCTACGGCGTGGATCACCAGGCGGTGGTCCAGGGCCTGGGGTGCAAGGCGCTGCGAGTGACCGATCCGGAGAAGATCCGGCCCGCGCTCGCCCAGGCGCAGGCCATGGCTCGCGACTACCGGGTGCCGGTGGTCGTGGAGGTGATCCTGGAGAAGGTGACCAACGTCGCGATGGGCACCGAGATCGACAAGATCATGGAGTTCGAGGACATCGACTGCCGCCACCCCGAGGGCCGGAAGGGTCTGGAGATGGCCGGGCTGCTCGAGTGACGCCTCACTCAGGACCCGAGGAGAGAACGATGCCGCGCTTCGCTGCCAATCTGACGATGCTCTTCAACGAGGTGCCCTTCCTCGATCGTTTCGAGCTTGCTGCCCGGTCGGGATTCGAGGCGGTGGAGTTCCTCTTCCCCTACGCCTGGTCTCCGGCCGAGATCGCCCAACGGCTCGACGCGAACCGCCTGCAGCTGGTCCTTCACAACCTTCCGGCAGGAAACTGGGACGCCGGTGAGCGCGGAATCGCCTGCCATCCGGACCGGGTCTCCGAGTTCCGCGCCGGGGTGGGGAAGGCCATCGAGTACGCCCGCGCGCTCGGCTTGCCCCGGCTCAACTGCCTCGCCGGCAAGAGACCCGCGGGAGTGGACGACGTGGTCCTGCGCAGGACGCTGGTGGAGAACCTGCGCTTCGCGGCGGCCGAGCTGAAGAAGGCGGGGCTGAAGCTGCTCATGGAGCCGATCAACACCTTCGACATCCCGGGCTTCTTCGTCAGCCGGACGGAGCAGGCGCTCGCGATCCTCGACGAGGTCGGCGCTGACAACGCCTTCGTCCAGTACGACGTCTACCACGCGCAGCGCATGGAAGGTGAGCTTGCGGCGACGGCACAGAGGCACCTGGTGCGCATCGGCCACGTCCAGGTGGCGGACAACCCCGGGCGGAACGAGCCCGGGACCGGCGAGATCAACTATTTGTTCCTGTTCTCGCATCTCGACCGCATCGGCTACGACGGCTGGATCGGATGCGAGTACAAGCCGGCCACGACCACCGAGGCGGGCCTGGGCTGGCGGCAGCGGCTGGTGAATCCGCAGTGACAAGGAGCATCCCCATGAGTCCGCAACCCCTGAATCTCGGTTTCATCGGCCTCGGCATCATGGGCACGCCGATGGCCGGCCATCTGCTCGGGGCCGGGCACCGGGTATTCGTCCACACCCTTCACCGGTACCCGCCCTCGATTGCCGAGAGCGCCGCTGTGAAGTGCGACTCGGCCCGCGCGGTCGCCGAGCGCGCGGACATCGTCTTCACCATGGTTCCGGATACCCCGGACGTGGAGAAGGTGCTGTTCGGGCAGGGCGGAGTCGCCGCGGGGCTCTCGAAGGGAAAGACCGTGGTCGACATGAGCTCGATCTCGCCCATCGCGACCAAGGAGTTCGCCCGGAAGATCAACGCGCTCGGCTGCGATTACCTCGACGCTCCGGTCTCGGGTGGTGAGGTGGGCGCGAAGAACGCCACTCTGTCGATCATGGTCGGCGGGGACGAGGCCGTGTTCGAGCGGGTGAAGCCGCTCTTCGAGCTGATGGGCAAGAACATCACCCGGGTCGGTGGCAACGGAGACGGACAGACTGCGAAGGTCGCGAACCAGATCATCGTCGCGCTGACCATCGAGGCCGTCGGCGAGGCGCTGCTCTTCGCGGCCAAGGCCGGCGCCGACCCGGCGAAGGTCCGGCAGGCGCTGCTGGGTGGGTTCGCCTCCTCGAAGATCCTCGAGGTCCATGGGGAACGAATGATCAAGCGGACGTTCGATCCCGGGTTCCGGATCGAGCTGCACCAGAAGGACCTCAACCTCGCCCTCTCCAGCGCCCGCGCGCTGGCGGTCTCCTTGCCCAACACCGCGACCGCCCAGGAGCTGTTCAACGCCTGCGTCGCTCACGGCGGAAGGGCCTGGGATCACTCGGCGATGGTGCGCGCCCTGGAGACCCTGGCCAACTTCGAGATCGGGCAGAAGCCGAACCAGGGCTGACCGTCGGCGCCCGGGCGAGCGTCAGATCATCCCGTTCTCGTTGGGCGAGCTCTCGGGGATCGGCTGACCCAGGTCCCACAGCTCGGCGATCCGATTCCCTTCGAAGCGGAAGATGTGAACCACGACCGCGCCGAGCTCCGCGGGGCGCTGCCTGACCCTCGAGTGCACGGCGACCAGATCACCCTCCTCGATCGCCCGCAGCACTTCGAGCTTCTTCTCTGGATTCTGGGCCGCGTTCTCGTCCATGGCGACCATCAGGCTCTCCGCATCAGCGCGGAACCAGGGATTGTGATGCCGGAACCCTGGCCCGACGTGAGCGAGGAACGCCTCGCGGGCCTTGCCCGATGCGGCGAGACGGAGAAAGGAAATGGCGAGCTCCTTCCGCCGGGGGCCCTTCGTGTACCGCGGCTCGTACAGCTGGATGCGAAGTCCACCCGGCGCCTCGAAGTACGTCACCAGTCCGTAGCCGTGGTCCTCGACCGGGCCCGTGAAGCGCACCCCGCGCGCTTTCAGATCCGCGACGGTGCGCTCGATCTCGTCGCAGTAGAACGAGACGTCGTGCGTGCCCGGTTCGTCGCCGGCCTCGACCGGATGCACTCCGAGATCGCCCTCCGGGAAGTCGAAGATCCACCAACCCTCGCCGACGTCGGTCCCGGGGAGACGGACCTGGTCACGGAAGAAGGTCCGGGTCGCCTCCGGATCGGACGAGTACAGCAGCCCGTGCATGCCGCGGATCATCGCCGGCCCTCCGTCGCTCGAACGCGGGGCGATTGGAGCGGAAGCCGGAGAGGTGGGCAAGGGGCGAGCGCCGGGGCGAGGGGTCGTGCCCTGCCCTGGGCCGGCCAGAAAGGCGGGGCCCAGCTTCATGGTGAGCCACCGGGTGGGGCTCGACGAGGCGCCCGATGAGAGCCGACTCACCGTCCGTCGGGCGGCGTCCCTGAGTCCGGCGCCGCCGCCGGCGTCGCGCTCTTCCGGCGGTAGGTGAGCGTGTAGTCGACGGGGCGGGGCAGATGCTTGCTGGTGATCAGCACCTGCATGCGGAGCGTGTCGCCGTCGGGCAGGAGCGTCCACACCACCCTGCGCGCTCCTCCGTCGCCACGGAATTCCTGGACCAGAGTCTCGCCCACGAGGCGCTGGCTGAGCTTGCTGGTCTCGCCGAGCTTCGTCCGGTGGTCCACCTCGCGGCCGTCGTCCGGGCTGACGTCCGGCAGCTGGCACGAGCCGCCGACGGAGATGGTCCCCCCTCCCAGGGCGAGCGAGTAGCGCGAGCAGATCTCGCAGTTTCTGAGCAATCGGTCGTAGGCGATGCCCCGGGCGATGAAGAACATCCCGTCCACCGAGCGCTCCACCGCGGCCGGGACCAGGGCTCGCTCCGGGGCGCCGCCGACGAACAGGTACTCGCCGGCCAAGCGGCGCCGGAGCTCGTCTGCGTCCGTGGCACCTTCGGCGGCCAGGGCGCCGAGGTGCGCGATGACCGTCACCGCCAGCACCGGAATCCAGAGCGCCCGACGTCCACGCGGCAGCGCGATGCGCGGCGAAGCCATGCTCACCGCGCGGAGGGTAGAGCAGGCCCGGGCGGGCCGTCAGCACCGGCGAGGCCAGGGAAGGAGCGCCGAGGTCGTCCGCATCCGCTCCGCCCAGCCCGGGTGGCGAGAGAGCATCCGCCGGTCCATCCAGGGGATGCTGACCAGGACGAAGAGCAGGCTGATGGAGACCGGCCCGACGATCGTCCATGCGGCCCAGCGCGGGTCGGTCGCGAGACCGAAGAGCCACAGGCCCCACCAGAAGGTGATCTCGCCGAAGTAGTTCGGGTGCCGCGACAGGCGCCAGAGCCCGGTCTCCAGCACCGCGGTGGGGTCACGGCGCGAGCGGAGGAAACGGCGCAGCTGGAGGTCCGCGACGGCCTCGATGGTGATGCCGGCCGCGGTGACCGTCACGGCGAGGAGATCCAGGGTCCCGAGGGGTCCACCGGTGCCGCCGAGCGCGGGCCAGGTCGGAAGGAGCCCGAGGAAGACCCAGACCGTGGGGAGGAGGTGGATGACGAGGAGGCTCGCCGGCCAGTAGAGCCGTCCCGTCCGGGCCCGGATCTCCGCGTAGCGGAAGTCCTCGTCTCCGAGTCCGCGCCAGCGCGCCACCCAGTTCGCGGTGAGCCGGACACCCCAGACCGTGACGAGGGCGATCACGAGGACTCCGCGGACCTCCAGCACCGCGGGCGCGCAGCTCGCCCAGGAGACGACGATCGGGAGAGGCGCGACGCTCCAGTACGGATCGTAGAGGCTCGAGTTGTCGTGCCTCACGCTGAAGCCGAACACGACCAGGGTCGCCGCGATGTCCGCGAGCGCCGCGACCTCGATGGGGCCGTGCCCGCGGAGCGCCCAGCCGGTCGCGAGCGCGACGGCGAGGGCCGCTGCGTACGCGACGCCCACCGACGCCAGCGCCCGGCGAGGGCCTGCGGGAAGGAACGCGGGCGCGGACATGGGGCGTGGCACCTCGACGATAGAGCAGCTGTGCCTCCGGGCGAATGGAAAAGATGAGCCCTCCTAATGCCCCAAACTCGACGGGCGGGGGGCGGAGCAGCTACTCGACCGCGCTCCTCTTCGAAGCTGGATCCTGAGCCGACGCCCGGTCGTGCTCCGCGCTTGTCATAGATGCCCGATTCGCCGTCGTCCTTCCTCCTCCCCATTCCCTGGGAGGAATTCTTCACACACGCTCCCCTGCCCATGGGAGTCCTCGCCCGGAACGGTGAGGACGCGCGCTTCCTTCAGGCCAATGCCGCGAGCGCGGCCCAGCTGGGGAAGGACCCCTCGGAGGTCTCGGGCAGGAGTGCGCTGGAGCTCGGGATCCCGCACGCGCTGGTGCAGGGGTGGCTGATGTCCCTCGACGCCGTGCACCAGCTCGGAAAGCCGCTGGATGTGCGCTGGCAGCTCTCCACCAACCACGGACTGCGGAGCTTCACCAGCCGGATCCTTCCGCTTCCTGACCGCGGGAACTCGACGCTGCACTTCGGCTTCATCAACCAAGACTGGACCGGGGCCCGGGACCTGTCGATCGACGACGCGGCGGAGCGCGAGCGGCTCGCCGGCGCGCTGGCCTCGGCCCTGGCGGAGGAGAGCGAGGCTCCGCTGGAGCAGCTCCTCGGGCTCATCGGGATCGTCGCCGACGAGGTGGGGGCGCTGGCCGACACCGACCCGACGCTGGAGCTCGAGGAATGCGGGCGGGTGCTCGCCTCGGCGATGCTCCTCGCGCGCCGGGCGCACCTGCCGATTCACGACCTCCGCGAGTTCCTCCGCCCGGTGGCGTACTCGCCCGGGCCCGTCGACGCCAGCGAGTGCATGCGGAGCGCGCTCCGGCTGGTGAGCTCGCAGGTGAAGCGCTCGTGCGGGATCCGGACGGAGATCCTGCCGGCGACGCTGGTCCAGGCCGACGAGCCGCGGCTGCGTCACGCGCTGGCCCGCGTGCTGCTCGAGACCGCTCGTGGACCCGGAATGGCCCACGCGCGGCTCGGCGATCTGCTCGTCTCGATGACCCGGGAGGTCTCGGTGCTCGAGCTGGTCATCACCCGGACGGATCGCTGCCCGGTGCCGCAGGGGGATCTCGGGACCTGCGAGCGGCTCGTCCGGGAGGCCGGGGGATTGCTCCGGGTGGAGTCCCGCGTCGGGTCCGGGTTCCGGGTGCGGATCGCCCTGCCGCTCGTGCACCTCCGCGGCTGAGGCGCGCTAGAGCCGGACGACCACTTTCCCGAAGTGCGCGCCTGAGGCGAGGTGGCGGTAGGCCGCCGGGACCTCCTCGAAGCCGAACACCCGGTCGATGATCGGCCGGATCTTCGTGGCGGCCAGCGCGCGCACGAACCGCTCCAGCATCTCCACCGAGCCCACGTAGACACCCGCGATGCGGAGGGCGTGGTGGAAGATGGCGTAGGTGTTCACCGGGCCGCTGGTCCCGGTCAGGACCCCGAGGATGCTCATTGTCCCCCCGTAGCGGAGCGCGGCCGTGGACTGGTCGAACGTTCCCGGGCCCCCCACCTCCACCACCAGGTCCACGCCTCGATCGCCGGTCCACGCCTTGGCCGCCTTCCCCCAGTGTGGCTCGGCCCGGTAGTCGATGACGTGATCCGCTCCGAGCTCCTGCGCCCGGCGGCGCTTCTGCTCCGAGCTGGAGGTGACGATCGCCCGCGCACCGGCCGCCTTTGCCAGCTGGAGCGCGAAGACCGAGACCCCTCCGGTGCCCTGGACGAGGACCGTCTCTCCCGGCTTGAGCGACGCCGACTCGAAGAGCGCGTTCCACGCGGTGAGGCCCGCACAGGGAAGGGTCGCGCCCTCCTCGAAGCTCAGGCCATCGGGAGGACGCACCCAGGCCGTCTCGGGCAACACCACCTCCTCGGCGAGCATCCCGTCCCGCCCGCCGCCGAGCGCGTTGGCGTGGTGGAAGTCGGAGAGGGAACCGGAGATCCAGGTGGGGAAGAAGCTGGCGATCACCCGATCGCCCACCCTCCATCGGCTCACCGCCTTGCCCACCTCGAGCACCTCACCCGCGCCGTCGGAGATGGGAATGACCGGGGCAGACCGCTTCACCGCGTTCCGCGCGATGGTCAGGTCCCGGTAGTTGAGCGAGACGGCCCGCACCCGGACGCGGACATCCGAAGGCCCGACCGGCGGCGAGGGCCGCTCGACGAGGGTGAGGGACTCGAATTCGGGCCTGGGGCGGAGCTCGTACGCGCGCATGCCGCTCCTCTAACGCTCTCGCGCCTTCGCATCCGACTCTCGGGCATCCACTCCTCGACAGGGATGCGGGTCAGCCGCGTGCGCCTGCTGGAAAGGCGCCCCGTTCCGGGGAATTGGTCCTCTCCAACGATGCAACGAGGTGCACGATGACGGACCGGGATACTGCGTTTCTCTTCGATCTCGACGGGACCCTCGTGGACAGCGTGTACCAGCACGTGCTCGCCTGGCGCGAGGCACTGGATGCCGATGGAATCGACCTCTCCGTCTGGCGCATCCACCGGAAGGTGGGGATGAGCGGTGGTCTGTTCACCG
>RPRB01000152.1 GCA_003818285.1 Myxococcaceae bacterium
CGAGCATCTTCCCTCCCATGCGCACCCGCAGCCGCGGCGTGCTCTCCAGCCGAACGGTGGACTCCTTGGCGGAGTCGAGGTCGGCGAAGGCCCCGAGCAGCTTCTCCCTGTCTGACTCGCGGCTCGCAGTGGTGGCGGGCTTCGAAACCCGGGCCTCCGATGCTTCCTCGCCGCTGACAGGGGGCTCCGTTCGAGCCGCGCTGCCCGCGGCGACCCCGGCGCCTGCGGCCCTGCCGCGCTCACCGGCACGTCCGGTCTGCGCGGGGGCTCCAGCGCCGGGGGCCGGGCCACTCGTGGCTCCGGTTGCCCCCGGCTCGGCGTTTCCTGCGCGCGCGCTTGCTGGGCTCCTCGCCTCCGGGGTCGCCAATGGAGTGCTCGCGGGGGCCGCGGCCGGTGCGGGGAGGGCGGGCGTGCTCGGCCCCGCAGGCGGCGGCGAGGGCGGGGTCGCGGCGACTGCAGAGCCCGCCGCCACGGCAGGCGGCGTCCCGGTGCCCGTCGCCCGTCCTTCGGAGGTCGGCAAGGTCTTCGCCGCCGGCACCGGCTCTGCGGTGGAGCCGGGCGCCGTCACCGCGGAAGGGACGCTGGCCGGCGCCGGGGCGAGCGCGGCCGGGACGGGCAGCCCCACGCGGGCGAGGAGATCGGTCCGGTGTGCGGCGGCGAGCCCCAGGTACGCGCCCACCACCGCGAGCGCGAGGAAGAGCAGCACCACGCCGAGCACCCGCAGGCCACCGCCGCCGGTCCGGACCCGCCGCGTGCTGCCGGTCGTCCGCCGTCGCCCTTCCGGACGGTCGAGGCCGAGCCGGACCGGCGCCACCGAACCCCGTTCCTTCTCCAGGGCGCTGGGGAACACGAAGGCGGACCGCCGTGGCGCGGGCGCGGCGGAGGCAGGCGGCCGGACCTCCAGGTTCGCCATCGTCGGCGGGGGCATCCGCCGCGGCTCCGAGCGGACGGTCCGGTCGAGATCGAGAATCTCCAGGACGGCCGGAGCGGCCACCGCACCCCCACCCGCGAGCGGCTCGCTGAGGAGAATCGGGCTGCTCGAGGTGGGCGCGAAGGCCGAGGCGGTCACACCAGGCGGCATCTCGGCGGCACGCGGAGGCGTCGGCTGGACGGCCTGGGTCGGCGGCGGCTGCGGAGCGAGCTGGGCGACGAGGCGCGAGAGCGCGAAGCCGTTGGTGGCCTCGCGGGTGGACTGGATGAATGCCTCGAGGTCGGCGTGGAGCGTGCGGCAGTCCGGGTAGCGGGCGTTGCGGTCCTTGGCCAGCAGCCCCTCCAGGATGCCCTGGATGGTCCGGGGCAGGGTGGGCACGCGCTTCACCGCCGGGATGGCGGCGTCGTACAGCACGGCGCGGACCATGCTCGCCTCGCTGTTGGCCTCGAAGGGCATGCGCCCGGTGCACAGCTCGTAGAGGACGACGCCGAGCGAGTACAGGTCCACGCGGCGGTCGAGCGGCTCGCCACGGAGCTGCTCCGGGGCCATGTACGCCACCTTCCCCTTCACCGTGCCTGCCTGGGTGTGATGGCTCTGACCACGGGCCTTGGCGATGCCGAAGTCCACCAGCTTCACCGCGCCGCTGCGGCTCACCAGGATGTTGTCCGGGCTGACGTCGCGGTGCACGAGGTGAAGCGGAACGTCGGTCCCGTGGTCGCGGAAGTCGTGGGCGTAGGCCAGCCCCTCGGCCGCCGAGGAGACCATGCGCGCGGCGACGGCCAGCGGGATGGGCGCGCGGAGATCCCGGGCCCGCGCCAGGAGCAGCCGGAGCGTGGGCCCGTCGATGTACTCCATGGCGATGAAGTAGCTGCCCTCGGCCTCGCCGAAGTCGAACAGCTGCACGAGGTTGGGGTGATTCAGCTGCGCGGCCAGCTTCGCCTCTCCGAGGAACATCTCCACGAACTGCGGGTCCTCGGCGAGGTGGGGGAGGATGCGCTTGATGACCAGCATCTTCTCGAAGCCCATCGGCCCGTCGGTCTTGGCGAGGAACACCTCGGCCATCCCGCCGGTGGCGAGCTTGCGGAGCAGCTGGTACTTCCCCAGTCTCATCCGGATAGAGCGTTAACACACCTGGCGGGAGAAACCGTGCCCACTATTCACACCGAGGTCGAGGTCGGCGGGCGGAAGGTCCGTATCTCGAATCCCGACAAGGTGTTCTTCCCTGCGCGAGGGGAGACCAAGCTGGACCTGGTCCGCTACTACCTGGCCGTGGGGGCGGGCGCGCTGCGGGGGGTGCGAGAGCGCCCCACTGTCCTCAAGCGCTATCCAAACGGAGCCACCGGGGAATTTTTCTACCAGAAGCGCGTGCCCAGCCCGCTCCCCGAGTGGATGGAGACCGTGACCGTCACCTTCCCCAGCGGCCGCAGCGCCCGCGAGCTGTGTCCGGTGGACGTCTCGCACGTCATCTGGGCGGTGAACCTGGGCTGCCTCGACCTGAACCCCTGGGCGGTGCGGCGGAGCGACGTGGACCACCCGGACGAGCTCCGGGTGGACCTCGATCCGCAGCCGGGGGTGGAGTTCTCGACGGTGCGCCGCGTCGCCGCCGAGGTGAGGTCGGTGCTCGACGGGCTCGGGCTGCTCGGCTGGCCCAAGACGTCCGGCTCGCGCGGGGTCCACGTCTACGTGCGCATCGAGCCCCGGTGGGAATTCCTGGAGGTGCGGCGCGCGGCGCTGGCCCTGGCCCGGGAGGTGGAGCGGCGGCTCCCGGACCAGGCGACCAGCAAGTGGTGGAAGGAGGAGCGCGGCACGCGGGTGTTCCTCGACTACAACCAGAACGCGCGCGACCGCACCATCGCCTCGGTCTACTCGGTGCGGGCCAACCCCGAGGCGAAGGTCAGCTGTCCCGTGACCTGGGCGGAGATGGAGACGGTCGAGCCGGGGGACCTGACCATCGCCACCGTGCCGGCCCGCTTCGAGAAGCTGGGCGACGTGGGGGCGGGGATCGACGACCGGGCGTTCTCGCTCGATCCGTTGCTGGAGCTCGCCGCCCGGGACGAGGCGCAGGGCCTGGGGGACGCGCCATGGCCGCCGCACTTCCCCAAGCAGCAGGGAGAGCCGAAGCGGGTCCAGCCGAGCAAGGCGCGCAAGGAGCCCGAGGGCTAGCTCAGGCGGGCTGGTGCGCCTCGCCGGGCGAGGAAGGAGTGAAGCTGGGTGACCACCGCCGCGCCTTCTCCGATCGCTGCCCCGACGCGCTTGACCGAACCGCAACGAACGTCGCCCACGGCGAAGATTCCTTCGACGCTCGTCTCCATCGGAAGTGGCACACGCGCGGTCGAACCCGCGTCGGCGCCGGTTCGAATGAACCCCTTCTCGTCCAGGGGCACGCCGCAGCCGTTCAGCCAGGTCGCGACCGGATCGGCGCCGGTGAAGACGAACAGGTGGGCGATGGCGTGCTCCTCCTCCACTCGAGTGCGACGGTGGCGCCACCGCACGGCTTTCAGCCCCTGGTCCGGTGTGCCGGAGAGCTGCACGATCTCCGTCTCGCAGAGGACTGCGACGTTGGAAGAGGCCGCGAGCCGGTCGATCAGATAGCGCGACATGGTGCTCGAGAGGCTCGGCCCGCGCACCAGCATGCTCACGTGGCGCGCCTGGCTCGACAGGAACACCGCCGCCTGTCCCGCCGAGTTTCCTCCGCCGATCAGGGCCACGTCTTCACCGCGGCACAGCCGAGCCTCGACCGGCGAGGCCCAGTACGACACGCCGCGCCCCTCGAACTGCGCAAGGTTCGGAATCTCCGGACGGCGATACCGCGCGCCTGTCGCGACCACCACCGTCCGTGCCCGGACCCGGCGATCGTCGGCGAGGTGCAGGATGAGCACCGGATCCGGACCTGATCTCTCGGAGGTGCAGTCCAGCTGTTTCACTTCCGTCGAGAGGCTGAACTCGGCCCCGAATTTCTGCGCCTGCGCGAAGGCGCGGCCCATGAGCGCCTGCCCCGGGACTCCGGTGGGAAACCCCAGATAGTTCTCGATCCGCGCGCTGGCGCCCGCCTGTCCTCCAAAGGTCAGCGCGTCCAGCACGAGGATCGAGAGCCCCTCGGACGCCCCGTAGACGGCGGTCGCGAGTCCCGCCGGACCGGCGCCGACGATTGCCACGTCGTAGGGCTCGCTGCGCAGGGTCCTCGCCACCAGCCCGAGCGCCAGCGCCAGCTCCTGCTTCGTCGGCTTCCTGAGCACCGCGCCGTCCGGCATGACGACGATGGGGAGGTCGCCCGGGGCGTAACGGCCCACCAGCGCCGAGGCGTCCGCATCCTCGTCCGGATCGACCACCCGGAACGGAGTTCCGTTGCGTCCAAGGAAGGCGGACAGCTTGGTCACTTCCGGAGACCTGAGCGGCCCGATGAGCACCGGCCCTCCGAAGCCGATCTCGACCATCAGCACGTGGCGCAGGATCAGCGCCCGCAGGATGCGTTCCCCGAGCTCGGCTTCTGCGACGAGCAGCGCGCGAAGCTGGTCGGGAGGAACGACGATCGCCTCCACCTCCTCGACCGCCTGGACATCGATGGCGCTCGGCTTGTCAGAGAGCGTTCCGAGGTCGGCCAGAAACTCCCCCGGGAGGATCTCCATCTCGTCGGGAGTGCCTCCGGCCAGCTGCACGAACTCGGCGACGGGCAGCGATCGGCCGAGCGCATCCCGGCTGACGACTGCCAGTCGGCCGGACAGGATGAGGTACATCCCCGGGCTGGGCTTTCCCACCCGACAGAGCAGCTCGCCCGGGGCGAATCGGCGCACGTCGCCGAAGCGCCGGACCCGGTCGATCTCGGCCGGCGAAAGGACCGGGAACATCTGGTCGAACCGCCGCGCAAGCGCGCCGTGCGGCGTTGGCTGTTGTGGATGACTCGTCATCGCGTCGCAAGGTGGCTTGAACTTCTCGCCGCCGTCAACGGGACCTGGCAGGGGTCAGGTGCCGAACAGCGCCTTGAGCTCCGCGGGCACCACGGCCTCGAGCTGGGCGTAGGTGCAGGACTGCGGCGTCCGGTCGGGCCGCCAGCGGAGGAAGTGGGTCGCGTGCCGGAAACGACGCCCCCCCTGCAGGTGGTCGTAGCCGACCTCCACGACCTTCTCCAGACGCACCGGCTCCCACGAGAGGTCCTTCTTGTTGTTCCACCGGCTCGGGGCGCCCGGCATCCGCTGCTCGCTCTCGCCGGCCAGCGTGGCCCATTCCTTCCAGGGATGGGCCTCGAGCGCGCCTTCCCGCAGCGGCGCCAGGTCGGCCTCGAACTGCTTCCGCTGCGCCGCCGCGAAGCCCGAGCAGATGCCCACGTGGTGGAGCGCGCCGTGCTCGTCGTGGAGCCCGAGGAGGAACGAGCCGATGCCGCCACCCCCCTTGAACCAGCGGAATCCGGCGACGACGCAGTCGGCGGTGCGCGCATGCTTCACCTTGAGCATCTCGCGCTTGTCCTCGAGGTAGGGCAGCGCGAGCGGCTTGACCATCACGCCGTCGAGCCCGGCCCCCTCGAAGCGGCGGAACCACTCCTCGGCCACGGCCCGGTCGCGGGTCGCGGGGGTGAGATGGACGGGGGGCTTCGCCCCGGCGAGCGCCTGCTCGAGCCGACGCCGTCGCTCCTCGAAGGGGCTTGTCCGGAGGTCCTCGTCCCCGAGTGCCAGCAGGTCGAAGCCGACGAAGGAGGCGGGTGTCTCCTCGGCGAGTTTCCGGACCCGCGAAGCGGCAGGGTGAATCCGGTTGAGGAGCGCGTCGAAGTCGAGTCCGTCGGGACCGGCGATGACGATTTCCCCGTCCACCACACAGCGCTCGGGAAGCGAGGCGCGGAGAGGCCCGAGCAGCTCCGGGAAATACCGGGTCATCGGCCGCTCCTTGCGGCTGCCCAGCTCCACCTCGTCGCCATCGCGGAAGACGATGGTCCGGAAACCGTCCCACTTCGGCTCGTAGATGACGTCCCCGGCCGGTGGCAGCTCGCGCACCAGCTTCGACAGCATCGGGGAGACCGGCGGCTGGACGGGCAGGGTCAACGGCCCACCGCCTCGACCTGGGTGGCGAGCATCTGCCCATCCTTGACGATGTACGTCACCCGGACGGTCGATCCGATCGGGAAGCCCCCCGGGCCTGCCGTCGCTCCGTGGAGGATCCACCGGGTCCGGTCGTCGGTGTGGAGCGTCTTCACCGGACCGGACGCGGGCCGCACGTCCAGCTCGGTTCGGCTGGTGGTCACCAGGACGCCCTGGACCTGATCCCCCGCGGCAAGCTCGCGCATCGTCTGACTTGCGTTGTCCAGTCCACGCCGAGCCGAGTCGCTGGCGGTACCCGCCGCGTCGCGCGCCGTGGCCGCTGCGTCATCCGCGGCGCCCCGGGCCTTTGCCGCCGCCTCGTCGGCAGCAGCCTTTGCCTGGTCCGCGGCGTGACGGGCCTTCGCGGCCGCCTCGTCAGCAGCCACCTTCGCCTGGTCCGCGGCGCTCCGGGCCTGGGCGGCCGCGTCCTTCGCCGCCCGTTCGGCGTCGGCAGCAGCGCCCTTGGCCTGGGCCACCGCCTCCTGCGTCTCACGCTTGCAGCCGGTGAGAAGGAGAGTGCCGAGGACGAGGACGAGAGAGACGCGCATCGCGAGGGGCCTCCGGGGAACGGGGCCGAGGCCTACCACGAGGGGATGGCGTGGATGAGGGGCTTCTGCGTCGCAGATGTCGGAACGCAGTCAGCGCGGGAACCCGACCCGCCTGCGTCGGCCCAGGAGCCCCATGCTCCCGGGACTGCACCGCGGGGCAGCGTCCACGAGAGTGCCGCGATGCGCCCCCGGGTCGGGGCGCTCGTCGGCTGGCGGCACCGTGCGGGACGGGAGCATTCAGCGTCGGGGCGACTCAGCCTGCGAGCCGCCGGTACTCCTTCAGATGCCGAAGGGCGAGCACCGGCTGCCCCCGACGCTCGTGGAGGCAGGCGAGGTTGAAGTGCGCCTCGGCCAGTCGCGGATCGGAGCGAAGCGCAGTCTCGTACCAGTGGACCGCGTCGGCCATCCGGCCCTGGTCGCCCAGCGCGACCGCGAGGTTGTACGCCGCCGTGGCATCTCCTGGCCGGGTCGCGAGCGCTGCACGGTAGTGCGTCTGCGCTTCTGCGAGGCGACCGTCCTCGTGAAGGAGGCGTCCGAGGTTCAGGTGCGCGTCCGCATGGCCCGGAGCGCGGGCCAGGAGCTCGGCGTAGAGGCTCCGGGCCCGTGCCGGGGCGCGGTCCTCCAGGGCCTGCGCCTCGGAGAAGAGCGCGTCGATCTCCGCCGTCGGCGCCGGGGCGGGCCGGAACGCCTCATCGAGGTCCAGCAGCACCTGTCCGGACCCGGGCTCGACCCGGACCTTTCCCTCCCGCACGACGACCTGCTGCCCGGCGCGCTCGAGGGTGATGCTGCTCAGCGGGCGCTCCGCGGGCAATCTCGCCCGGGCCTGCCGGAGCGCGTCCGCCACCCGCGCGGGCTGGATGGCCTGATCCACGAGGCGCTTGGCGTTCCGGAGCAGGACCAGGTCCTGGAAGGTCAGGCCCCGGGCGCCAGGCCGGCGCAGGCGGGCGGCCTGCTCGGGGAGTCCCGCCTCGACGAGCTGGAGAACCCGTGCCTCGGAGGTGCCCAGCACCGCCGCTGCATCGGCAAGCGTGTAGGTCCGCGTCTCCACTCGGGTCCGCTGCATGACCCTGAAAGAGGTACCAGCGGGGTCTGACGGCGAGCCGGCCGAGGGCCTTTAAAGGGCATTTCGGGTCAGTCCTGCCCGAGGGTGGGTCCGACGGCCTATCCGAACGGCCTGCGCGATCAGCGTCAGGAACCCGGTACGCGGTGGCGCTGACTCACCCCTTCCACGGCCGAAGATGCGGCACCCATCCCGGCACCGCCCGCCGGTACGCCTCGTACTCCTCCCCGAACTGCCGCCGGAGCACCGGCTCCTCGTAGAGCCGGACGAAGCTCACCACCAGCACCGCCACGAGCCCCGCGTACGCGAGCAGCACCGACTGCCCGAGGAGCAACCCCTGACCGACGATGGCCGAGAGCACCGCCAGGTACATCGGGTTGCGGACGTACCGGTATGCGCCCGTCACCACCAGCCGCTCCGTGGGGGCGACTGGAGCCGGCGTGCCGAGGCCGTCCCGCACGAACCGGACGAACGCGCTCACCAGGACAGGCAGGGCGACGACCAGCAACAGGCCCCCGAGCAGGCTGAGGGGCATCGGCGCGGGCCGCCACTCCCACCGCGTGAGCCACCACGGCACGAGCCCGACCACCACCCCGGGCGCGAGCGCGAAGAACAGTGCGCTGCCGAGCGCTGCACGGTGAAGCCGCATGCGGCGATCCCTACGTCTGCCGTACCGAACGCTTGCCGCGCTCGCACCGCGCTGCGCAACCGCGGGGAAGCCCCTCACCGCTTGCTGCGCTTCTTCGCCGCGGCGGGCTGAGCGGCCTGGGCCGGTGCGCGCTTGGGCGGCTTCCGCTCTGCCATCGCCGGGGCCGGAGCGGCCTCCCCGGAGGGCGCCGCCTCGGTGGCGGGAGTCGCGCCGCGCCTCGCCAGGCTCGCCTTCAGCGCCTCCATCAGGTCGATGACCTGAGTTCGCGGCGGTTCCGCGGGCGCGATCGACACCGGCTCGCCGGCGATCTTCGCGTCGATCACCGACTGCAGCTTCTTCCGGTAGGTGTCCTCGTACTTGCCCGCGTCGAAGGTCTCGGTCGACAGCTGGTCGATGAACTGCTTCGCCAGCTGGAGTTCCGCCGGCTTCACCTCGCCCGCGCCGATCGGGACCTCGCTCACCGGTCGCAGCTCGTCGGCGTAGCGCAGGGTCTGCATCACCAGCGCGCCCTCGCGGGGGCGGATCAGCACCAGCTCCTCCCGGCCCCGGGTGGAGTACTTGGCGATGGCCGCGTGCTGGGCCTGCTCCAGCGCCTGCGCCAGGAGCTTGTAGGGGCGGTCCGCGCCCTTGTCCGGCCCCAGGTACCAGCCGTTCTCGAAGTAGAGCGGGTCCACGCTGGAGAGCGGGACGAACTCGGTGATCTCCATCGCCTTGGTGGAGGCCTCCTCCAGCGCCTTCAGCTCCTCGGCGGTGAACAGCACGTACTGGTCACGGGCGAACTCGTAGCCCTTCACCAGGTGGTCACGGCTGACAATCTCCTCGTCCACCGGGCACCAGAGCTGCTGCTTGATGCGGCTCTTGCACTTGTCGTGGAGCTGGTGGAACGAGATCTGCGCCGCGCTCTCGGCCGCCGCGTAGAGCTTCACCGGGATGTTCACCAGACCGAAGGAGATGGTCCCCGAGCCGATCGCACGTGCCGCCATGAGAGCGTAGATATACCCCCCACCGCATGGCCGCCAGCAGACGCCCCCCTCGCAACAGGTCTGTCGCGACCCCTCCCTTCCGCCTCGCCATCGAGCAGACCGGGGCGCCCGGGCGGGAGGTCCGGCTCGCCGACGTCGACTTCCAGCTCGCCAGCCGGGCTCCGCGGGCCTTCACCCGCAGCGGATGGTGGTTCGAGCTGAAGTACGACGGCTATCGCATCCTCGCCGAGCGGCGCGGCAAGCAGGTCCGGCTCCGTTACCGCGGTGGAAGCGACCCCTCCGAGCAATTCCCCGAGGTGGTGGCGGCGCTCCGGGCGCTTCCCTCGGACGACTTCATCCTCGACGGCGAGGTGGTGGTGGAGAACAGCGAGGGCCGCCCCTCGTTCTCATTGCTGCAACAACGCGCGCAGCGGATCCGGCCTCCGCGCGGCGCACCCCCCGCCACGTACTGGACGTTCGATCTCCTCGCCGCGGAGGGGCGCGACCTGCGCGGATTGTCGCTCGCCCGCCGCCGGGAGCTGCTCCGGGCGCTGACCGCGGAGGGGGGACGGGTCCGGTGCGTCGAGCCGGTGGAGACGGAAGGGGAGGCCTTTTACGAGGCGGTGAAGCAGATGGGGCTGGAGGGCATCGTCGCCAAGCGTTCCGACGGCGCCCATCACGCCGGCCGCGGGACCGACTGGCAGAAGGTGGTCATCCATCAGGTCGGGGACTTCGCGGTCGTTGGCCACACCCGCGAGCTGACCTCGCTCGCGCTCGCCACCTGGGACGGAGACGGATTCGCCTACGCCGGCCGGGTGGGAAGCGGTCTCGGGCCGCGGGAGGCGTCGCGGGTGGAGAAGGAGCTCGCCGCCCATCGCCGTCCGACGCCGCCTTGCCGGGACGCGCCGCGGGACAGAGATCTCCTGTGGGTCGATCCGACGCTGGTGGCCGAGGTCCGCTACAAGGACTGGGAGCGCGGAGGATCGCCCCGCGCTCCCGTCTTCTGCCGCTTCCGCGACGACCGACGTCCCGAGCAGTGTGCTCCGCCGTGGAGCGCCGAGGAACGGACCGTCAACTACGTGAATCTGGAGAAGGTGTGGTTCCCCGAGGACGGGTTCACCAAGGGAGACCTCATCCGCTACTACCAGGCCATCGCGCCCTGGATGCTTCCGTACCTGCGCGACCGGCCGCTGATGCTCACCCGGTTCCCCGACGGGATCCACGCCGAGAGCTTCTTCCAGAAGCAGGCCGGCGGCCCCTACGTGCCCTCCTGGGTCCGCACCGTGGAGATGGAGGGCGACGAGGGGCCGATCCGGCAGTTCGTCTGCGAGGACGTCGAGACCCTCTCCTTCCTGGTCAACCTCGGCACCATCCCCTTCCACCTGTGGAGCGCGCGGGTCGCCGACCTCGAGCACCCCGACTGGTGCATCCTCGACCTCGATCCGAAGTCCGCCCCGTTCGAGCACGTGATCACCCTCGCCATCGCGGCGCGGGCTCTCTGCGAGGAGCTGGAGCTGCCCCACTTCATCAAGACCAGCGGCAGCTCGGGCCTGCACGTGCTCGTGCCGCTCGAGCGCCAGCTGGACCACGTCGCGGCCATCAGCTTCGGGCAGGTGCTCGCCGAGGCCCTGGTCCAGCAGCATCCGGACATCGCCACCACGGAGCGGGTGGTCCGGGCACGGCGCTCGAAGGTCTACGTGGACTACCTCCAGAACGGTCGGGGAAAGCTCCTCGTCGCGCCGTTCTCCGCACGCCCGCTTCCCGGCGTGCCGGTCTCGATGCCGCTCCGGTGGGACGAGGTCAAGCCCGGGCTCTCCCCGCGACAGTTCACCGCGCTCGACGCGCCGGCGAGGATGGAGCGCCTCGGAGCGGACCCCTTCGTCGGCGTGCTCGGGGAGGCGCCGGACCTGGTCGGCGTACTCTCGCGGCTTCAGAGCTACCTGGAGAAGCGGGGGAACCTGCGCGCGCCCGTGGGAGGCCCGACGCGGACCGGCCGGTGGGGAGGTCCGCGCAAGTCCTCGGGAGGGAACCGGTCGCGCGTGCGCGGAGGCGCTCCGAGCACGGAGGGTGGCCCGCCGGATGCGACGCGAGCGCAGGGACGCCGGTCGTCCGGGCTCAGCCCCCCGCACCAGGGGGACGCTCGCGGACCGGCGCAGGGGCGCCGGTCGTCCGGGCTCAGTCCCCCGCACCAGGGGGACGCTCGCGGACCGGCGCAGGGGCGCC
>RPRB01000153.1 GCA_003818285.1 Myxococcaceae bacterium
CGTGTTGCATGGGCGCCCTCCGAGTGTCCGGTTTCCGTAGCGGATCGACCCGGGACTCGCAAGAATCCCGAGGGCCTATTCGGGCGAGCCAACCGCGGCGCACGCGGCGCGCGAGCCCGCGAGGAGGCGGGTCCGGCTCGCTCGGACGATGGCGCACGGTTTGCGCCCTTGCCGGCCTCGTCCAAAGTAGGACTTTCGGCCCATGTGGAACTGCCCTTTCCGGGAGGGATGAGTGAGGTAGTTTCCGGGTCCCGGGAGGGCCTCCGGTGACGTGGGAGAGGGGACGGCGATGAGGCTGGCGCTGTCGCTGGTGGGAGCAGTCCTCGTCGGACTGGGGGCGGGGTGTCTCGGCGACCGGGGTCCGGAGGGGCCTTCCGGCGATGCCGGTCCCCCCGGGCCTCCAGGCCAGGGCGGTGACGGCGGTTCCAGCTGCACCCAGCTCGGCGCCACGGTGGCGGTCTCGAGCCCGACGAACGGCAGCTTCTTCGTCACGGGGGACCGACCGGTGGTCACGATCACCTTCGCGGACGCCTGCGGCCACACCGTTCCTCCCGCCAGCCTCGGCTCGACCGCCGACTTCTTCGTGGTCGGCCCCCGGTCCCCGCTGCAGACGGTCACCGCCTACAACCTCCTGAATCTCACTCCGGCGCCGTTCACCGCCCAGGGCCTCAAGCCGCTCGAGGACGGCGGGCTCCCGAACGCGAACATGACCGTCCAGCCGGACGGGACCATCGTCTACACGCTCAACCCGATCACCGCCGAGGCGCCCGGGACGTACACCGCGGCGGTCTGGGCGATCGGACCCGACCCGCTCAACCAGATGTTCGTCCTCCAGGACTTCCAGATCGGGACGGCGACGGTCGAGCCCTACGCGAGCGGACCCGCGAACGAGTCGAGCTGCGCGAGCTGCCATCTGAACCAGGCACCGGGGGGCAAGATCCACATGGCGCACATCCCCCCGGGCTTCTCGCCGGTGGGCAACTACGCGCTCGACTCGCTCCCCATCGGCAGCTGCAAGGCCTGCCACAACAACGCCGGGTACAGTCCGAATCACCTGCTCCGGAAGACCCACGGCGTGCACCGGGGGGAGCACCAGCTCGCTGCCGGCGCCGCCCACCCGGAGTACGGGTTCGGGGCGGATGACTCGCTCACCGCGTTCCTGAACGTCGGCTTCCCGGCGATGCCTACCGGTGGAACGCCCGGTGTCGCGCTGCCCGCCTCCGTGGCGATGGAGAAGGACTGCACCAGCTGCCACGTCGACGATGCGTGGATGACCCGGCCCTCCCGGGCGGCCTGCGGCACCTGCCACGACAACGTCTTCTTCGCCGGAGCCCTGTTGCCCGACGGTGGGGTGGACCCGAGCGCGCCCGAGGCGGTCATCACCCCGCCGACCGTCCTCGGGTTCCCGAGCGGCACGAGCGGGTGCACCACCAACGCGAGCTGCAGCGGCCTGAGCGCCATTGCCACGTGCAACACGACGACCAAGAACTGCGAGCTGACCTCCCACGCGCTCCAGCCCGACGACGCGCAGTGCGCCACCTGCCACGGGCCGACCAACGGCCTCTCACCCATCGCCGGCCGGCACGCCATCTCTCCTTACAACCCACCCATCAGCCTCGAGGGCTACGGGTTCGAGGAAGTGACCGTGACCGGAGGAACCGGGCCCGGCGACAGCTTCCAGGTAGGCGACACGCTGACGTTGAAGTTCCGGCTCATCAACGACGCTGCGTTTCCGGTCCCGGATCTGATCACCAACTCCGCATGGGCCGGCACCTTCCTGGTCGCCGGTCCGACCAGCAACCCCCAGCGCGTGTACGGCGCCGGAACAGGCGGCCTGACCATGAAGAACGCGGGGCAGGGAACGCTGACCTACGACGGGGCCACGCAGACCTACACCTATGTCCCGGCCACCACCTGGCCGGCGAGCTCGCTGCCCCCCGTCAACAACTCCACCGCGGGAACACAGGTCAACCCGCCGGGGAACTACACCGTCTGGTTCTACTGGGCGAAGACCACCAGCGGAGTGCGTGACGCGGTCGATGCGCAGGTGGCCGTCGCCTTCGGAGTGAACCAGACGGCCTCGGGGCGCCAGGTGGTGACCCAGGCCGCCTGTGGCGCGTGCCACGGCATGACCGCCTCCGGATTCCCGCATCTGGCGCTTCACGGGGGCCAGCGGAAGAACGGCGAGACCTGCAGCACCTGCCACACCCAGAACGCCTTCGACCGCGTGATGGGGTCCACCGGAGTGGCCTGCAGCACCAATTCCGATTGCGCGGGCTTCGCCGGAGGCTGGGAAGCGTGCTCGGGCAGCGTCTGCACCGTGACCGTCGACCCGACGCCGGGCGTGGTCGTCGACTACCAGCAACTGGTGCACAACATCCACTTCGCGCGACTGCGCGACGGCTACGCGGAGCGGAACAACCTCGGGCTTCCCCCGAGCATCCCGCCGAAGACACTGAACTACCTCGGCTTCAACAACAGCCTGCTCGACTTCGAGGAGATCCTGGCGCCGGTGGACGTGCGCGCGTGCACCAATTGCCACCAGAGCACGAACGCCGCCTGCTCGAGCACCTCGCCCTGTGGGTACGGCCAGACCTGCTCGGCGGCCGGCAAGTGCGTGAACACCGCCTGGCAGACCCCGACGGCACGGGCGTGCATCACCTGCCACGACTCGGCGGCCGCGGCGAACCACGCGGAGCAGAACACCTTCTTCCCGCCGAGCGGACCGCCGGTGGAGAGCTGCGTCGTGTGTCACGGGACCGGAGCGATTCTCCCGGTGGCCGAGGTCCACAACATCACTTCACCCTACGTTCCCCCCTATCCCCGCGAGAAGGAGTAGCTCGCGTCGACCGCCCCGGACTGCAGCCAAGAGGAGCGTCACCGGATCATGAACCGAGGGATGTTCGGTCACGTCGCTGGGGCTGGCCCGCGGTGGGCGACTCTCGTGCTCATCGTGACCGTCTGGGCACCGCCGGCCGCCGCGCAGGTCGTGGACGCGACCTCGACGACGATGCTGCGCCTCAAGCCGGACTGGAGGGCAGGGGACACCCGCACCGGCTTCTGGGGCACGGAGATGGTGGGCCTCTCGGTGCGGAACATCGAGGTGTCCGGCGTCGACGACCTCAACATCCAGCTCTCGGCCTGGGGACAGCTGTCGTCGCTCAAGGACTCGATCTACACGGATACCACCGGCGACATCGACCTCCTCTACATCCAGGGGTCGCTGTTCCATCGCCACCTCAGCCTGACGCTCGGAAGACAGCTCGTCTCCGGCGGGGCGGCGCGGGTTCTCCAGCTGGACGGGGTGAACGCCACGGCGATGATCGGCAAGGGGTTCGGGGTGACCGGCTACGCCGGAGCCCCCACGGTGTCCCGTTTCAACTATCCGGTCGGCGAGTTCGCCTTCGGAGGCAGAGCCTTCTGGCGGCCCTCCTACGGGTCCGAGGTGGGAGTCTCCTTCCTGGAGATCATCAGCGGCAGCGTCCTGTCGAGGCAGGACCTGGGCCTGGACGCCCGCTGGGCCATCCTCTCCAATCTCTGGGCCTCCGCCTCGGGCATCCTGAGCCTCCAGGAGGAGCGCTTCGCGGACGCGGACCTCAACGTCCACTGGCAGATCCTTCCCACCGTCGAGGTCTTCGCGAAGGGGCAGCACTACTCGCCGGATCTCTTCCTTCCCATGACCTCCATCTTCAGCGTGTTCGCGGAGACGAACCGCGACGCGGTGGGAGGTGGGGTGTTCTGGCAGACGACCCCGCGCCTCGGTCTGTACGGCGAGTACAACCGGCTGTGGGTGGACGGAGGGCACGGCGATGAGGCCGAGCTGCGGGCCACCTACCGGCTCACCCGAAAGTCGACGGTCGGTGTGAATGCCCGGTTCCTTTTCGTGCCGGTCAACGGGGTGACCGACCTGCGCGCCTGGGTCTCCTTTGCCTTGAGCCAGCGGGTGAGGTTGACCGCGGACGTGGAGGGAACGGTGCTGTCGAACCCGGTCAACGCGAAGACGGGATCCATCGTGGGGACGGGCAGCGCCACCTGGGCCATCGGCTCGGGATGGAGCGCGATGCTGAGCGGCTCGGCGGGGTCCACGCCCTTCTTCGAGAGCGTGTTCACGGCCACTGCCCGCATCGGCTACACCTTCTCGAACTACGGCAACAAGGGAGCCGCTCGATGAGCCGGCGACCCCTCCGCGGCAGTGGTCCGGTACTCGCCGTCCTCCTCCTGGGCGGGGTGTGGTCCGCGCAGGCCGGAGAGCCGATCCAGATCGACCCCAACCACGCCGGGCACAAGAAGGCCGGGCTGGACTGCCTCACCTGCCACGAGCCGATCTTCGACATGACCGAGCTGGGACAGCCCGGCGTCTTCCCCAAAGAGAAGAAGTGCCTCGAGTGCCACAAGAAGGAGAAGGAAGCGGGCAAGTGCGAGATGTGTCACCTGACCGCGAAGCCGGGCACCTACGTGAAGAAGCCGCCGTACCTGATCATGAACCACGCCAAGCATCTGGAGAAGGACGACAAGTGCGACGTCTGTCACCAGGTGCTCCCGGTCCGGGGCCAGCTGGAGAAGCCGGTCCCACCGATGAAGACCTGCCTCGGCTGCCACCCTCACGATCAGCAGTTCTCCGGCGGCCAGTGCTACGCCTGCCACCTGGACCTGACCCGCTTCCCGCTCCGGCCCACCACCGCCTTCAGCCACCAGGGGAACTTCACCCGGCTCCATCCTCCCATCGCCCGGTCGACGTCCGCGGCCTGCGACACCTGCCACCAGCAGGCCTTCTGCGCGGACTGCCACGCGGCGCGGACCCGTCCGATGAAGGTGGAGGAGATCCTCCCGGATCGCCCGGACCGGAACTTCATCCACTGGGGCGACTTCCTCACCCGCCACTCCATCGAGGCGCGCGGGAACCAGGCGGCCTGCCAGAAGTGCCACCCGGTCAGCTTCTGCAACGATTGTCACAAGAAGCAGCGGCTCACGCCCGACTCGAGCAATCCGCTGAATCCGCACCCCGGGGGCTGGCTCACGCCCGGGAGCCCGAGCTTCCACGGCTCGGCCGCGCGGAACGACATCGTGAGCTGCGCCGCCTGCCATGACCAGGGGGCCGCGTCCAACTGCGTGAGCTGCCACCGCGTCGGGGGTCCGGGCGGCGACCCGCACCCGCCGGGCTGGACGGGGAAGCACCCCCCTTCGGAAATCAACCGCAACTCCATGTGCCTGTCATGTCACCTCTAGACCGACCCGTGCGAAGGCAGGTCGTGCTGCTCGCCGCCCTCGCGGCGCTGGCCGGATGCGAGGGGCGTTCTCAGAAGCTGGGACAGGCGAAATGCGACGACAGCTATGCCCAGGGCGTGGGTCAGGTACTCCAGTCGCGGTGCGCCTCCTGCCACTCGGCGACCCGGGCCGAGGCCGACTACCGGGTGGACAGCTACCTGGCCGCTGTCGCCCGCCGGCCCGACGGGACGTACCGGGCGCGCGCCGGGGACGACAACTCGCTCGTGCTCCAGGCCGCGCGAGGGACGCTGCCGACCGGGCACGTGGCGATTTCGCAAGCCGAGCTCTCCGAGCTCCAGAGCTGGGTCGTCGAGTGCGCGCTCAAGCCCAAGCCGTACACGGTGCACATCAACGGCTGGATGGATCCCGGCAACGGCGATCAGTTCCACGGACGGGTGCTGCGGCAGGCCGTCTACGACCTCTCCGGCTGCCAGGCCTGCCACGGGGAGGATCTGAGCGGAGGCAGCGTCAACGTCTCCTGTCAGAGCTGTCACGCCTCGGGCGTGATGGCCTGCAATACCTGCCACGGGAACGCGGCCAACGCGGGCCCGCCCCGGAACCTGGACTACCTGTCCGCGACCTCGCTGGTGACGGTGGGGGCGCACCAGGCGCACGTCGCCGACGGCGCGATGCACGCCGCCTACTCGTGCGAGGTGTGTCACACAACGCCCACCCACCCGCAGGACGAGGGGCACTATCAGTCCGGAGGGAAGCTGCTCACCGGTCCCGCGCCGGTGATCGTTCGCAGCGGCTTCGCCGGCCAGTTCTCCTGGGATCGGAATGCGGCCACCTGCACCAACGGCTACTGCCACGCGCCCTTCCAGGACCCGAACGCAAACTTCATCACCCCGGTATGGACCGCCGTCGGGCAAGACCAGGCTCCCTGCGGCAGCTGTCACGGAGTGCCGCCGGAAGGGCACGGGCCGGACACCCGTTGCAACACCTGCCACCGGCCGAGCTTCATCGGGGACCAGCCGCGGTCTCCGCTCCACGCCAACGGCGAGGTGAACCTGGCGGCCCCGGCGGGCAGCTGCGTGGGGTGTCACGGGAGCGGCGACAGTCCGGCGCCCCCCGTCGACCTGCTCGGGCGATCGGATCCGAGCCTGCAGACCGTGGGAGCGCATCGTCCCCACCTGGAGGCCCAGCACAAGGTCAGCGCGCCCGTCGCCTGCAACGAGTGCCACGTGGTACCGACGGAGCTCGACAGCCCGGGCCACATCGACCATGTCCCGCCCGCGGACGTCTTCCCGCCCGATGCGGGCGTGCTGGCCAGGGCGGACGGCGCGGTCGTGACCTACGACCCCCAGACCGCGACCTGCACCTCCTACTGTCACGGGTCGGGAGCCCGTCTCTCGCAGGACACCGCCCCGAGCGTGAATCGAACCCCCGCGTTCAACGGGACGGGACAGGCGGCCTGTGGAAGCTGCCACGGGATTCCGCCACAGATTCCGGGCGAGTCCTTCCACGTGGGCAAAACCCTCACCGACTGCGCCGGCTGCCACCCGCGATCCGTCACCTCGGCGGGGAACATCATCGTGGATGCTTCGGGGAACTCCACGCACCTGAACGGCGTCGTCGACCTGGGTCCGTAGTCGAGCTGCGGACGAGGAAAGGCGGATGCGGCAGCAGGAGAGGGGGAGAGACCTCACGGAACGCTGGGTAATTCGCGCGGGCGCATCCTGACAGGCGCAAAGGCTGCGGGGCGGGAACGGTGGACGTACGCCATCACGCCAGCTTCGCGGCGGCACTCCCGCTGCAAGCATCCCGTTGTTCCATGTTCGGGGCAGCCGAGCCACTCGGCGGAGGGGGGGCAGATGGAGACCCCGCTGCACGCTCTCGAGGAGAAGGTGACCCGGCCAGCCGAACGGGTGGAGCGACGCAGTGGTGGCCGCACTCATCGCCTATCCATCCTGGAGTCGACGACGCGGAGGGGAGTGATGACCAGCACCGCTGCCGCACTGACGCTCGCCGGAACGTTCGTCTGGCCCGGAGAGGTCCAGCCATGAGCACCTACCGCGCGCTTCCGCTCATCGCCTGCATCGTCTCTTTCGGAGCCAGCGCCCAAGCGACGCCGACCCCCAACACCTGCGTCAACGCCGGGTGCCACAAGGGCGTCGTCAGCGATGCCAAGCACGCGGCCAAGGACATCGACTGCCACGCGTGCCACTCCAACGTGACCGACGGCAAGCCCCACGGCAGCGCCCTCGACGAGCTGCCGCCGAAGCAGCTGTGCGCCCAGTCGGGCTGCCACGCCGAGGTGGGGGCCAAGGTCGCGCGCGGCAAGCACAAGGACTCGGAATGCTCGACCTGCCACGGCGACAGCCACGGCAAGTTCGTCCGCACCAACTGGAACGCGTGCAAGGCCTGCCACGGCGACCAGGTGGCGCAGTTCAAGACGAGCATCCACGGCACCGCGGCCAAGCAGGTCCGGTGCCTCGACTGCCACGGCGACCTGCACGAGCCCAAGGGGCACAAGGACCCGACGGCGCCGATGTCGAAGGTGCTGCAGGTCACGACCTGCAGCGAATGCCATGACACGGAGTACGTGCGCGCCTTCCGCACCAGCGTCCACGGCCAGGGGCTGCTCCGCTCCGGGCTCGCTGTCGCGCCGACGTGCAGCACGTGCCACGGCGCGCACGACATCGCCAAGGTCAAGAGCGAGACCTCGAAGGTCGCGAAGGTCAACTCGGTCGAGACCTGCGGCCAGTGCCACGAGTTCATCGTCACGCGCTGGAAGGAGAGCACGCACGGACAGAAGTGGCTCGGCGACAAGGACCCGGCGCGAGTCAAGCCCGGCGCCGAGCCCCAGACGCCCACGGCCGAACGCCCCTTGAAGTACCCGGTCTGCGTGACCTGCCACTCGGGCCACAAGACCTTCGACCCGATGGTCTACGCCAACAACCTCAAGATGGCCGACACCTGCGGCGCCTGCCACGCGGAGGCCAGCCGGACCTACCGCGAGAGCTTCCACGGCAAGGCGACGCGGCTCGGCCAGGCCGCCGCCGCGACCTGTGCGGACTGCCACACGCCACACTACATGCTGCCCGCGACCGACCCGCAGTCGACCGTCCAGCCAGCGAACCTGGCCGCGACCTGCGGCCGCTGCCACCCGGGCGCGAGCGGCGAATTCCTCAAGTTCGACGTCCACGCCGACCCGGGCAACAAGGCGCGCAACGCCAAGGTGTACTGGATCTTCAAGTTCATGACCCTGCTCCTCTTCGGGGTCATGGGCTTCTTCGCCGTGCACGCGATCCTGTGGCTGCAGCGCGCCATCGTCGCGGCGTTGCGCCACGAGCTGCCCAAGGGTGAGAAGCCGGGCGAGCCGTGGGTGCGCCGCTTCCGGCCGATCCACATCGGCATCCACGTCGCCATCGTGCTCACCTTCCTCGCTCTCGGCGCCACCGGCCTGCCGCTCAAGTTCAGCGGCCAGGCCTGGGCCCGGCCCATCGAGAGCCTCTTCGGTGGACCGGCGGCGAACCAGCTCCTGCACCGCATTGCCGGCGTCCTGACGTTCGGCTACGCCGCGGTCTACCTCGCCTACCTGCTCTACGAAGCGCTGGTGAAGCGCACCAAGGGCCTGTTCTGGGGCTGGGCGTCGATGACACCCCGGTGGAAGGACCTTCAGGACCTGTGGGCTAACTTCAAGTGGTTCTGCTACCGGGGCAAGCCGCCGCACCTCGACCGCTGGGCCTACTGGGAGAAGTTCGACTTCTTCGCGGTCTTCTGGGGCATCCCGATGATCGGCATCTCGGGCCTGATGCTGTGGGCGCCGATGTGGTTCACGAAGTTCCTGCCCGGCTGGGCGCTCAACGTGGCCTACGTCATCCACAGCGACGAGGCGCTGCTCGCGACCGGCTTCATCTTCTTCTTCCACTTCTTCCACACCCACCTGCGTCCGGAGGCGTTTCCGATGGACACGGTCATGTTCCTCGGCGGCATGCCGCTGTCGCGCTTCCAGCACGAGCGACCCGACGAGTACGCGCGCGCGGTTGCGGACGGCACACTCGACAAGCTGCTCATGCCGCCGCCCGACGAGCGGGCGCGCCGGCGCGCGAACATCTTCGGCGCGGTGACGCTGGCCATCGGGGTGCTCCTTGCCCTGCTGCTCCTCGTGACCGGAATCAGCGCCCTCTAGTGGAGGCCCGGTGATCGTCAAGGACGTGGTCCAGGCGTTTACCCGCAATTGGCTCCGGCTGCTCGGCGCAGTCATGGCGACGATCGCCGGCTCGGTGATCGTCGCCTTCCTCGTGCTCGACCTGCTCGGCTTCCATGGCGGCCCGTACCTCGGCATCCTGGTCTACGCCGTCGTGCCGGCCATCCTGGTCGTCGGCCTCGTGCTCATCCCGCTCGGCAACTTCATGGCGCGGCGGCGCCGGCGCAAGGCCGAGAAGCTCGGGGTCGAGCCGCCGCGGCCGCTGGTCATCGATTTCGGCAAGCCGGTGGTGCGCGCGATTGCGCTGTTCGTGCTCGTCATGACCGCGGTGAACATCGCCATCATCGCCGGCGGCACCTACAAGGCCGTCGAGGTCATGGACTCGACCGAGTTCTGCGGTACGAGCTGCCACATCATGAAGCCCGAGCTCACCGCCTACTCGCGCTCGCCGCACGCGCGCGTCGGCTGCGTGAACTGCCACATCGGGCCCGGGGCCTCGTGGTTCGTGCAGTCGAAGCTGTCGGGCACGCGCCAGCTGTTCGCGGTCGCCTTCAACACATTCAACCGGCCGATCGCGACGCCGGTGTACGACCTGCGGCCGGCGCGCGAGACCTGCGAGCAGTGCCACTGGCCGGCGCGCTTCACCGGCGACCGGCTCAAGATCCTGACCAGCTACACCGACGACGAGAAGACCGAGGCGCGCAAGACCGTGCTGCTCATGAACATCGGCGGCACGAAGGCCGGCAAGCCGGTCGGCATCCACTGGCACGTCGCGCGCGAGAACCGGGTCCGCTACTTCGCTGACCCCAAGCGGCGCACCATCGCCGAGGTCGAGCTCGCCGACGCCGCCGGCATCGTGAAGAAGCGCTGGAAGCTCAGTCCCGAGGCCGCGGCCAAGACCCAGACCGCCGGCTACGCCTGGCGCGAGATGGACTGCGTCGACTGCCACAACCGGCCGACGCACGCCTACGGTGAGCCCAAGGCCGAGGTCGACGCCGCGCTGCTCGCCGGAAGCATCGACGCCGACCTACCTTACGTCCGGCGCGAGGCCGTGCGCGTCGTCCAGGGCCAGTACACGTCGGACGAGGAGGCGCGCCGCCAGATCCCGGCGCAGCTCGCCGGGTTCTATGCCCAGAGCTACCCGGAGGTCGCCAGGACCAAGGGCGAGAGCATCCAGAAGTCCGCCCAGGCCATCGTGGACATCTTCGCGGCCAACGTGTTCCCCGAGATGAAGATCGCCTGGGGCACGTACCCGAGCTACGCCAACCACCACGGCGACTCGGGCTGCTTCCGCTGCCACAGCGCCACCCTGGTCGACGACAAGGGCAAGAAGATCGCCAAGGCCTGTGACGCGATGTGCCACACGCCGCTCGAGACCGAGTCCAAGAAGCCGGAGATCCTCGAGCTGCTGTATCCGAGCGAGTAGCCCGTGGTCGAATCCGAGGACCCCCGGCTCGACGCGCTGGCGCAATCCGTCGCTCGCCTCGACGAGCGGGTGCGCCGGCTCGAGCAGCTACTGCCGCCGGCGCTGGCCGCCGACGAGCCGGAGACCGAGCTCGAGGCGGAGCCGGCGGTGCACGAGCGCTGGCTCGACCTCGCGCTCATCGGGCGTAGCGTCATCTTCCTCGGGCTCGGCTACCTGCTGCGCGCCGGCACGGACCTCCACGTCGTGCCCGACGCGGTCGGCGCCGGGGCCGGCCTGGCGCTGGCGCTCGGGCTGGTCGCTCTCGGGGATCGCGCCGGCGCCCGCGGGCGCCGCGCGAGCGCCGTGTTCCACGGTACGACCGCGCTCGTCATCGCAATGCCGCTGATCGGCGAGCTGGTGGTCCGCTTCGGCCTCGTCGGGCCGGGGGTCGCCGCGGCGCTCATCCTGGGC
>RPRB01000154.1 GCA_003818285.1 Myxococcaceae bacterium
GAACGAGCGCCGTTCCCTGCTCCGGAAGGAACGACCGCGGAACGCCGGAGTCACGCGCGAGCTCCTGCGCCGGCGGGACGACGGCAGAGCGCGGGAGCCCACGAGCCGCGCGCCGCCCTCAGAGCGGCCGGACGAAGAACGCCTTCAGATATTCCGTCTCCGGTAGCCCGCCCAGCGCGGGATGGTCGGCCGCCGGCCCCCGCCGCTCGAGGATCTGGACTGGCCGCCGCACGTCGTCCGCGGCGCCGAGAAGCATCTCCTCGAAGTCGGGAGGCTTCACCTTCCCCGAGCAAGAGCAGGTGACGAGCAGCCCTCCGGACCGGAGCAGCCGGAGCGCCCGCACGTTCAGCTCGCGGTACGCCCGCATCGCGGTGCGCGGCCCCTCCTTGCGCTTCGCGAGGCCGGGCGGGTCGAGCACCACCGTGTCGTACCGTTCGCCGTCCCGGTCGAGCTGGTGGAGCACGTCGAACGCGTTCGCCTCGCGCGCCTCCACGTTCCGGCGGCCGTTCCGCTGCACGTTCTCGCGGAGGCGTGCCACCGCCGCCGGATCCTGCTCCAGCGCGAGCACCGAGTCGCATCGCGCCGACAGCGCGAGGGCGAATCCACCGTGGTAGCTGAAGGCATCCAGCGCGCGGCCTCGGCCGAGCTCCCCGGCCCGGAGGTGGTTCTCGGCCTGATCCAGGAACGCGCCGGTCTTCATGCCGTGCAGCAGATCGGTGCGGAAGACGCTGTCGCCCTCGCGCCACTCCGCCTCGGTCTCCCGCGGCCCCCGAAGGACGCGGGTCTCCCGCGGCAGCTGCTCGAAGTCACGCCCCGACCCGTCGTCCCGGCACACGACCTGCGTCGCTCCGGTCAGCTCCTCGAGCGTCGCCGCGAGCCCCTCCTTCCGGGTGTCCATCCCCTCGGAGAGCGTTTGAATCACGAGGCGGTCCCGATACCGGTCCACGAACAGCCCCGGCAGACCGTCGGCCTCGCCGTGCACCAGCCGCAGCGACTCGCGGCCGCACGAGGCGCGGCGGGCGATGGACGCCTGGAGCCGCGCCCGGAACCAGGCGGCGTCCACTGGCTCCTCCGAAGGAGGTCGGCGGGTGAGGAGCCGGAGCGCGAGCGGGCTCTTCTCTGCCCACAGCGCCTGTCCCGCGGGCTGACCTCGCGGATCGACCACCGCCACCACCCAGCCACCCGGCGCCGCGGGGGCCTCGAGCACGTCCTTGCGCCACACCCACGGGCGGAGGTGCCGGAGGGCGCGCGCGCCATCCGCCGACACCCGCACCGTCGGCAGCGCCCCGCCCTGGGCGGCGGTCATTCGAGCCCGCGCGCGGCGAGCTCGAGGTCGTCCTCGCCCCGGAGGTGGCCGATCTCGTGGAGGAGCGTCACCCGGATCTGCTCCAGCAGCTCCTCGCGCGAGGTCACCGCCCGCGCCAGGTTCTTGCGGTACACCACCACCGAGCGGCAGACCGGACCGTCCTCGGCGGTGCACGGCTCGCCGATGGGTGGGCCGCGGAACAGCCCCAGGATGGTGGGCGACAGGGGCGGGTCTCCCTCCAGGAGGTCCTCGGGCTTGGGGATGTCCTCCACCGTCACCGGCACGCCGCCCAGATCCTTGCGCATGTCGGGCGGGAGCCCGCCGATCGCGCGGTCCACCTCGCGCCGGAAGTCCTTCTCCGGGAGGAGCTGCGGCGGGGGGAAGTCGTCCGGCGACAGCTCACGGGCCTTCCGGAAGTGCGCGTCGGCCTCGGCCAGCTTCCCGTCACGCTCGAGCAGCAGGGCCAGGTGCTGGTGCGCGTGCGCTCCGTGCTCGTCGTCCGAGAGCAACCGGGTGAAGGCCTCCTGCGCCTCCTTGAAGCGGCAGAGCTCGAACAGCGCCACCGCCTTCTCGTAGGCCACGTCGGGGTCGCTGCCGCGCTCCTCGGCGGCCTCCTCGCTGCGATCCAGCGCCGTCTGCGCCTCGCCGAGGTCGTTGGCCGCCATGGCCCCGAGGAGCGCGAACTGGGCCGCCAGCTCGCCGTCGCCCGCCTCGCGCGCCAGCTGGCGCCCCCGCTCGGCGTAGACGAAGGCCAGCTCGTCGTTGTCGCGGCTGCTGGGGAGGCTCACCCCGTACAGGTGCGCGGCGCCGAGCAGCGAGTCGAGGTGCTCGGGATCGAGCGCCAGCGCCCGCGCGTAGGCGAGCTTCGCCTCGTCGAACTTCCCGAGGGCCGAGAGCGCCGCGCCACGCTCGCTGTGAGCGTCCGGCTCGTCCGGGGCGCGGGCCGAGGCCTCCGCGGCGCAGGAGAGAGCCCGGTCGTACTCCCGGGCGTCATAGGCGGCCCGGGCTGCGTCCAGCGGATCCAGTCCCCTCCCGTCGCACACCGCCAGCGGCTCCACCGGCGGTGGGCGCGAGGGGTGATGGCTGGGAGACGTGGGAAGACCGGGGCTGTTGGCCGCAGTCTTCGCCGGTGCTTCCGCCGGGGCCTCGCGGTGGCAAGCAGACGCCACGCAGAGGAAACAGAGGAGACCGAGCCGGCGGAGCATGCCGACCAATCTAACAGACGGCCCGACGGCAGCAGCGCAGCGGGGCCGGGTGGGCTCCGATTCGGGCCCCGGCCGGACGAGCTGCCTTGCCGCGCAGGACGCTCCCGTGTGAGACAGCCTCCGCCCCATGCGGTTGCTCCTCGCCTCCACCTCTCCGGCGCGCCGGGCGCTGCTCGACGGCCTGGGCATTCCTTACACCGCGGAGGCCCCCGGGGTTGAGGAGGACCTCCCCGCCGGGACGGCGGTCGACGCGGCGGTCCGGATGCTGGCGCTCCGCAAGGCCCGAGCGGTCGCCGCCCGCCACCCGGGGGTGCTGGTGCTCGGGGCGGACCAGCTCGCCGAGGTCGACGGCCAGGTGCTCGGCAAACCCGGCTCGCGCGAGGCGGCGCGCGCCCAGCTGGCCTCGCTGCTCGGACGGAGCCACCGGCTGCTGACCGCGGTGGCGCTGGTGGGCGGGGGCGACGAGCAGCTGGAGCTGGACGTGGTCACGCTCCGCTTCCACCCCGTCTCGCCGGAGGAGCTCGAGCGGTACCTCGACACCGGCGAATGGCGGGGCTGCGCCGGTGGCTACCGGATCGAACGCCGCGGCCAAGCCCTGGTGGACGCGCTCGACGGGGACCGCACCTCGGTGCAGGGCCTCCCGATGCTGCCGGTGGTGAGGATGCTCCGCGCCCGCGGGTTCCCGGTCCTGTAAGTCAGGGCGGGCCGCGTCCGGGGTCCACGTCGAAGACTCTCCGGCCCGCAGCCGTTGAGACCCGGCGGCCGCAGCACAGTCGTCAGGGCGGCAGTGGCCCCCGCTTCAGACGCTTACCGTCGCCGGCTCGGCGCGCAGCTCCTCGGCGATGGCGCGCGCCGCCTCGCGCGCACGCGGCAGCTCCTCGGGCTTGAAGCTCATGGCCGCCACCACCGGGTGCCCGCCACCGCCCCATCGCTCGGCGATGGCCGACAGGTCGTGCTTCCGGAGCTCGGGCCGCCAGGGATTGCTCCCGATGGAGACCTTGGCCTTCTTCCGGCTGCACCCGACCCACACCACGTACCGAGCGTCGGGGTACAGGTCGTAGGCGATGAACTTGTTCATCGCGTCGAGCCCCTCGTCGGCCACGTCGAAGAAGACCACCCCTCGGTCAAGCGAGGCCTTGCGGCGCACCACCTCGCGGTTTTGCTGGTGGCGCTCGAAGAGCGGCCGGAAGGGCTCCTGGATCATCGGCCTCGAGGCCACCTCGGAGAGGGTGTGGCTCTGGAGGAGGTGGATGACCTCGGGGATGAGCTGAGGGTCGTGGTTGGCCTCGAGGACGGTCATGAGCTGGAGCGCGGGCTCGCGCAGCCCCACCGCCATCTGCGGGCTGGGGAACTGGGCGCCGTCGATGATCTCCGCCCACTCCAGCAGCTCGACCATCGGCCCGGGGTCGAATCCGAAGCGCTCGCGGGCAATGTCCGCCAGGAACACGGTGCAGCTCTTCCGCCGGGCGTCGTGGAACTTCCGGCCCGACCTGTCGGCCAGGAAGTGCGCCTCGTCGCCCTCGTTCTGGAACGCCGAGGCATGGTGGTCGAACCACCAGGTGAGCTTCGGCGACTGGCTGTAGCGGAAGTCGACGATGGCGTTCTCGTCACCCTGGAATGCCGAGTCCGACACAGGGGCGCCACCGGCCTGGTGTGACAGGCCCTGGTAGGTGAGCGTCGCGTCCGGGCGGATGCGCTCCCGGTAGAAGCGCGAGAAGACCGCGGCGCTGGCCGCCCCGTCGAAGCAGTTGTCGTGAAAGAGGACAAGCATCCGCATTTGGGTGGGACGGCCTACCACCCCACCCCGTCGAGCGGGAGAGGGGAATTCGCGGGGTTCCGACGGCGGAACTGCATGCTCCGTGAACAGCCGGGCGACGGCCCTGTGTGAAGAAACGACAGCCGGCGGGGGGAATCGAAAGGGGCGGTGTCACGGACTCCGCGGAAGGACACACGTTCTCGTCGGGACCCGGGACGGCACGGTGCCTGCTACGGGGTCAGTCAGCTTTCGCCGGACAAGCGCCGGCGCCCACTGGAGGGAACATGCGCAAGTCGTCGGGGAAGAAGGCAACGCGGCTGCAACGCCTGAAGCAGAGTGCCAGGGCGCATCACCAGGCCGTGCAGACCACGCTCGGTGAGCTCATCGCCGCGGCCTTCGACACCGTGGGGAACGAGGTGAAGGACGTCGCGCGCCTCCTCTCCTCCCGGGAGATCGGCCGCGCCGCGCACGCGCGCATCGTTCTGGTCCAGTAGCTTCCGGCCTGCCTAGCGTCGGGTGTCCGACACGAGGACTGGCCGGCTGATCGACACCCACTGCCATCTGGACGTCCCCCGCTTCGACGCGGACCGCGACGCGGTGCTGGACCGCGCGTGGGCGGTCGGGCTGGAGGGCATCCTCGTTCCCGCGATTGGCCCGGACGCCTGGGACGCGCTGCTCCGGCTCCCCCTCGGCGACCGCCGGATCCAGGTCGCGCTCGGCATTCACCCCCAGCTGCTCCCCGAGCTCCCCGAGGCGGAAGACGGACCCGCGCTCGAACGGCTCGACGCGCTCCTCGAGCGCGGCGGGGCGGTGGCAGTTGGAGAGTGCGGCCTCGATGGGCCGAGCGCGGCCGGGGCTCCCATGGAGCGGCAGGTCCGTGTGCTGGACGCGCACGCCCGGCTCGCCCGGAAGCACTGCCTTCCCCTCCTGGTCCACTGCCAGCGGGCGCATCCGGTCCTCGAGGAGTGGCTCACCCGGACGGCGCCGCCGGAAGCGGGCCTGGTGCTCCACAGCTACAGCGGTGGGCCGGGCCGCGTGGCGGCGTACGTCTCGCGCGGGTGTCACCTGAGCTTCGCCGGTCCGGTGAGCTGGCCCGAGGCGCGGAGGCCGGTGGAGGCGCTCCGGGTCACCCCGCGCGAGCGGCTCCTGGTGGAAACCGACGCGCCCGACCAGGCTCCGGCGCCGCACCGGGGTGGCCGGAACGAGCCGGCGTTCCTGGTGCAGGTGGTGGAGGCGGCCGCGGCGGCGCTGCGCGAGCCCGTGGAGGACACGGGAGCGCTGGTCGCGGAGAACGCCCGGCGGCTCTTTCCGGCGTTCCGGCGCTGAGCCGCGTTTCGGCCCGGGGGGTCGCGAGGCGGGACCTCTTCCGACCCCCGACGGGGAAGCGCGCATTCCCCCCGGACGCGCTAGAGAAGGGCCGCGCATGACCGCTCCATCGCTCACTCCCACCCCCTCCACCCCGCCGCCGGCAGACACCGCACGCGCCTTCCGCCTCTCGCGCCGGTGGGACCGCACCGGCCGGCTCCTCGGCGACGAGGCCATGGAGCGGCTCGCCCGGGCGCGGGTCATCGTCTTCGGGCTCGGAGGGGTGGGCAGCTATGCCGTGGAGGGGCTGGTCCGCAGCGGCATCGGCCAGCTCACGCTCGTCGACTTCGACGAGGTCTGCGTCACCAACCTCAACCGCCAGCTCCACGCCACCGTCCGCACCGTCGGGAAGAGCAAGGCGGAGCTGATGGCGCAGCGCTGCCGCGAGGTGAACCCGGACTGCAGGGTGGATGCGGTCGCCGAGTTCTACCGGGCCGAGACCTCCGAGCACCTGCTGCAGCCCGGGTGGGACTTCGTCGTCGACGCCATCGACAACGTGAAGGCCAAGCTGCACCTCCTGCACCGCTGCGTGACGCTCGGGCTCCCGGTGGTGAGCAGCATGGGTGCGGCCGGCCGGCTCGATCCGACGGCCATCCGCGTCGACGACCTCTCCGAGACCATCATGGACCCCTTCGCCAAGGACGTGCGGAAGCTGCTCCGGCGCAAGCATGGGGTGGACACCGAGCGGCGGACCGGAATCACCGCCATCTACTCGGTCGAGCCGCCGCGCACACCGGTGCCGCTCACCTACGACGCGGCGACGGACGGGTTCCTCTGCGTCTGCCCGAGCCGGGAGAACGACTTCCACACCTGCGATCACCGCACCCAGGTGAACGGGAGCGTGGGCTTCGTCACCAGCGTCTTCGGGATGAACGCCGCGGGAGTGGTGGTCCGCCGAATCGCCCACGGCCGCTGAGGCGGCCTGCAACACTCCCTGCTGCGGAACCGACCGCCGGCTCAGGCGGCCGACGCGCTCGGGGCAAGCGAGGCGAACGTCACGCCCTCGCGGCCACACGCCCGGCGGAAGGCGCAGCGGGCGCACTGGGAGAGATCGTCGGTCATCGGGAACTGTGGCGCGTCCAGCGGGGTGTTCGCCGCGGCGTTGACCAGCAGCTCACGCATCCGCTGGACCGACTCGCGGAAGTGCAGCGAGAAGCGCTGGATGGTCTCGGCGTCGAGCGGGACCGCGACCTCCTGCCCGGCGTTGAGGAACACCAGCCGGCAGCGGATCTGCTGCGGTTCCACCCGGTGGCGGTGGGCCAGGTACAGCGCGTAGCCCACCACCTGGTCCTCGTAGCCGGCGTGCGGCGTGCCTGTCTTCCAGTCCACCACGGTGATGTGCCCGTCCTGATCCCGGAAGGCGAAGTCCGGGATGGCGAACATCTTCACCCCATCCATCTCGAACCAGCTGTGGTCCGCCCCCTCGTCCACCTCGAGCCACTGCTGCGGCTCGAGCCCGCGCGCCCGCTCGAGCCAGGGCGACTGGAAGAACCAGGTGAGCGCCGACTCCACGCCGTCCCAGGTGCGCTTCCACTCGCTGTCCGGAAGCGGCTCGCCGTACTCGTGCTCCATCAGCCCCATGAACTCGAGGCGCCGGCGCTCCCGCCAGTAAGAGCGACCGCGGGAGTGCTTGTAGTCCTCCCGCATGATGCCCCGGGCCCGGATGATGGCCTTCGGCCCGTCCGGCCGGCGGCCTGCGCGCACCTCGAGGAGCGCGTCCTTGATGGCCGCGTGCACCACGCTCCCCGCCCAGTTGAAGCGGTTCGCCAGCTTCTTCAGCACCCAAAGCTGGCGCAGCTCCGGGTGCGCTCCGTCCTCCCAGCCGCCCCAGCTGCCGTAGTAATGGAGGTAGTACGCCCGCCGGCAGTCCTGGAACTTCTCGTGGCGGCTCTTCGACCAGCTGAAATCGTTGGTGAGGACGTTCTGGCCCATCTCGGTACGAAGAGGACTGTAGCCCGGGGCCCTGTCAGCGGGGGACGGAACCGGGATGCCCGCCCGGTTCGCAACTCCGTCCCCGCCGCCGAGCTCCGCGCCGCGCTCCTCCGCTGGTACGACGCACAGGCACGCGACCTTCCCTGGCGTCGCACCCGCGACCCGTACGCCATCTGGGTGAGCGAGGTGATGCTCCAGCAGACGCAGGTCTCGGTGGTGCTCCCCTACTGGTCCGCGTTCCTCGCCCGTTTCCCCGACGTCGCCGCACTCGCCCGGGCGAGCCTGGACGAGGTGCTCGCCGGGTGGCGCGGGCTCGGGTACTACGCCCGGGCACGGAACCTCCACCGCGCGGCCCGGGGGATGATGGAGCGGCACGGCGGCCGTCTCCCGGATGACGTCGCGGCTCTGCGGGCGCTTCCCGGCTTCGGCCGGTACACCGTGGGAGCGGTGGCCTCGATCGCCTTCGGGCGCGCGGTCCCGCTGGTGGACGGGAACGTCGCTCGCGTCCTGGCCCGGCTGTTCGGCATCGAGGGGTCAAGCGGCGACGTGGCCCGCGAGAAGCAGCTCTGGGCCCTCGCCGGGACCCTGGTGGAGGGAGAGCGCCCCGGGGACTGGAACCAGGCCCTGATGGAGCTCGGCGCGACGGTGTGTCGTCCCGAGCAGCCGACCTGTCTGCTCTGTCCGGTGCGCGCGCGCTGCGTCGCCCTCGCCTCGGGCAGGGTGGCGGACATTCCCGCCCGAAAGGCGCCGCCGCGGCGGCTGGCCCTGCACCTCGCGCTGGCCGCGGCGCGGCGGGGCGATGCGGTGCTGCTCGTCCGCCGCGACGGTACGGGCCTCTTCGGCGGCCTCTGGGAGCTCCCGGGCGTGGAGTGCGCACCGGGAAGCGAGCTCGAGGCGCTCCGCGCCCGCTGGCCGGAGGTGGGCCCCGCTCCCCGTCCACTGGGACGGGTGGAGCGGACGCTGACTCACCGCGCGCTCACGCTCGACGTCTTCGCGGTGGAGGGGCTCGAGCCGCCGGAGGGCGCCCGCTGGGTGACGGCCGCCGAGGCCTCGACGCTCGGCATCTCCGCCGCGATGCAGGCGGTGCTCCGGCACGTCCTCGAGGACCGGAGCCCATCGGGAGGCAGGCAATGGAAGAGCTCTCGCTCGCCGCGATCGCGGCGATGACCGCGCGGGACGTGCTGCGCGCCCATCCGGGGCTCGGCGCCTCGGGTGCGGAGGATCTCGCCCACCGGCTGGAGACGGCGCTCCGGACGGCCGTGCGCCAGGAGCGCCTCGCCTGCGTGGCGGAGTGCGAGCGGCGGAAAGCGCTCTGGACCGGGACGGAGGAACGGTCTGCGACGCCTCCCTCGCTGCGGACCGAGGCGCGCTTCCGCGCGAACGAGGCGGCGGTGCTCGCCGATGCCCTCCGCGCGCGCGGCACCCCATGAGAGGACCTCCCGTCGTCGTCGTGCCCTACGACCCCGGATGGCCGGAGTCCTTCGAGGCGCTCCGCACCGTGCTCGCGGCGGCGCTGGGCGAGGTGGCGCGGGCCATCCACCACGTGGGGAGCACCGCCGTCCCGGGTCTCCCGGCCAAGCCGATCCTCGACGTGGACGTGGAGATCGCCTCCCGGACGGATCTCCCGGAGAGCATCCGGCGTCTCGGTCCTCTCGGATACCGCTCGGTGGGCGAGCTGGGCATCGCCGGTCGCGAGGCGTTCGACCGGCTCGGGCCGGACGTTCCGCGCGACGGCAGCGGCCGGAGCTGGCCCGAGCATCACGTCTACGTCTGCGCCTCGGATGCCACCGAGCTGCGGCGCCACCTGTTGCTGCGCGACTTCCTTCGTGCGAATCCTGCGCGGGCTGCCGAGTACGCGGCGCTCAAGCGGGCCCTCGCCGTCCGGCACCGGGAAGACCGCGAGGCGTACACCGACCAGAAGTCCGAGCTGATCGCATCGATGCTCGGCGACGCCGTTCGCGCCCGGGGTGAAGCGCTCCGATGACCGACCCGCTCCGGAAGCTCCGACCCTTCGAGCTCGCCCGCTGGCAGCGACAGCGCGACGGGGAGCTCATGCGGCGGATGCCGGTCCTGCTCGCGCGGAAGCAGTCGCGGATGTCCACCTCGCCGTTCGCCTTCCTCCGCGGAGCGGCGCCGCTCTTCTACCGGGTGCTCCAGAACGCGCCGCGCCTGGCGCGCGGGCCCGAGGACGAGGGCCTCCTCTGCGGAGACCTTCACCTCGAGAATTTCGGCGCCTACCGGCCGGACCTGCCCTCGCGGCGCGACCGGGTGGTGTTCGACCTGAACGACGCGGACGAGTCCTTCTTCGGGTACCTGCATCTGGACGTGCTGCGGGTCCTCACCAGCGTCCTCCTCGCGGCCCGCGGCTGGGGCTGTGCCCCTGCGGGGGGGCTGGAGCTGGCCGGCGCGCTCCTCGATGGCTACCGCCGGGGGCGCGGGCGTGGCAGACCCGCACCGGTCCCGGCGCCGGTCTCGGAGCTGCTGGCCCGGGTCGGCGCTCGGAAGCGCCGCGAGCTGCTCGAGAAGCGGACGGTGGCGGTCGGGGACCGGCGGCGGTTCCGGATCGGCGACAACTTCCTCCGGCTGTCGCGCGCCACGCGGACAGCATGCGCGCGGGCGTTCCGGCGCTTCGCGGCTGAACAGGCGAAGCAGTCCGGGCATCCCCCGGAGCGGTTCAGCGTGCTCGACGTGGCCTTCCGCGTGGCCGGGCTCGGCAGCCTCGGCCGCTTCCGGGTGGCGGTCCTGGCGGAAGGGCACGGGACGGTCGACGGCGCGTGGATGTTCGACATGAAGGAGATGGCCGAGTCCGCCGGCGCAGCGTTCGCCACCCATCCTCTCGATCCCGGCCCCGCGCGCGTGTCGAACGCGCTCCGCACCCTGCTCCGCTCCCCGCCGGTGATGCTCGGCACCGTCCGGGCGCTCGGGCGCGGGCTGCTGGTGCGGCGGCTCACTCCCCAGGAGGACCGGTTGGACTGGATGACGATCCGGGCCGAGCAGCGTGCGCCGACCCTCGCCTTCCTGGGCGGGCTGACCGCGGCGGCGCACCGGCGATGCGCGCGAAAGCCCCCGGGACCGCTCGACGTGGCGGACGCGCGGCGGCTCCTGAGGAACGCCACCGAACTGGCTGGCATCCACGAGGCGGTCGCGCTCGCCCACGCGGCGGAGCTGCAGCACGGCTGAGCACGCGCCGTTCCGAGGCGCCGGGGGGCAAGATCCCGGGACTCGCGTAGGCTGCGGTGCCCGGATGGACACGCTCGAGGACATTGTCCGAATCCGCCGCGCCGCCGAGATCCTCTGGGAGCACTGGCAGGGGCGGACGAAGCTGGACGCTCTCCCCGAGGCGGTCCGGCCGCGCACCCGCGCCGAGGGCTACGCCGTCCAGCGCGAGGTGCAGGCCTGCTCCGGGCAGCGGCTCCACGGGTGGAAGCTCGCCGCGACCAGTATCCCCGGCCAGCGACACATCGGCGTCACCGGTCCCATGGCAGGCAGGCTCCTCGCGAACCGGACTTATCCGCCCGGCGCCGAGCTCTCGCTCGCGGGCAACGGGATGCGCGTCGCGGAGCCGGAGTTCGCCTTCGTGTTCGCGCATGACCTCGTCCCCCGCGCCACGCCCTACGTCACGGCCGAGGTGCTGGACGCCGTGGCCGCGTTGCATCTCGCGCTC
>RPRB01000155.1 GCA_003818285.1 Myxococcaceae bacterium
ACTACCTTGACACGGTAGGGGTCGGTGGTTCGAAACCACCAGGGCCCATCGGCACTTAGACGATTCATGGGGGGTCCGCCGTTACCGTTTCAAACGGATTTCAAAGCAAGCCGGCGGGGCGGTGTAGCCTCGGCCCCGGCGCGCCGAACGGCCGGGGAGGAAGGGGAGCGCCGGTCAGAACGGCGGGACTCGACGCTGCCGTCCGCGATGACGGATAGCACGCCCGCAACGCCTCTAACAGCGAGTCCGCGGTGCCCGCCCCGACTCGGCGAGCGCCCCCGGCCACGCGAGGTCTGGGCGGCCGACGTTCTTATCGACACGTCGGTCATCAGCGTCGCCGCCAGTGCGAGGCAACTCTATGACCGACTTGCGGTCCAGCTCGCGAAGATGACTGTGCGCCCGGACTATTTCGGCCGGGCGCACATCCCGTGGACGGCGCTGCAGGAGCTGGCGGCAGCGCCCTTGGTTGGCCCTCCGGGTCGTCCGGGTCGGCAGGACCTCCTGGGCGTGCTGCTGAACCTGTACCGCGAGCTGGGCGACCGCATCTCCGTCACCGCGGACCTCAGGAACATGATCGCCCGCGAGTGGGACGAGCCACCAGGCTCCGCTTCCTACGGCTGGGAGGAGCTGGAGCCCCAGTTGCTCGAATGCGCCCGCGGCGACGGCCGGGGCACGAAGCTTCGAGCACTGGGAGAAGAGTTCACCGCCTGGCGCAAGGAGCAGCGGAAGCGCACCGCCGACGGCGTCATCGACCTCCTGAAGAAGTACGACGCCGACCCGCGGATGAAGGAGGGGCTGAAGCACGCGCTAGAGAATGTCGGGTTCCCCGACATCCTGGAGTGGTGCGATGACGTCGCGGCCGCCGCCATCGAGGACTTCGCAAAGCTCGACCCAGCCGTGGCCCTGCCGCGGGCGAAGGCAGACCCGCCTCTGCCCAGCCCACTACAAGCGGAAGCGGCGCTTGGAAGGGCCGCGCTGCTCGGTAGGGGCTGCAACCGCCGCGTCTCGGTGCGTGGGGGCGGTCTCTGCGGGGGGCACGCGGAGGACCCGACGCGCACCATCCGGGCTGCAACCGCCGGCCGCGGCGGCAGCCGAGTACTGGCAGAACCGCGACCAGCACTGCCAGGGCGACGAGGATGTCACGCAGGAGCATGGCTCGCCTCGGGGACCATCCGTGACCGACTCCAGCAGTGGCCGGTAAGAGTCGAGGCGATTCCAGCCCCGGTCGCCGCCGCCTCCATACGCCCTTGGTCTGATGGCCCCGACTGCCCCGACCTGGGAGGTTCCAGCCGCCTCCTCGACCGGGGTTGCGGCCAGCGTTTCATTGGTCCCGCTCGTCGAGCGCGAGATTTCTCGACCGAGGAGGAGTCAATGCGCCTGCATATCTTGATCGTCGCCGGAGCGTGTTTCGCCGGCACCGCGGCCGTGGCCCAGGCGCAGGTAGACCCGTCGACAGCGGCCCCGAACACGGCTGCGCCTGCTGCCGACACCGCTCCCACGATGCAGTTAGAGGACACGCCCCCTGCGGGCCGGGTCCTCAACGGTCACGTCTTCATTCCCTCGGCCATCGTCTCGGGCGCGCTGACCACCACCAGCTTCGCCACCTACCTCGAGATTGCCTACGGCAAAACCACCGGCTCGCAACAGATCGGGGACCAGCTGTACAGCGGCAGCTTCGACTACGCCGGGGTGGGGGCAGTGCTCGGGTTCGAGTTCGCCTTTCTCAAATACTTCTCAGCGCGTCTGACCATCAACGAGTTCGTCTACTCGGGAATCAACGGGGAGTCGGCCCTGGTGATCGGAACGTCCGTCGCGACCAGCTTTGGTCTGGGCGTCACCGCGAGCCTCCCCATCGGGGACTCGCTGAAGCTGGGTTTGCTCGTCGACGCAGGTGTCGGGCCGGGTCTGGCGCTCACCATCGGCAGCGGGATCAACACCATCATCAAGAGCTGCCAGCAGGGCAACTGCAGTGCCGGCCAGGGCAACATCTTCGCAAAGAGGAACGCCTACACCGTTCAGCCGGCACTTGCGATGAACTGGGCGCCCTGGCGCCCTTTCGGCATCACTGCGAACGTCTCATATAGCTTCGTCAGCCAGGACCTGAACTCGGGGAGCTTCAGCGGTCAGGCGATCGGGCTGGGCGTGGCATTCGACTTCGATTTCAAGGCCATCTCCGACGTGCCAATCGGACTCCAGGCGGTCTTTTCCTGGAGCGCGCCCATCAGCGGCACCATTCTCGATCACGTCAGCGACCTGGGCGGCGGCATCTTCTACACCGGCCGGCCGCATCTGGCCCTCGGGCTGCAGATCGTCTCCCGCCGGTTCAAGGTCCGGCCCGGCGTCGACGTGAGCTGGAGCACATACCTTGCCACCATCGGGGCCCGCTACTACTGGTGAGGGAGGGTCGGCCGGCCGAGGATCATCGGACCTCGAATCCATCGATGCTTGGCGGCGATGTCCTTGACACGCCCAATCGGCTGCCGCTTCGTGAACCGACGCGATCAGCCTTCGGTTCCACCGAGGAGGGATGAGCAGATGAAACGAGGAACCACCTTTGGAGTCCTTGGCCTCGCCCTGACCCTCGGTAGCACGGTCTGGGCGCAGCAGAAGCTCGATCGTACGTCGCTGCCAATCGCGGAGCCGAAACGACCCACCTATAGCGAGCTTGACGCGCGTAACGCCAAGCCGCCACCACGATTCGAGGTCAAGGCGCCCAAAGGCGCACCCAATGTGGTGATCGTGCTGATCGACGACATCGGCTTTGGTGGCCCCAGCACGTTCGGCGGCCCCATCCGCACACCCACCATGGACCAGCTTGCTCAATCTGGCCTGCGTCTCAACAACTTTCACACCACGGCGCTTTGCTCGCCGACCCGAAACGCGCTCAAGACCGGACGGAACCACCACACCGTCAATACCGGCTCGATCATGGAAACCGCGACGGCCTTCCCGGGCAACACCGGGCAGAATCCAAACAGCGTTGCGCCTCTGGCGGAGATGCTTCGGCTCAACGGCTACAGCACCGGTGCCTTCGGCAAGTGGCACGAGACCGCGCCCTGGGAGACCAGCGTCTCGGGCCCTTATGACCGCTGGCCCACGCACCAAGGCTTCGACAAGTTCTATGGGTTCATCGGCGGTGAGACCGATCAGTGGTACCCGCTCATCTACGACGGCGTCATCAAGGTCGACCCTCCCAAGATGAAGAACTACCACTTCACCGTCGACATGACGAACCAGGCCATCAACTGGGTGAAGGCCCAGCAGTCGATGACGCCTGACAAGCCGTTCTTCGTCTATTTCGCAACTGGTGCAGTCCATGCGCCGCACCATGTGCCGAAGGAATGGGCTGACAAGTACAAGGGCCAGTTCGACAAGGGCTGGGATCAGGTCCGCGCCGAGACGATCGAGCGGCAGAAGAAGCTGGGAGTCATCCCCGCGAGCACCCAACTGGCGCCCAGGCCGACAGACATCCAGGCCTGGGATTCACTGCCGGCCGACCAACGACGTCTCTTCGCACGCCAGGCCGAAATCTTCGCAGGATTTCTCGAGCAGACCGATTACGAGATCGGGCGATTCAAGCAGGCGCTCGACGACATCGGGGTGATGGACAACACGCTGTTCATCTACATCGCCGGTGACAACGGCACCAGTGCCGAGGGCGGCTTCGTCGGTATGTACAACGAGATGACCTACTTCAACGGCGTGGCCGAGAAGGTGGAAGACCTAATCCCTCTGATCGACAAGTGGGGTGGTCCCGAGACGTTCCCACACATGTCCGCTGGCTGGGCGGTGGCCTTCGATACTCCCTTCAAGTGGACCAAGCAGGTGGCTTCCGACTTCGGCGGCACCCGCAACGGCGCAGTCATTCACTGGCCGAAGGGCATCAAGGAGAAGGGTGGCCTGCGCAGCCAGTTCTCGCACGTCATCGACATCGCACCGACGATTCTGGAGGCCGCGAGTTTGCCACAGCCCAAGAGTGTCAACGGCACCGTGCAGACGCCCATCGAAGGCACCAGCCTTCTCTACGCCTTCAATGACCCGAAAGCGGCCGAGCGGCACAAGACGCAGTATTTCGAGATGTTCGGCAATCGCGCTGTCTACGACAACGGCTGGATTGCTCGAACCATCCACCGCGCGCCGTGGCAGACAACGAACCTCCCGCCGCTGACCTCCGATGTCTGGGAGCTCTATGACGTGAGGAGTGATTTCAGCCTCACCAAGAATCTGGCCACCGAGCAGCCCGCGAAGCTGAAGCAGATGCAGGCCCTGTTCATGAAGGAAGCTCAGAAGTACCACGTGTTGCCCATCGACGACCGGACCATCGAGCGCACAAACCCGACCCTCGCCGGCCGACCGGATGTCCTGGGGACTCGCACTTCCCTCACCCTCTACGAGGGCATGCAGGGGATGCTGGAAAACACCTTCATGAACATAAAGAATCGGTCGAGCAAGATCACCGCCGATCTCGACATCCCGACCGGTGGTGCCAATGGCGCGATCCTGTCGCAGGGCGGACGCTTCGGCGGCTGGTCGTTGTATATGAAGGACGGCAAGCCGGCCTACACCTACAACTTCCTCGGGCTGGCCCGTTACACCATCGCCGCACCGCAAGCGCTGGCAGCCGGTAAGGCAACGGTCGTCCTCGACTTCGTCTATGACGGCGGCGGACTCGGCAAGGGGGGCAAAGCGACGCTCTACGTCAATGGAAAGGCCGTCGCTGATGGGCGAGTCGAGAAGACTCAGCCCAATATCTTCTCCGCGGACGAGACTGCTGACGTCGGCATCGACAATCAAACACCGGTCGCCGAGGGGATCGGGATCGGCGCGGACACTCGATTCACTGGCAAGATCAACAGCATCGTTCTTGAAGTGAAGTAGGCGGCACACGCTGGCAAACCAAGGTCCGCACTGGGTGCAGATCCGGAGGTCCTTCCGGTGCGGCTCGCTGCCCCGCCGAACCGGACGGACTCCTTGATCGACCGCCCTGCGGCGGGCCGACCGCGACCGCTTGACAGCCATGGATGCCTGAAGTCGGGTGACTGGAGCCGGAGGCCCGTGACAACCGTGAATGCTCGACACCGGTCGGGGATTGCAGCGCTCGCGTCGCTGGCGCTGATCGGCACTGTCGCCGCTGGCGAGTCGAACCCCCCCGACCATTGCGATCCACCTTCGGCGTCCACTGCCAGGAAGGCGGCAATGCTGGCCGCCCTCCCCGCCGCGCCCGCCACCCCCGCCCCAACCGCCGGGATGGTGTGGATTTCCGGGGGGACCTTCGAGATGGGCTCCAACGACCCGATGTTCGAGGATGCCCAGCCGGTCCATCCGGTCTCGGTGAAGGGCTTCTGGATGGACGAGACCGAGGTCACCAACGCCCAGTTCCAGAGGTTCATCGAGGCCACTCACTACGTCACCATCGCCGAGCAGGTACCGAAGGCGGAGGACTTCCCCGGCGCGAAGCCGGAGATGCTCTTCGCCGGCTCGGTAGTTTTCGCTCCCCCCGACCACCCGGTGCCCCTGAACGACAACCTCCAGTGGTGGAGCGACGTGGCAGGCGCAGACTGGAGGCACCCCGAGGGTCCGAAGAGCTCCATCGAGAAACGCATGGACCATCCAGTGGTGCATGTGACCTTCGCCGACGTGCAGGCCTACGCCACCTGGGCCAAAAGGCGCCTGCCCACCGAGGCGGAGTGGGAGTTCGCTGCGCGCGGCGGGCTCAAGCAGAAGCCGTACGTCTGGGGCGACGTCTTCAAGCCCAACGGCCGCTACATGGCCAACACGTTCCAGGGCCACTTCCCGGAGAAGAACACCGGCGCCGACGGGTACCGGGCCACCAATCCGGTGAAGGCCTTTCCGGCGAACGGGTTCGGGCTCTACGGAATGGCGGGGAACGTCTGGGAGTGGGTCTCCGACTGGTATCGTCCCGACTACTACCGACAGCTGGGGACGGCCGCGGTGGCCAACAACCCCCAGGGGCCGTCGAGCAGCATGGACCCGTCAGAGCCCGGCGTCCCCAAGCGGGTGCAGAAGGGGGGCTCGTTCCTCTGCACCGACCAGTACTGCGCGCGGTACATGCCCGGAGGACGCGGCAAGGGGGCACCGGACACCGGGACCAACCACGTCGGCTTCCGGCTGGTGAAGGACGCCCCGCCACCGCGCTGAGCAGCCGGCGATTCGGCTTCACCCACCCACCTTGAACGACGCCTCTAGGCACCGTCGTTCTGCTAATGGCGGGGCAGCAAGACATTCTCCGGGCGCTGTCGAGAACGGCTGAGCGCCAGTTTCAGTCGGCGGTCCGTCGCGGGGCGCGGCTTGGCTGCTCGCCACGGTAGTTCCAGACACGGATGAGGAGAGTGACGCTGCTGGTGCCCCGGTCAAGCGCCGCGGTCAGTGCTTGCCATCGGGCAGGCGCGCAACCCGGAGCGGTCGGAAGTCGTCGGGGTCGCTCACACGGTAGGGGTGGGTGGTTCGAAACCACCAGGGCCCACAAGCAGTTACGAAGAGGGGGCTCCCCCGGTTCATAGGGCTGGTCACCCGAGCGCCTGGTGCTCGGCTCCTACACGTGCCCCCTCCGGAACGTGCTCTTCATCTCGCCTCCGAGCGGAGGTCGGCCAGGTACCGGTGCACCAGCTGGATGCTGATCCCACCCTCTCCGACCGCGGAGGCCACGCGCTTGATCGAGCCATGTCGCACGTCCCCCGCTGCGAACACGCCGGGCAGGCTGGTCTCGAGCGGAAGCGGTTGACGAGCTGGCCGTTCCTCCCCGGTAGCGACGGGGAGGTCCTGGCCGGTGAGAATGAAACCATGGGAATCGCGCTGGATGCTCGTGGGCAGCCACTGAGTGTGAGGCTGGGCGCCGATGAGGACGAACAGCGCAGCCGCCGGCACGGTTCGGGTCTCGCCCGTGGTCTGGTTACGGAGCACCAGACTCTCCAGCCGCCCCGTTCCCTGGCCATCGATCACCGCCGTGTGGAGCTGCAGCTCGATGGTCGGATTGGCCTCGATCATCGTGACTAGATATTCGGACATGCTCGCCCTGAGTGCACCGCCGCGGACGAGCATCGTCACGCGCTTCGCATGCTTGGCCAGATGGATGGCCGCCTGGCCCGCGGAATTGCCCGCGCCGATGACGTAGACGTGCTGTCCCTCCATCGCCTGAGCTTCGGTGACGCCGCCGCCGTAGAAGACCCCTGCACCGACGAGCGCCTCGAGCCCGGGGATCCCGAGGCGCTGGTAGCGCGCCCCGGTGGCCAGCAGCATGGCGTGGGCGGCGATCTCGGTCCCATCCGCCAGCGCGAGGATCCGGATGTCGCCTTCCACGCGCAAGCCGGTGGCGGGCCGCAGAACCGAGGTCTCCGCTCCAAATGACCAGGCCTGTTCGAGGGCCCGGATGCAGAGCTCGGCGCCACCGATACCGAGCGGAAAGCCGAGATAGTTGCGGATGAGCGAGCTCGTCCCGGCCTGGCCGCCAATCGTCTCCCGGTCGACGACGATGGTGCGCAATCCCTCCGAGGCGCCGTAGACCGCCGCAGACAATCCCGCCGGTCCAGCACCCACCACCACCAGGTCGAAGACACCCTCCTCGGAGCTGTGACGGGCGCCGAGGGCGATCGCAGCCTCCTCGTTTGTGGGATTGGTGAGCACCTGCCCGTCGAAGCGGACGAGCACCGGGAACGGACCCGTCGGGCGAGCGACGCGTTCCAGCACCTCCCGTCCTTCGGGCGAATCCGCGTGGTGAAAGTCGAAGGACAGCCCGCTGCGCTGGAGCAGGTCTCGGACCTCATGGGACCGGGAGGACCAGCGCTCGCCGACCACCGTCACCACCGCGGGCTGCGCATGCTGCTGCTCCTGCCAGTCTCGGAGGAGCTCGGTGACGAGGTGATGGAACCGCTCGTCGGGAGGACGGCTGGGCTGGGTCGCGTAGCGATCGATCAGCCCCCGGGAGATGGCCCTCACGATCGGCTTGATCGCGGAACGGGTCCCCCACGGAAGGAGCAGGACGCGCTGTGCACGGGGATGGAGCGCGTGCGCCTGGTGCAGGAAATCGATGCCGGTCATCCCGGTCATGGCGTGGGCGGCGAAGAGAACAACCACCTGCGCGTCTGCAATCCTTCGCAGGGCTTCCAGCAGCTCCAGCGCAGCCGTCGCCGACGCCTCGGCGATCACCTCGTAGTCGGCGGCGTATCGGCCGAGCAACTCTCGTTGGATCGTCGCGAGCTCGCGGGGGTGTTCGTGAACCGCCACCAGAATCGGCTTCGTCATGGAACCCCGTCCCACGGTGGACCGCCTCGCGTTGCACATCAGAGCACGACGGGGGGAAAGGAGGACGGGCTTCTTGGATCCTGCTCGTGCAGGGACCTGACGGAACGCGGTCGCGCGTCCAAGTCGAGGGGAATCGGGGACCAGCGGGTCCGGCTAGGCCCTTCGTCCAATGGCCGCCGGCGTGGTTTGCCGAATTGCTCCCGACGGAGGGGGCTCTCATGCTCGCCGATCGCCTTTCGACACAGTCTCACGGCTGTTCCACCCTGGGCCGGCGTCAACTGCTGGGGATCTCGACGGCCGCGGTGGCCTCCGCGTTGCTCGTACCCCGGAGCGCCGTGGCCGATGCGCTCACTGCGGAGCAGCGCGAGAAACTCTCGCCAGAGCAGATCCTGGAGCTCATGCGAAAGGGGAACGAGCGCTTCGCCCGCGGAGAGCGCAAGAACCGCGACTACCTCCGCGAACAGCGCGCCTCCGCTGGAGGTCAGCACCCGGCGGCGGTTCTTCTGAGCTGCATCGACTCCCGCGCCCCTGCGGAAGTCATCATGGACCTCGGACTCGGGGACGTCTTCAACGCACGAGTGGCGGGGAACGTGGTCAACGAGGACATCGCAGGGAGCATCGAATTCGCCACGAAGCTTGCTGGGGCCAAGGTGATCCTGGTGATGGGCCACACGGCGTGCGGCGCGATCAAGGGCGCGATCGATGGTGCCCAGCTCGGGAATCTCACAGGACTGCTGGCCAAGATTCGCCCGGCGGTGGACGCCACGACCTATGCCGGCACGCGCTCCAGCAAGGATGCCAAGTTCGTGGACGCCGTGGCCCGAAAGAATGTCGAGCTGACGATGGGACGACTGCGCGAGACCAGCCCCGTCATCCAGGAGCTCGTCGCCGCGAAGAAGGTCGTCGTCGCTGGAGCGATGTACGACCTCGCCACGGCCAAGATCGACTTCTTCTCCTGATCACGTGCCCGAGGCCAGGCGAACGCCCGTGACCGGGGATGCGCCCCCCGAGCTGCCCGGGCGCTCCCACTCGAACACCTCGACCTGGTCGAGCGACACTGGCCGCCGCTCGAACACCAGGACCGCGCGGAGGCCGTCGGTGAAGAACGGGTCGCCGGTCAGGTTGCGATGGGGTCGGCTCTCGGTGGCCGGCTCGATCCCCCGGGCGAATCCGAATCTGATGAGCGACTGCGAATAGAGAAGGTCCTGGATCAGACCGAGGCGCGCCTCATCCACGTCGGGATCGATCTTGTGGGTGGTGAGATTCCAGGTCTTCAGCGTGAACCGGACCCCGATGTCGCGGCTGATCTGTCCCAGCCAGACCGGCTTGCCCTGGTACTCCAGCGGAGTGAGCCACATCCGGACGTGGTTGCGCTGGTGGATCGACTCCCGCGCCTTCTGTCCGGCGAGGTCCTGGAACCGGCCCAGGGCGTACAACGGGCTCACCGGCGAGTAGCGGTACCGGGATCCGAGGATGAACGACTTCAGCGTCTTCCACGACGAGCCCAAGTAGATGAGCTCGGTGGGGTGCCATCCCCGGCGAAGGAACGCCGGGAACAGGTCGTCCCGCTTGCCGATCAGCACCAGGTTCAGCGGATCTCCCCGCGCGGTCCCGCCCTTGTTGGTGGTGAATCCGGGGAGCTGCTCCACCGCGCCGCGCAGCTCGGCATCCGTCTGGAGACGGACGATCTCCTCCGGCCGGGACATCCGCTCGAGATCGAGCCGGCTCACGTCCGTCTTCAGGCCCGGCACGGGGGCGAAGAAGGTGAAGCTCTTCGCCAAGCCGTGCCGGGCAGCGATGAGGTCGACGGCCACGGGCTTGGTGTGCTCGTCCAGGTTGGAGAAGACGAACCCCGCTCCGGTCGTCCCGGGCGGCACGGGGCTGCGGAACTGGACCTGGTCGAAGAACTCGTCCATCTGGCGGTTCGCGGAGCGGGCGAACCGGGTGTGGCGCACCCACGCAGCCTCGCGCGCGGAGAAGTAATCTGCGTCGAGCCCGGCGGTGAGCAGCCAGTAGGGCACCGCTTCCTCGTTCTTGACCTCCACCCAGACCGGCTGGATCCCGCTCCGGGCCAGGTCGGTGCCGAACAGCGCCCGGCTTTCCCGCGCGCTGAGCACGGCCACGGTGACCGTCACTCCCCCGTCCGTCTGGGTCAGAGCGCGGGCGGCGAGGGGGACCTGTTCGATGCTGCCGTGCCGGTAACCGGTGAAACCGCCGAGGCCCAAGTCCCACACCGAGTCGAAGAGGGCCTGCAGCCGCTTCCCGCGGCGCCAGCCGAGAACCGCCAGCACCACGACCAGGACTGCCAGGGCGACGAGGACGTCACGGACGACCATGGCTCGCCTCGGGGATTCGACCGCCACCCGAGTCCAGCAGTCGCGCGCCCCCACCTCCATGGGCCTTTGGTCCGATGGCCACGACCGGGGGTGGCTGGAAGCCTCCCCTGCGCCGCGATGCTCGCCAACCGGGAGATCTCCCTCATCCTCGCGCTGTCGTGCGCAGGGGTCGCTCTGCTCCCAGGCCGTGCCCGCGCTGCCGGCTTCCTCTTCTACGAGGTGGGCCCCTCGGAGGTCGGGCTCGCCTCGGCCGGCCACACCGCGCGCGCCGCCAGCCCGTCCACCCTGCTCACCAACCCTGCCGGGATGACGCGGCTGGAGGGCACCCAGGTCCAGGTGGGCTCCGTGCTGGTCTACGGGCACCTCCAGTTCGCCCCTGATTCCCGGACCGACCCGGCTCTGGGAACGAACGACGGTGGAAACGCGGTCGGGCTCCTCCCCAGCGGGGGTGCCTTCGCGACCTTCACCCCGTGGAAGGATGTGCACCTCGGGGTGGGCGTGTTCACCAACTTCGGCG
>RPRB01000156.1 GCA_003818285.1 Myxococcaceae bacterium
GCTGCGTCCTCTCCCCGGGCGAGACCGTCACCGTCTCGGCAACCGTGAGCGGCGCGAGCAGCGGTCAGTCCACCGCGGTGTCCTGGGCGGTCCAGGAGGGAGCAGCGGGGGGAACCATCGACGCGAGCGGGAAGTACACCGCGCCGAGCACCGAGGGGACGTACCACGTCATCGCCACCAGCGTGGCGGACCCCTCGATCACCTCCGCCGCGACGGTGACGGTCACCTCGCTGACCGCGCTCAGCCCGGATCGGCGAACGCTGTGGAATCCCGGGGTGACCGGCGGGATCCCCGCCCGCGCCACCGTGTGCCGGAACGTGGACGCGGCGACCTACGGCAACGGCAGCTCGGACGCCACGGACGGGCTCCAGGCCGCGATCGACGCCTGCCCGGCCGGACAGGTGGTGCAGCTGTCCGCGGGCACCTTCACCATCAACGGTGGGAACTACCTGCTCCTGAACAAGGGAATCACCCTGCGCGGCGCGGGCCCGGGCGCGACCACACTCCAGAAGACTGACGGCGCGAAGCCCGGCCAGGAAGAGACCGGCCCCAACCCCTCACCGCTCGTCATCATCGGCCCGGCGCGGTACAGCAACGGCTCCGGCAGCTCCACCAACCTCACCGCCGACGCCGCGAAGGGCGCGACCTCGGTCACGGTGGCGAGCGCGAGCGGGTTCAGCGCGGGCCAGTTCGTGCTCCTCGACGAGCTGTCGGGGGCCGGGTGGCAGACCGACCCGGCGGGCCGCGGGCAGATCTGGGCCTCGCCCGACTTTCGCGTGGTCTGGCAGCGGCACAACCCGGATCAGGGGACCGACGATCCCTTCCCGGACGCGCTGAGCTGGTTCAGCCGGAGCGATCGGCCGACCAACGAGATCAAGCAGATCGCCACGATCAACGGGAACACCATCTCCTTCACCACGCCGATCCACATCTCCTACCGGGCCTCGCACACCGCGCAGCTCTCCACCTTCGGCGAAACCTTCACCCAGGGGGCCGGGGTCGAGGACCTGAAGGTCATCGGCGGGGACCAGGGCAACATCCGCTTCCACTGGGCGGCCAACTGCTGGGCGAAGCGGATCGACAACACCGTCTGGCACGACGAGGGGTTCGCGCTCGAGCGCTCGTTCGGGGTGACCATCAGCGAGTCCTACGTCCACGATGCGGCGTGGGCGCAGCCGGGAGGAGCGGGCTATGCCATCAGTCTCTCCGACGGAGCCTCGGAGGCGCTGATCGAGAACTCGATCATCGTCAAGGCCAACAAGGTGATGGTGGGTCGCTCCGCGGGGACCGCCTCGGTCTTCGGCTACAACTACGTCGACGACGGCTACATCAACACCAACACCAACTGGATCGAGGTGGGCCTCAACGCCTCGCACATGGTCGGCTCACACCACGTGCTGTTCGAGGGAAACTACGGCTTCAACTTCGACTCGGACAAGACCCACGGGAACGCCATCTACCACACGGTGTTCCGGAACCACCTGCGCGGGGTACGGGCGAGCTTCGGCGACGCCACCGGCGGCAACGGCCCCAAGCGCTGCGCGGGAGCGACCTACTACTCGTACTGGCACAGCTTCGTGGGGAACGTGCTCGGCGCCCCGGGCCAGATGGCGGGATGGGTCTACGAGTCCGGGGACCTCGACACCCCGTCGCTCTACAAGTTCGGCTGGGACGACTGGGCCCCGTACCCGGTGGACCCCAAGGTCGCTCAGACCGCGGTGCGGCACGGCAACTACGATTATCTGAACAACGCCGTGCGCTGGGATCCCGCCTTCCCGGAGCGCACGCTGCCCAGCTCGCTGTACCTGAGCCAGAAGCCCGCATTCTTCTCCGCGGGCAGGGGCTACACCTGGCCGTGGGTGGACCCCACCGGGACCAGCACTCAACTGTACGAGCTGCCGGCGAAGGTCCGGTACGACGCCGGCACGCCATTCGTGCAACCCTGAGCGGGTGATCCGCGCGCCTTCATGGGGGCGAAACGCGCCGGCCCGACGCCGCCGCGCGATGCTGGCGGTCCTGGTCCTCCTCGCCCTGGCGCTCGGGGTAGTGGTGGGCACGGCCCCCGGCCGCCGCCTCGCGCGCCGGGTGCTCGGTGCCTGGGCCGAGCACCAGCGCGCGCAGCAGGCCGTGCCCGAGGAACCCTTCGGGATGCTGGCCGCCTCTCAGGTCGGCTACGCGCCGGGAATGGTCAAGCGCTTCAGCTCACCCCGGGCGTTCCAGCGGTTCCGGGTGGTCCGGGAGATCGACGGGACCGTCGCCCTCGAGGGTGGACCGGACTGCGCTCAGCCGGTGCCCGACCTGGGCCCGGTTCGCCGGGTGTGGATGGGCGATTTCTCGGCCCTCACCACCCCGGGCCGGTACCACCTGGAGGCCGACGGGCTCCGGAGCCATCCGTTCCGGGTCGGGCCGGAGGTGTTCGACGACGCGGTGCGCGCAGTCGAGCGCGCCTTCTACTTCCAGCGCGCCTTCACCGCCATCGAGCCCGCCCACGCCGAGGGGCCGTGGGTTCACCCGAGCGACGCCGCGCTCGCGCCTCCCGGCGTGCGCGGCGGATGGCACGACGCCGGCGACTTTTCCCTCTACAGCGCCTCGCTCAACTCCGCTCTCTTCTGGATCCTGCTCACCGCGGCCGACTTCACGCCGACCGACGACGATCGGAACATCCCCGAGTCGGGCAACGGGGTTCCGGACCTGCTCGACGAGGCGCGCTGGGGGCTGGAGTGGCTCCTCTCGATGCAGGACGGCAGCGGCGGCTTCCGAAACACCACCTGCGAGGAGCACTACGGGCGCTACGGCACAAACCTGCCCGACCGGATGCCTCCCTATCGCAACGGCGAGGTGGGGACCCTCGCCACCGCGCGGGCCGTCGGGAACCTGGCCACCGCAGCCGCGCTGTTCCGCCCTCGCGACCCGGCCTTCGCCGACCGCGCGCTGGAGGCGGCCTGGCGCGGACAGCGCTACCTCGATGCCAATCCTGGAGCAACCGACGGTCCGACCTGTCCGGCCTACCGCGCGGACGGCAACGAGGCGCTGGGACGCGAGGCGCGCACCTTCGCCGCGGCAGGGATGCTGCTCGGCACCGGCGCTGCCCGCTTCCGCGAGGACTTCGATCGCTTCTTCACTCCGACGGACACCGACCCGAGCTACATGAAGGTGCAGGGCTTCGCGGTGCGGCTCTACCTCCGCGCTCCCGCGGGCGACCCCGCGAGGAAGGGCATGCTCCGTGAGCTGCTCGCCAGGCACGCCGAGCGCACCCGTGCAGAGGGCGACCGAGATGCCTTCCAGCGGAGCGCGCCGACCTTCTGGGGCTCCCTGGGGGCGGGCTTCGTCCGCACCGGCTTCTCCGCCATTCCCCGCTGCCTCGCGGATCCCCGCGCGGCCGCCGCCGATTGCGCGCAGGCGCTGGCCAACGTCCACCACCTCCTCGGCCGGAACCTGCTGCACTTCGCGTACGTGAGCGGCCTGCCAGGGGTGTCCCACGGACGGCGCCACGCCTTCCACCACTGGCTTGCGGCGCTGCGCGCCGAGCCCTACCTCCCTCCCGGCTTCGTGGCGGGCGGGCCGAACGCCACCCCGGAGCCGGCGGACCGGTCCAACCCGGCCGCCCGGCCCATGCCCCTCTGGGGTTACTGGGAAGACCCTGCGTTTCCCCGCGACGCGCTGACCCCGTACGAGCAGCGCTACACCGACAACGACAGCTATTCCACGAACGAGGTCTCCCTCGACTGGCAGGGCCCCGTGCTCTACGGCCTTCACTTCGCTCGGTGGGTCGCGAGGCACCCCGAGACCGCGGTGCCGGTTGAGCCACGCACCACCGACGGTAAGCTGCCCCGGTGCGATCGGAACCCCGCATCCGAGTGACCGGGCACCTCGCCGGGCTCGACGGCGTACGGGGACTCGCGATCCTCATGGTCATGGCGGTGCACTTCGTGGGCGATGCGCCCGCCAACGGCCCGCTGCAGCGGCTGGTGGTGAAGGCCGCGAGCTACGGAGTGCTCGGAGTGGACCTCTTCTTCGTCCTCTCCGGCTTCCTCATCACCGGCCTCCTGCTCGAGGCCAAGGGCCAGCCGCACTACTTCCGGAACTTCTACGCCCGGCGCACCCTGCGCATCTTCCCTCTCTACTACGGGGTCCTCGCCGTCCTCTTCCTGCTGCTCCCGGCGCTGGTCACGCCCTCGCCGCTCCTGGAGGTGGCGCGCCGGCAACAGGCCTGGCTCTGGACGTACACCACCAACTTCTACATCGCCCTGACCTCGTCCTGGGCCTCGCTCACCTACGTGAGCCACTTCTGGTCGCTGGCCATCGAGGAGCACTTCTACCTGGTGTGGCCGCTGGTGGTGTTCTCCTTCTCCCGGCCGGTGCTGGAGCGAATCTGCGTCGGGGTCATCGTCGCTGGCCTCGCCCTCCGCCTCCTCCTCGTCGCCCAGGGAATGAGCGAGCTGTCGGTCTCGGTGCTGACGCCCTGCCGGATCGACACGCTGGTGGTCGGGGCCCTCCTGGCGATCCTCGTTCGCCGCGAGGAGCTCGGCGCGCGCCTGCTCCACCGCGCAGGCTCCCTCCTTCTCGGCCTGCTCGCGGCAGTGCTTGCCATCTCCCTGTTCGGGGTCCTGACCGGGCTCTGGCTGCCGGTGCTGCACCAGCTCCGGGGCTCGCTCTACGCGCTCCTCTTCGGCGCGCTCACCCTCGCCTCGCTGGGAGGGAGCTCCGGCGGCGGGAGACTGGGCCGGCTCTTCCGGGGCCGGCTCCTCGGCTTCTTCGGAAAGTACAGCTACGGGCTCTACGTCTACCACGGGCTCTTCACCTGGTACCTCCTGGAGGTCCAGGCCAACGAGCGGCTCGATCGCTGGTTCGGGGGCCACGACTGGCTCACCCTCGTCGCCCGCGTCGTGCTGGGAGTGGGGGTCTCCGTGGTGGTCGCGGTGCTCAGCTACGAGCTGATGGAGAAGAAGTTCCTGGGCCTGAAGCGCTACTTCGAATCCAAGCCCCGGAAGACGTCTCCGGGGGCGGAGCCGGCCGGCGAGGCGCTGCTCACCACGAGCCCAGCACGGCCCCCATCAGGCGCTGCCGGCCGATGAAGTCCACCAGGCGCCGTGCCCCGGAGATGGGGGTACGGCCCGCGTGGAGCAGGAGCAGCACCCCGTCGCAGGCGGTGATCACCCCGAGGGCGGCGGGGTTCAGGAGCGGGCTGTCGGTGGCCAGCAGGTAGCGCTGGGACGCCGCGCGAATCTTCGCCGGGGACAGCGCGTGGGCCATGGCCGTGGCACGGGCCTCGGTGACGGCGAGCACGTTCAGCGCGCGAAACGGCCCGTGGGCGCGGGTGGCGATCTGCTCGAGGGCCTGCACCAGCCACCAGGCCCGATCTCCCTCCTCGGAGGAGACCACCGCCAGGCTCACCCAGTCGCGCGCGGTCAGGGCGTTGTAGAGCGCCCCGACCCCCCGGGGCGAGCGGTTCCCCCCCTCCCCCACCTTGACCTCGGGCTCGGTCTTCCCCTTCCCCAGGGCGCTCGGACCTCCGGGGCGAGGGACTAGCACGGATTGCTCGATCCGCCGCTGGCCGGCCGCGGGCGTCTCCACCTCAGCGCTCCGAGACCTCGCCGAGGAGGGGAACTCCCAGCACCTGCTCGACCTGCCAGGCCTCGACCAGCCTGCGCGACACGAGGTCCACCAGCGACGGCGCGAAGAGCCCGAGGATCGCCCCGGCGACGGTGCTGGCCAGCAGGACCAGGGCTACCCTCGGCTTCACCGGGCCGTTCGGCCTCTGCGGGGGATGGATCAGCACGTAACGGCGCTTGAACGCCGCCTGGGCGTTGTCCCGCTCCAGGCGGGCGGCATCGATGCGGTCGAGGAGGCCGTTGTAGCGGGCGAGCGCGTGGCGGACCTGAGCCTTGGCGTAGGCCACGTCCGGGTCCTCCTCCTCGCGAGGGTCGAGCGGCTCGAGCGCCGCCGCGCTGGAGAGAGACCGGACGCGCTTCGAGCCCAGGGGGACGTCGGCGAGAAGCCCGCGCTGGCGCAGCTCCTTTTCCAGCGTTCCCAGGTCCTTCCGGAGCGCCTGTAGCTCCGACGGCTCGCGGCGCAGCGCCTCGACATCCTGCTCGAGGCGGGTCACCTCGGGGTGGCTGTCCGAGTAGACCGCTCGCTGCTCCTCGAGCTGCGTCTGCAGCTCCAGCATGCGCCGGCGCCGGGCATCCTCGAGCGCGGCGATCTGCTGGCGCCTGGCCTGGACGTCGGTGATGAGCTGCGCCCCGGCCTTGTCGACCGGCCGGTCCAGGGAGCCACTGACCGTGGCACGAGGATGCAGCCCGAGCCGCGTGGCTCGGTCACTTCGGGCCTTGGCCATGTCCGCGAGCGCGGTCTCCACCGCCTCGTGCGCCTCGGCGCTCCGTCCCTCGAGGATGGTGATCGTCTCCTCGATGCTGGAGATCTCCGCGGTGCGCCGGGCCTCGAGGAAGTTCTGGAGCGCCGCCTGGACGAGGTCGAAGGCCAGGTCCGGGTCCGGGAAGTGGATCCCGATGCTCACCGTGTCCGGCGTGGCGTCCACCCAGATCCGCTTCTCCAGGAGTCCGACGAAGCCCTCCTCCCGCTCCTGCTCGGTGGGAGCGCGAAAGAGCCTGGCCCAGAGCCCGTCCTTCAGCTTCAACAGCGGGGCGCGGTGGAGGTTCCAGCGCTTCAGCAGATCCGTCTGCCTCACCAGCGAGATCAGATTTTCGTGTCGGTGCACCGTCGCGGCGGCGATCCGGGTGGGCGCGTCCAGCTCCCGCTGCGCGGTCTTGCTGACCACCGCGGTGCTGGGCGTGCTCCGGGCGACCTGAAGCGTCGTCTGGACGTCGTAGGTCCGCGGCAACACCGCCAGCCCGGCCGCGGTCAGGGCCACCACCCCCAGCCACACGGCGAGGAAGAGCGCCGGATGTCGCCGGAGCGAGCGGATCACCATCAGCCCGTAGCCGGCCACCGCCGCGAACTCGAACCGTTCCCTGGTATGGTCGGTTCCGGTGCTGAAGCTCCTCCTGCTCTCCATCGTCCTCTCGACATTCGTTCTCCCGGCCTTCGCGGCCCGGGGGCGCGACCCTCGCCGTGCGCTCCGCTCGGTGCTGGTGGCGATGTTCGCTGCAGAGGTGTGCTACGCCGTGTTCCTCCTCCTCGTCTACCCCCGGCTGCTCTGAGCAATGCGGGAGCCCCGGGCCATGGAACGGCTGGTGGCGCCCGGGGAGGGCGTGGGTCTCCGAGAACCCGGCCCCGTCGTCGGGTGGGTCCTGCTCTCGGCCCTCGTGCTGGCGACCGTCGCCGCCGGGCTCGTGGGGAATGGCGATCTGAAGCTCGCCCTCGCTCCGTTGCTCCTCGCGCTCCTCGTCTGCCTGGTGGCGGTGCTCCCGCTGCGACTCCCGATGCTCACCCTCCTGGTCCTCGCCTGGGCGCTGGAGGTTCCCGGGGACGCATTCGCCGAGGGCCTGGTCAAGACGCCCTGGACGATGGTCGGCGCGCTGCTCTTCGGCAGGCTCAACCAGACCCTCCCGGTCTTGAGTGCTGAGTGGCTTATCCCCGGCCTTGGCCAAGTCTTTACGCCCCTGGTGATGAGCGGCCTCGACCTGCTCGTGGTGCTGATGTTCGGCGTCATCGCCTACCGGCACCACCACCGATCCAGGATCGACCGGACCGGCTGGGTGGACGGGCCGGCCCCGATCCGCTCCTTCGCCTGGCTGTCGGTCCTCGCGGTGGCGTGGATGTGCGTGTGGGGGTTCCTGCACGGCGGAGCCCCGCGGTTCATGTTCTGGCAGAGCCTGCGCTGGCTCTACATCCCCATCATCTACGCGCTGATGCGCCAGGCGCTCCGGGGGATGCCAGACGCGCTCACCGTGGGGAAGCTCCTGCTCGGAGTGGGACTGTTCCGAGCCGGAGAGGCCATCCTCTTCCGCTCCTGGTACCCGTCGGTCGAGGTGATGGGGTTCGCGACCACGCACTTCGACACGGTGCTCTTCTCGACCTGTCTGGCGATCCTCGGGGCGCTGCTGCTGGAGATGCCCTCCCCGGCCACCTTCCGGCTCGCCGTCCTGCTCGCCCCCATCTACTACTGGGCGATCCGCGCCAACAACCGTCGGCTGGCCTACGCGGACCTCGCGCTGATCGCGCTGGTCTTCTGGTTCATCAGTCCCTGGCGACCGATCAAGCGGCGGGCGGCCCGCGTCCTTGCGCTGTTCTCCCTGCCCATCCTCCTCTACGTCGGGGTGGGGTGGACCTCGGAGGCAGGGCCCTTCGGGCCGGTACAGAAGTTCCGCTCGATGCTCGATCCGAAAGCGGACACCTCCACCCTGTGGCGCGAGCTGGAGAACACCAACCTGGTCTTCACCTACCACGAGAGCCCGCTCCTGGGGCTTGGGTTCGGGCGCCCCTTCCACGAGCACGTCAAGCTGCCCGACGTGACGGGGAGCTACGAGCTCGAGCCCTACGTGCCGCACAACAGCGTGCTCGGGCTGTGGGCCTTCGGAGGCCTCCTGGGGTTCTCGCTCCTCTGGGCAATCTTCCCGGTGGGCTTCTTCTTCACCGTGCGCGCCTACCGTTGGGCCTCCACGCCGATGGAACGGGTGACCGCGCTCGGCGCTGCGGCAGTGCAGGTCTGCTACCTCATCCAGGGCTATGCCGACCTGGGGTTCGGGAGCTGGGGGCCGGTGTTCACCGTGGCCACCTCCTATGCCCTGGTGGGGAAGATCTGCGTCGCCAACGGCGCATGGGGAAGGCCCCGGGCCGAGGACGTTCCCGCCGGAGGGCCGGTCGTCGTCGCCCTGCCCCATCCGGAAAAGGCCTGAGTCCACCGGCGGGTGAAGCCCCGGCGTCGCCTCGGGTCGCGCCGTGGACGCGTGACTAGATTGCTTGGTCCGTGCACGCCTTCCTGCTCCTCCTGCTCGCGCAGGCGCCCGGAGCGCCGGCCAGCGCCGACCCGGGCATCGAGACCCCGCCGCCCCAGGTCCGGCCCGAGGATTTCAGCCTCGCCGAGCCGGGCGGACGTGCGCGCCAGGGAACGCTGCCCGGCGACTTCGCCATCGCCCCCCCGGACCCCGAGAGCCTGCGCGGCCCATCCAAGGACGAGGGGTTCGACTTCATCCCCATCCCCGTCCTCACCTTCAACTCCGACACCGGCTTCGGCTTCGGCCTGGTGCTCCTGGCCTACGTCTACGGGAAGGACTTCCGGCCGTACCGGCACGGGCTGACCGGGCAGTTCTTCGCCACCACCACCGGCTTCCAGGGGCACTACATCACCTGGGACGCGCCTCATCTCTTCGGGCCGGTCCGCATGGAGGCCCACCTCGAGTTCCACAAGGACCTGTACGCGCCCTACTACGGCCCGGGAAACCACACCTTCCCCGGGCAGTTCCTCGAGGGGCCGGACAGGTTCTTCGGCTACGAGAACGTGTGGACCTGGGACTGGATCCGCTTCCGCATCAAGCCGTTCGGGGACCAGTCGCCGCTCACGCTCTACGCCGGATACCAGTACCGGTACTTCTGGATCACCCCCTACCCCGGCTCGAACCTGGACCTCGAGAGACCCAACGGGGTGACCGGCGGCCGCAACGGCGCGGCCTTCGCCGGCATCCTCTTCGACACCCGGGACGACGAGCAGAACACCCACTCCGGGTTCTTGATTCAGGTCGCCGGGCGCATGGCGCGGCCCTGGACCGCCAGCCACTTCGCCTACCAGGGGGTGACCTTCGGCACCCGCATCTTCTTCTCCCTCTGGACCCCGCGGCTGGTGCTCGCGCTCCACGGGCTGGCGGATCACCTCTGGGGCGACGTGCCCTTCTGGGAATGGAACCAGCTCGGGGGCATCTCCAGCGTGGAGGGGCTGGGCGGTCTGGACAGCGTCCGTGGCGTTCCCCGCAACCGCTACGGGGGGAACACCAAGGTGCTGGGAAACGTCGAGCTGCGCTGGGCCACGGTGGAGATTCCTTGGGGCCCGGCGCCGCTGCACATCGGCCTCTCCGGCTTCCTCGACACTGGGCGGGTGTGGCAGCCCGGACAGCCGAACGGGAAGTTCTTCGACGCGAACCAGTGGCACAGCGGCGCCGGCGGAGGGCTGCGGATCACACGACGGGCGGCGGTGATCCGCGCGGATTTCGGCGTCGACCTGGACACGAAGCGCACCGGCATCTACGTGGCCTTCGGTCACCTCTTCTAGAGAGCGTCTTCTAGAGAGCGCTCAGGCCGTCAGCCAGGCGCGGAGCTCCCGCGGCGCCGAGCTCTCGGCGCGGACTCCCGGCTCGACCGACAGCGGCACCGCGACGAAGCCCCGATGCTCGAGCGCGGCGAGCAGCGCGCGGCGGGCGTCCTCGTCGGGCGAGAACAGGACGCACCCGTCGCCTCCTCCCGCGCCGCTGACCTTCCCGGTGCTGCCCGCGGCCCGGGCGAGCGCGAGGATGCGCGTCGTCGCCGGCGTGCCCACGCCGGGCAGCGACTCGAGGAGCTGCTCCAGCGCCTGGCATGCCTCGTCCACCTGGGGGAAGCGCGAGGCTCGCAGGCCTTCCTCCAGCTCGCGGCCGAGCTCGTCGCTCGACTCGACGAAGCGCTGGCGGCCCGCGCCCTCCAGCTCTGCCTCGACCTTTCCGATCATCCCCCGGGTCGAGGCGCTCTGACCGCTGAAGGCGTAGCTCGCCGGGAGCGCCGTGGTCCCGAGCCGCACCACGTCCGGCGCTCCCGCCGCGGCAAGACCGAGCGCGAGGGACGCCGCGGAGGTGACGCGCTCGATGGGCCAGCGACGGTAACGGAGGAGCCCGCCCGCGCTGCAGGCCGCGACGTCCCCGCCGCTCCCCTTCCCGCCCTGGGCCTCGGCGTGGGCGAGCACGGCCAGCGCGAGGGACGGCCGGACCTCCAGCAGCCGGGCCGCGCTCTCCACGGCGAGCACCACTGCCCGTGCCGAGCTGCCGAGCCCCAGCTTGTGCCCGCCGGGGCCCGGGGCCGTGGGCGACAGCGCGAGCTCGAGGCCGAGCGACTCGCGGGCCCGCGCCCGCACCACCAC
>RPRB01000157.1 GCA_003818285.1 Myxococcaceae bacterium
CCGGTGAAGACGATGCGTGGGCAGCTCGACCGGCTCAGCCACCTGGCCACCTCGCTCCTCAACTTCGGAAAGCCGGCCAACGCGCAGCTGTCGCTCATTCCGGTGGGCCAGCTCGTGTCCGAGGCGGTGGAGTCGCTGCGGGTGCTTCCCGAGGCAGACGAGGTGGAGGTCACCTCCGAGCTCGACACCTCCCTCGAGGTCCCGTGTGATCCGCTGCTCCTGGTCACCGCCCTGGACAACCTGCTTCGCAACGCGATGGAGGCAGCGGTGGTGGCCAAGGACCTGGGAAAGCAGGCCCATCCCCGGGTCCGGATCACTGCCCGCCGGGTCGATGGTGTGGTCCGGGTCGAGGTGGAGGATAATGCCGGAGGTCCCCCGCCGGGGCTCGAGGCGGGCCTGTTCCAGCCCTTCGTCACCACGAAGCCGAGGGGTATCGGACTCGGGCTCTCCATGGCTCGTCAGGCGGTGGAACGGCAGGGCGGGTCGCTGGCGTTCGAGCGAACGGCGACGGGGAGCCGCTTCACGGTGCAGCTCGGGCTGGGAACGACTCCCTCATGAGCAGGTCCATCCTTCTTGTCGATGATGATCGAGGCTTTTCCTCGCTCGCCCAGGCGGCGCTGGCGCGCGAGGGTCATCCGGTGGTGCTCGCCCGCTCGCTTCACGAGGCGCGCGAGGCAGTGGAGCGAGCCGCGCCGGAGCTGGTGGTGCTGGACCGGCGCCTCCCCGACGGCGACGGGCTGGACTACCTGCCCGAGCTGAAGGCCCAGCTGCCCGGCACCCCGGTGGTGATGGTGACCGCTCACGGGGACATCCAGAGCGCCGTGGACGCGATCCGCGCCGGCGCGGCGGACTACGTCGCCAAGCCGGTGGACCTCACGGATCTCGTCATGCGCGCCCAGCGCGCGATGGGCGAGCAGAACCTCCGCGAGCGTTTGAGCCGGGTGGAGGCCGAGCTGTCCGGACGGCGCCGACTCGTGCCTCCCCGGTCCGCGGCGATGCGCCAGGTGCTGGAGATGCTGGCGCGGATCGCCACCTCGCCCCGGAGCCCGGTGTTCCTCCTCGGGCCCACCGGCGCCGGCAAGGAGGTGCTGGCCCGGCACGTCCACACGGTCGGGGCGGGCGACAACGCTCCCTTCGTCCATGTGAACTGCGCCGCGCTGCCGGAGACCACGGTGGAGTCGGAGCTCTTCGGCCACGAGAAGGGCGCCTTCACCGATGCGAAGCAGGCCCGCCGCGGGCTGGTGGAGGTGGCCAGCGGGGGCACCCTCTTCCTCGACGAGGTGGGCGAGCTGCCACTGCCGCTGCAGGCGAAGCTCCTCACCTATCTCGATTCGGGGCGGTTCCGCCGGCTGGGGAGCAGCAGCGAGGAGAGCAGCACCGCCCGGGTGGTGGCGGCCACCAACCGGAACCTCGAGCTGGAGATCCGCGAGGGTCGCTTCCGCGAGGACCTGTGGTTCCGGCTGAGCGTCTTCGCCATCCACGTGCCCTCGCTCCGGGACCGGCCCGAGGACATCCTGCCGCTGGCCGAGCAGATCCTGAACGAGCTGGGACAGGAGCTGGGCCGGAAGGGCTTCCGGCTCGGCGAGCAGGGGCGGGCGCGGCTTCAGAACTACCCGTTCCCGGGAAACGTCCGCGAGCTGCGCAACGTGCTCGAGCGGGCGCTGGTGCTGGAGCCCGGACCTGAGCTGACGCTGTCGCTCTTGCAGGCCATGCGGGAGCCGGTGGAGGGCTCGGCGCCTCCGGGGAGCTTCGTGGTGAGCGGCGACCCGCGGCCGCTGGAGGACATCGAGAAGAAGTACGTGCGGCACGTGCTCGGCCAGCTCGGCGGGCGGCGCGTGGAGGCAGCGCGCGTACTCGGCCTGAGCTACCCGACCTTCCTCAAGCGGCTCGAGGACTGAACGCGCTCAGCGCCGCTGGACGGCGCGGGCCCGGCGGCGAACGGCCGCGAGCCACGCGGCGACGGTGACCAGCATTCCCACGGTGCTCGTCGCCCCGGGCGCGTTGCTGCAGCCGAGGGTACCCGACCGCGGCGTGCTGGTGAGCGGCGCGCTGCTCCGGGCCACCGCCCGGGCGCTCGGGTCGCCGAGGAGGACGAAGGTGCTCGCCAGATCCGCGTCGCTGATTCCGCCCAGCGCCTCTTTCGTGGCCTCACCCAGGGTCTTCCCCTCGAGGAGGAGGGCCTTCACCAGCGCACGGTTCAGCGCAGGGTGCTCGGTGGGATAGGTCATCGACGTGCTTCCCCACGCACCCCAGGCGCCGCCGCCTGGGCTGAGCAGCGTGGCGACGGCCAGGCTCTGGCGCCGCGGATCCTGGAAGAACCCGGTGAGGCAGGTCATGTGCACCCAGAGGCTCGTCTCCCCTCGGGAGAGGGTCTCGGCGTCGGCCACCGTGTGGAGGTTCCCGTTCCAGAACAGCTCGGACGCGTGGCCGGTGTAGTTCACCAGCGCGGGGCCGTTCGCCGCCGCGTCGAGGAATTGCTGGTGCAGCACGTCGTCTGGCTCCGTGCCGCGGACGAGCACCGTCGCCGGTGCGTCGGGCAGATCGGCCCGGAGGTCGGCGGTCATCTCCGGGAAGTCGCTCGTTCCCAGCGCGTCGGAGGCCAGGAGCACCGGCGAGCGCGAGGACGCTTCGCGCCGGCCGAGGATCTTCGCCACCACCGCCTCGGTCTCCGCCACGCTGCGCACCGGCAGCCGGCCGATGGAGACCGACTCGGCTCCGGGGAACGCCACGAACCAGCTGTCGGACACCGCCTCGAGCGTATCGGTCTGGACCACCGCGCTGGGAACGAGATCTCCCGCGAAGCCGAGATAGTTGCGCGGATCGTAGGTGGCCGAGCCGAGCAGCAGGAGATAGCGCGGCGGGAGCGCCCAGTGCCCGAGGGCCTGCTGGAGAAAGCGGCGCACCGCATCCACGCTCTTCTCGCCCGAGGCGAACTCGTCCTGGACGTCCTCGATGTCGACCAGCGCCACGCTCACCCCTTCCGACTTCCGGCGCTCCACGAGGGGCTTCACCGCATCGAACAGGTCGGACGGCCCGAGGATGACCAGCTCCGCGCCGTCGGCCGCGTTCCAGGCGCTCGGGCGATTCGCGAGCACCGAGGCCGGGGCGGCGGTGTCCTCGTCGAGATAGGCGACGAGGTGTCGCGGGCCCGCGCCCGGGGCGAGGACCGCCGCCGCTCCCGAGGCGTCCCAGGTCGTGAGCCGGAGCGGCGCGTCCGGATCGGTCACGTCCAGCACGTGGATGAGCCCGACATCGAAGTCCTGGAGCCGGGTCGCCGTCCCGCCCTCCAGGGTGAAGTCGAGCGCTCCGGTGCCGCGGGTCGTCTGCCGCGGGTACACGACCCGGACGGACTGCTCGAGGGAGACGTCCGCCGGGGCGGGCGCGACCAGCTGGACGACGTTGTCGCCCGGCACGAGGGTCCCGGGGGGAAGGGCGAAGCTGATGCTCGCCGGCACCGCGCCGTCGAAGGACAGGGCTCCGAGCGGCAGGCCGTTGAGCGTGACGTTCACCGAGTGGTGGACCTCGGTCACTCCCTGCACCGAGAGCTCGAGCCGTGCCCCGGCGGCGCCGGGGTCGACCGCATCGAGGGTGAAGGTCCGCTGCCGCGCCTGGCTGTAGATGGCCGGGCCGAAGAACTTCTCCGCGTCGCCGTTCCGGGCCGCGCCGAACCAGGTCACCCGCTCGCGGATCTCCGAGGCAGCGAGGAAGGAGGCGAGGGCGGCATCCCCTGCCGCCGCGGGGACCACCCGCATATTCCTCCCCTGGCCGGCCCCGGCGGTGAGCCAGTACACCGCTACGCCCGAGTACCGGGTGTCCATCCCGTACCCGTAGAACTCCACCGCGTCGCCCCGCTGTAGCGTGCGCCCGTCCGCCGCCAGCACCGTGCGGGCGACCGGGCGAGCCTCGCGGAACAGCTGGAGGGCCGCCGCCGGCGTTCCCACCGGAACCCCCGCGGCGAACAGCGACTCGGCCGGGACGCGGACGACGCCGGCCCGGGTGACGGTCATCTTCACCGCCGGAGCCCTGGCGAGCTGCCACTGAAGCTCACGGGAGCCGGGGCGCGCCGGGACGAGCGGGAAGTCGGCCGTCTCGACCCCGAGCGAGGACTGCTCCCGGAGGAGCGCGGGGGGTGAGGCCGCGACCAGCTCCGCGGAGAGGACGGGCGGCTTCCCGGACGCCGGAGCGGCCGACGTCCACCGGGTGCTTCCATCCTGGTGGAGTGATTCGAGGAGGTACGTCGCGCCGGCCAGCGGACGGGAGTCGATCCACCCCGGCTCGCTGCCCGCCATCAGGGCGGCGCGGCTGGTCAGCACCGGACCGGCGACGAGCCCGGGGGTCAGCAGCTCGCGTCGGCCGCCGACCTCACGCCAGACGCGAAAGCCGACGACGTCCGACGCCGGCCCGAGCCTCCAGGAGACGACGGCACGCCCGCTCGACCAGCGCACCTCCGGAGCAGCCGGTGCCGCGGCATTCGGGTTCGCCGCGTGGATCGGCAGGGCGGCCATCGACCAGAACTGCGAGGTCGGCGGTCCCATGTTGTAGGAGAGCGTCGTCGGGCCGCCCGCCGCTCCGAAGTAGGCGAGCGTCTCCGCGGTCCCGTACTCCGTCCCGTTGAGACCCGACCAGCGGGCGGTCACGTTGGACTGGACCGGGGTCGCCGAGGTCGCGGTGTTCGAGGAGAGGACGCCGAACACCTTGTCGTGCAATTGCAGATTCGGGACGGTGATCGTCGCGAGCAGGGGGGTGTTGCCGGTTTCCGTGTCGCTGGTGACCGTACCGATGGGAGCACTCTGGCTGACACCGGTGTACGAGACCGCGCCGGCGACCACGAAGCAGGTGCTGGCCGCGGGGAAGGTCAGGGTGATGGTGTGCGTGCCCCGGGCCGGCGCGAGCAGCGTGTAGATCTGAACCTGCGTTGTCCCGGCGTTGTCCCCGCCGCGGGCGGTCACGGTCTGGGTGTCGAAGGTGACGGAGGTGGGCAGCGCGCTGCCCGAGTTGCTCCCGGTGGAGACTCCGACGACCAGCAGACGGTCGTTGGTCGTCGCTCCGACAGTGTGCTGCCAGGAGACGGTCCCCGCCCCGCAGGTCCCGGTGGTCGAGGTCACCGCGTCGATGGCGATCGGGTTCTGCCTGACGTCCATCACCAGATCGTTCCCGAGGATCCGGAATCCGAAGGTGAGCCCGGTGGGGACCGTCCCCAGCGTGAGCCCGGTGAAGTCGATGGTGCCGCCCGTGGAGGTGACGAGGTGGTACGGGCTGCTCGCGGTGCTCGGCGTGGAGCCGGTGAGGTTCAGCGTCCCACCGACTGTCGCGTTTCCGGAGACGGTCAGGTGGGTGACCACCGTGGTGCTCGAGAAGTTCAGGCTCAGCGTCGACGCCGAGTCGAGGCTGAAGCTCGCCGCCGAGAGATTCGCGGTTGTCTGGAAGGCCAGCGTCCCACCACCGCTGACGGTCACGGCTCCGGTCGCGGTGAGGTTGCCCCGGGAGGTGAGCCTTCCACCGGTGAGGGTCACGGTGCCCGCGCTCAACGTGCTCTGTGCGGTGAAGCTCCCGCCGCCGACCGCGACGGTTCCGCCATTCGCGGTTGCCGCACCGGTGGAGGTCACGGTCGCGCCGCCGACACTGATTCCTCCGGCCGAAAGGGTGCTCTGTGCGTTCAGCGTTCCGCCGTTCAGGGTCATGGTCCCGGTGGAGGCGAGCGCGGCCTGGGCGTTCAGGGTTCCGCCGGTCATCGTGACCGAGCCCGTGGCCAGCGTGTTCTGGGCGATGATCGTTCCGGCCGCGAGGCTCAGCGTCCCGGTCACGGTGTCGGCACCGGTTAGCATCAAGTTCCCCGTTCCACTCTTGGTCAGTCCGCTGGCGGTGAAGCGGATGTCGAGCCTCACATTGGCGTTGGGTGTGACGGAGATCGTGCCGCCGACGGTGAGGGTGCTTCCACTGTTGCGATCGTTGAGCGTGGCACCGCCGCTGATCTGTACGCTCGCAGCCACCGCGGCGATGCCTCCCGAGAGCCGGATCGTCCGGTTGGTGGTGATGATCACCTCATCGGTGCTGTCGGGAATGCTTCCCTGCGACCACTTGGTGGGATCTCCCCACTCGTCGTTGTTGTTGCCCTGCCAGGTGTTGGTCGCGGCGCGCACCGGCCCGCCGAGCAGCAACGCCCCGAGCAGACAGGTCTCCCACCAGCGCGTCACGCGTTCGAGCTCCTCCGGGTCCGGGGAGCTCGCGAACGCTGTCGACGCACGGCGTGGGGCGAGCGACGCCGAACCTGACGGCATCTTCGCACGGGCAACCGAGCGGTCGAGCTTCCGACGTTGTCCTGCTTTTCGGCTTGTGCGCGCCGGTGCGCGCCCGAGCGACGCCAGATCCGGGTCACCCGCGCGGGAGGTGGGTGCAGGCGAACCTCCTCGCCGCGCCGCTCGCCATCGCCCGGCGTGGAGCTTTGCGCCCCTCCCTCAGCGCACGCGGCGGCGTCTCGTGCCGGGACGCGTGCCCGCGAGCCAGCCGCCGAGGGCCAGCAGCGCGGCCAGGGTCCCCGAGCTCGAGGCCGCGGTGCTGCACCCGAGCGATGCCGGAGCCTTCGGCGTCGTCACGGTCAGCGCCTCTCTCGCCACCGCACGGGCGCTCGGGTCACCGAGCAAGACGAAGGTGGACTGCACCTCGGGGTCGCTGGCGACCGCGAGCGCGTCGCGCGTCGCCTCGCCGAGCGTCTTGCCGTCGACGAGCAGTGACCTCACCAGCGCCCGGTTCAGGGCCCCGTGGTCGGCGGGATAGGTGATGCCCGTGCTTCCCCAGGTTCCCCACGCGCCGCCGCTGGGCTCGAGCAACGTGGCCACCGCCAGGCTCTGCCGCCGCGGGTCCTGGAAGAAGGCCGCGAGGCAGGTCATGTGCGCCCAGAGGCCGGCCTCGCTGCCCGCGAGGGCCGCCACATCGTCCACGGTGTGGAGGTTGCCGCTCCAGAACAGCTCCGATCCGTGTCCGATGTAGTTGACCAGGGCCGGGCCAGCGCGCACCGCATCCAGGAAGCGCTGGTGCGCGAGGGCGTCCAGGGCCTTCTGGTGCTCCTCATCGTTCGGGTCGAGCTCTCGGGTCACGACCGTGGCCGGCGCGTCGGGCAGCGTGGCCTGCACGTCCGCGGTCATCTCCGGGAAGTCGCTCGTCCTGCGCGCGTCCGATACCAGGACCCACGGCGAGCGCGCGGTCGCCTCGCGCCGTCCGAGGATCTTCGCCACCACCGCCTCGGTCTCGGCGATGCTTCGCACCGGAAGCCGCCCGACCGACACCGCTCCCGCCTCGGGCGCGCCGACGAACCAGCTGTCGGACACCGCCTCGAGCATCGAGGTCTGGACCACGGCGCTGGGCACCAGGTCCCCGGGGAGGCCAAGGTAGTTGCGCGGGTCGTAGGTGGCCGCTCCGAGGAGGAGCAGGTATCGGGGCCGCCGCTCCCAGACGCTCAGCGCGCGCCCGAGGAAGGCCCGGACCGCATCGACGCTCTTCTCGCCCGAGGCGAACTCGTCCTGCACGTCCTCGATGTCCACCAGCGCGACGCTGAGCCCCTCGCTCTCCCGGCGCTCCACGAGGGGTCGGACGGCATCGAACAGCTCCGAGGGGCCCAGCACGACCAGGTCTGCACCGCGTCCTTCGTGCCAGCGACTCGGACGGTTCCGAGAGATCGACACGGGAGCCGCGGCATCCTCGGGCAGGTAGGCGACGAGGTGTCGCGTGCCACTCCCGGTGGCCAGCACCGCGGCCGCGCCCGAGGCGGCCTGGACGGCGACCCGGAACGGCGAATCGGGATCGGTGACGTCCAGCACCCAGGTGCGTGCCGGGTCGAAGCCGTCGAGCCGGGCGGCCCCACCGGCGGGCAGGGTGAAATCCAGCGCGCCGGTTCCCCGCGCAGTGAGACGCGGATACACCAGGCGCACGTAGTGCTCGAGCGACAGGTCACCGGACGCGGGCGCCACCAGCCCGACGACGTTGTCGCCGGGGACGAGCAGCCCGGGCGGCAGGGCGATGCTCGCGCTCCCCGAATCGCCGTCGAAGTCGACCGACCCCACCGCGAGCCCGTTGACGGTGAGGGCGACCGAATGTGGCACCTGGGTCACCCCCTCCAGCGCCACCTCGAGCCGCGCGCCGGATGCCGACACGTCCAGCGCGTCGACGGGCAGCGTTCGCTGGCGGGCCTCGCTGTAGACCGCCGGACCGAAGAACTTCTCGGCATCGCCGTTCCGCGCCGCGCCGAACCAGGTGAGCCGCTCGCGGATCTCGACCGAGGCCAGGTAGCTGGCCGGGCCAGTTGCCTGGGCCGCCGACGAGGCGGTGGCGAGGTCGCGGCCGGTACCCGTCCCCGCCACCAACCAGTAGACGGCGGAACCGGAGTAGCGGGTGTCCATGCCGTACCCGTAGAACTCGACCGAGTCGCCCGGCCGCAGGGTCGCGCCGTCGGCGGCGAGGACGGTCCGGGGCACGGATCGCCCCGCGCGGAAGAGCTGGAGAGAAGCGACCGGCGTCCCCACCGGCACCCCGGCGTCGAAGAGCCACTCCGCGCGAACGCGCACCACCCCCGCACGGGACACCACCAGCTTGACCGCATCGGCTCCGGCGAGCTGCCACTGCATCGCGCGGTCGGGCGCGACGGTCGCCGCCGCCGAGGCAGCGGCGGCCGTGCTCCGCAGCGCGGGGAGCTCGTCGACGACGGCCGGAGCGTCAGCCAGCATGCTCGAGGAGACCGCAGGGGCCGGGCCTTCGGACGGCGCGGCATACGTCCAGCGCGTACGCCCATCGAGGTGCAGGGACTCGATCAGATACGTGGCACCGGGCCTCGCGCCGCGGTCCTGCCACCCCGCCTCGCTCCCGGCGAGCAGCATCGCCCGGCTGGTCAGGACCGGACCGGCCACCAGGCCGGGGGTCAGCAGGTCGCGCCGACCGGACACCTCACGCCAGACGCGGAAGCCGACCAGATCCGACCCCGGCCCGGAACGCACGGAGACCACCGGGCCACTCGCCGAGCTGCGTACCGCGGCCAGAAGGTCCGCAGCCCGGGTGGGCGCGGCCGCATGGATGGGGATGCCGACGAGCGCGAACTCGCTCGACGGAGCGAGCGTCCAGCTCATGGTGACGTTGAAGGTGCCGCCCCCGGTCCGGGTCGCCGTGTCTCCTGCCCCGAGCAGCGTGCCCTGGGTCGCCGACCAGCGCACTGTGGCTCCGGCCTGGGGCGTCGCGGAGGTGGCCCCGTTGGAGGCGAGGACGGAGATGACCTTGTCCCCCTGGACCGTCGAGGGCGACACCGAGGCAGTGGTCCCGGTGCCCCCCGCCGTGGCCGCCGTCCCGGTCGAGCCGGTCTGGGAAACGCCGGAGTAGGAGAGCGAGCCCGCGACGACGCTGCACGGCCCCGCGGGAAGGGTGACGGTGATGGTGCCGGTTCCGCGCGCCGGTGCGACCAGGCCGTAGAGGAAGGCGCCCGAGGTCCCGTTGGTCTGGCTGGCCAGGAGCCCCAGCGTCTGCGCGCCGAAGGTCACCGCCACCGGGGACACCGCCGAGGCACCGGTCGAGACGCCGACCAGAAGGTACCGGTCGTTGGCGGTGGCGCCGATGGTGTGCTGCCAGGTCAGGGGCGAGCCGCACGAGCCCGTCGCCGAGGCGGTCGCGTCGGGAGCAATGGGGTTCACCGTCACGTCGAGGATGATGGTGGTGCTCCCGGAGGTCCTGAACCCGAAGGCAAAGCCGCTGGGCGCCGACCCGAGGGTCACCCCGGTGATGTCGACGCTTCCCGCCCCGGTGACCAGGTTGAAGCTGGTGTTCGAGTTCGGCGTGCCGGTGATGTTCACCGTCCCGTTGAGCGATCCGCTGCCACCGGCGAGGATCACGTTCGTCGGGTCCCCGCCCGTTGCGAAGTTGACGGTGAAGGAGGAACCCGAGGCGAGGGCGAAGCTCTGGGAGAACACGTTCCCGCTCCCGGCGAAGGAGAGGCTCCCTCCGCCGCCGACGCTCACCGCCCCACTCGCGTTCAGATTGCCATTGCCCCCGAAGGAGACCGAGCCGCCGTTGATGGCTACGCTCCCGGCACTGATGCTCGCGCCGGCGGTGGTGGAGATGCTGCTCCCGGCACCGACGGTGACGGTCTGGCCGGTGGCGCTCAGCCCACCCGAGCCGTTGAGGGTGATGGACCCACCATTGAGCGTGACGGCGCCGCCCGAGTTCAGGTCTCCTCCGGCAGCGAAGGTCACCGCGCCCCCGTTCACGGTCAGCCCGCCTCCTGGGGCCAGCGTACCGGCACCCGCGCGCGTGAGCGTCGCCCCGGTGCCGACAGTCACGGTTCCTCCTGTCGTGAACGTGTTCGCGCCGTTCAGGAGCAGCGTTCCGCCGGTCACGTTGACCGCTCCACTGACCTCCTGGCCAGCTCCGCTCAGTGCTATTGCGGGCAGCGTCAGAGTGCCGCTGCCGGTCTTCGTCAGGCTGGCGGCGGTGAAGGGAACGTTGATCGTGCCGTTCCCGCTCGGGGTGACGGTGATCCCGTCGGTCACCGTCATCACGCGCGTGTTTCCACCACCCCCGGGGCGGTTGATCGTCGCACCGGCAGTGATCGTCAGGGAATTCGCCAGCGCATTCCCGCCGTTGTTGACCGAGACGGTCACGGCGAAGGGGATGGTGAGGTCGTCGGCAGCGGTCGGGACTCCGGCCGGATTCCAGTTCGCGGCCGTGTTCCATGAACCGTCGACCGGGTTGGCCCACGTGCGGTCCACGGCGTGGGCCTGCGCGGTGATCAGCAGCACCGCCAGGAACGTGACAGGAATACAGCGCTTCACGGCCTCCCCCTTTTCTCGACCTCTGTCTCCCGCCCGCGCCAGCGCCGCACGGCGTGGCGTGAACCGCGGCGGACCAGCTCCGCGATCTGGATGGGGAACCGCGGAACCCCGTGGAACGGGGCATCCAGGTGCAGGGTCGAGGACAGTGGATCCGGCCACCGTGCCCGCAGCGCGCCGGGGAGGCGCGTCCAGGAG
>RPRB01000158.1 GCA_003818285.1 Myxococcaceae bacterium
CCACAACCTCCTCAAGCTCGCCCGGCGCAGCTGAAGCGACCTCCAGCCGGACAGGCACGATGGCCCATCAGCACGGATAGCGTCTCAGCCGCGCCGGAAGCCATACCCAGACAGGCTCCTAGCGCGCCGGCTCGGCCGGCTTCTCCGCGGCGGCTGGCGCGGCCTGGACCGCCTGCTGGGCGGTGATGGCCTGGAGGAGCTGGTTCACGTTCAGCGTCTGCAGCCCCACGCCGGACTTCCCTCCGGGGAGGAAGACCAGGTCCTTCCCCGCGAGAGCCTCGGCGATCTTCAGCTTCACCAGCGCCCTCCCGCCGCTCCCCGCGAGCGCCTCGTTCTGCTTGCGGACCCCTTGAGCGTGCGCCTTCTTCTCCGCCACCAGCGCCTCGGCTTGCTTCTGGTTCTGGAAGAGCTGCGCGTCGGAGGAGAGCTTCGCGGTGTCGAGCGCCCCCTGGGCGGCGGCCAGGGTCTGGTTCACGCTGCCCTTGGCCTTCTGCAGCTCGCTCTTCACCTGCTCGGCCGTGGCGCGGGCCTCGCTGCGCATCCGCTCGCTGTTCTGCTCCGCGAGCTTCTTGTCCCGGATGACCTTTTCGTACTCGGGATTGAAGTGGTGCTCGCCGAGGATGACCTGCCGGACCATGATCCCCTCCGGCTCGAGCACTGCCGCGAGCCGGTCGCGGGCCTCGGCCGCCTTCGCGAAGCGCTTCTCAGAGACGTAGAACTCCTCCGAGCGAAGCGAGTTGAGCACGTCGCGGACGATGCTCCGGCACGCCGGCCGCACCAGCTTCTCCTTCACCTGCTCGGTGCTCTCGCCCACCTTGTTCAGGAGATGGGGCGCCCGCTTGGGGTCGACCGCCCAGGCGACCGTCACATCCACCCGGATGTCGTTGCCGTCGATGGTCTTGAAGAAGAGGTCGTCCTCGTGGCTCCGGTCTCCGCCCTTCTTCACGTCGCGCACCATGCTGAGGTTCTGGAGCGAGACGTCGAAGGTGTGCCAGTCGGTGAGGAAGATCGGGAAGAGGTAGGTCGCGCCCGGCGCGTAGACCTCGGGCTGGACGCCCGGCTTGCCAAGCAGGCCTCCCAGCGCTGCGCGGCGGGTGAGCACGCCCACCTCGGTGCTGTGGGTGCTGTGGCAAGTGCAGCCCACCAGCGGGAGCGACAGGAGGAGGAGCCAGAGCAGCGGTCTCATGGTCCCCCCTTCACGTCGAAGCGCTTCAGCGCCGAGCGGAGGTCCAGCGGATTGATCCCGCTCTCCCCGTCGGTGGGGACGACGATGATCTTCGTCCCTCGCAGGACCTCGGCCATCCGGAGGCCCACCAGGTTCTCCGCTCCCACCCCGCGGAGCGCCTCGTTCTCCAGCCGCGTCCCCTCCGCCTCGGCCAGGGAGACCGCAAGCTCACCGGCCGCGCGCTGCCGCCGCGAGTAGAGGTCCGCCTCGGCCTCGAGCTTCTTCTTCTCCGCCTCGCCCCGGGCCAGCTCCACCCGGATCGTCGCCTGCCCCCGGGCCAGTACCCGGTCGCGCTCGGCGGTCGCCCCCGCCAGCTCGGCCTCCGCGATGTTCTTGAAGACCGTCTGGTCCTGGATCTTCCGCTGCTCGATCGCCGCCTGGTACCGGGCGTCGTACTCGTAGCGGCGGAGGAAGATGTGCGTCACCCGGATGCCGTTTGGGATCAGCTCGGCGTTGAGCTCCTCGCGGGCGCCCCGGGCGCGGATGGCGCGCTTGTTGACGTCGTAGAACTCCTCGGCATCCAGCTCGCCGAGCCGCTTGCGGAGGATCTGCTCGGTCCGGGGGATGACCAGCGCATCCTCGTAGAGCTTGCCCGGACCGATGGTGGTCAGGACCTTGTAGGGGTCCTCGATCCGGTAGAGCACCGAGAGGTCGACGCTGACCGTGTAGCCCTCCGAGGTCTGGATGTTGATCGCCGGAGTGACCCGCTTGTCGTCCTTGGGCCGCTCCTTGGGATCGCTGGTCAGATCGAGCGACTGGAGGTCGGTGGGAAAGACGTGGAGCCGCTCGGTGCCCGGGCTCACGAAGTGGAGCCCCGGGTAGTAGACCTCGGGGAGGATGCCCTTGTGGCGGCCGACGATGACCTGCTTCACCGCGAACTCGTTTGGCCGGACATAGACGGTGCACACCCCCCAGGCCACCAGCACGAAGACCGCGGCGGCCAAGAGGAGGTAGAGCCTTCGCCCCGGTCGCTGACCGAAGACCCTGCGCCCGGCGCTCCGGAGGTCGAAGCGGCGCCGGGGAATGCCCGGAGGTCCCTGCATCGGCTGCACGGTCATCCCTTCTGCCGGAGTGACTCGCCTGGCGCCGGGAGGGCGGCCGAGGTCGGATCCGGCGAAGACAGCGGTTGGTAGAGCTCGAGCTTGGCCTCGGCGTCCTGGAGGTCCTCCACGATGGCCCGGAGCGCCCGGCGGTGGCGGCGCTTGTGCAGGGCGATCTGGGCGTCGGGGATGAAGGGGCAGAGGAGCAGCAAACCGAAGGCCAGCAGATCCCAGGTGGTGGGAATGGGGATGAAGGGCGCCCGCACCAGGAACACTCCGAGGAAGAAGCCTCCTAGCCCCCAGACGATGCGGGACACGAGGTCCCCCCCGCGCCAGAGACCGTACCCGCGCTGCTCGAGGTCGGTCTCCCGCCTCGCCTCCACCAGGTAACGGGGGAGGGCGATCTCCCGGATCTTCTCCGCGACCCGTGCGAACCACGTCGGGTCGTCGAAGCTCTCGAGGAAGCTGCGCCGCACGTCCTCCAGCTCCGAGTCGAAGGCCTTCCGAAGCTGCTCCTCCACCTGTGGCGACCACGGGCCGAGGCCAGGACGCCGACGCTCCGCCGCGGCGATGAGCACCCCGGAGAGGAAGGGGAGCCGGAAGCGATCCGGGTACATGGACTCGCCGAGCGTAGCACCCTGGCGCGTGAGGAGTGTTGGACGCGCGGGGCCCGGGCGCGACCCGCCCTGAAACGTTGGTGTGGTAGGGGGGTCCAAGCACGGGACTCGAACAGCCCGACTGCCAGGAGGCTCCCCATGCCCTTCATCATTTCCTGTCGCGACACCGGGGTGAACTGCCCGGCGACGTTCGTCAGCGACAGCGACATCCAGCTCCTCGATGACATCCACCGCCACATCGACGAGGCCCATCCCGAGCAGAAGGACAAGAAGCCGTCTCCGGAGAAGGCCCAGAAGCTGATCAAGAAAGTCTGACCCCGGACGCGCGCCCGGGAGCGGCTCACTCGAGCGGCGGCGCGTCCCCGAGCGAGATCCCGAGTTCGCGGCAGGTCCGGATGGTGTCGCTGTCGACCGGCACCATCTTCCGCCGCGACGCCGCACCCTCGAGAGGCACCGGGACCATCCCCTCCGGAGGCTGGTAGGCCACCAGCACGTTGCGCTTGCCCTCGGCGAGGAACCGCACCGCCGCTGCGCCGTAGCGAAGCGCCACCAGCCGATCGAACGTTGTGGGGGAACCCCCGCGCTGCAGATGTCCGAGGACCAGTGCCCGGCTCTCTTTCCCGGTGCGCTGACCGACCTCCCGGGCGACCCAGTCGGCGATGCCGCCGAGCAGTGGCTCCTGACGCCCCACGGTGGTCTGGGCGCGGGTGGTGAGCTGACCGCCCACGTGCCGGGCGCCCTCGGCGGCGACGATGATCCCGTACGACTTCCCGCGGCGCTCGTTGGCGAGGATCTTCGCGCAGACGTACTCCAGATCGAAGGGCACCTCGGGCAAGAGGATGACGTCCGCCGAGCCGGTCAGCCCGGTGTGCAGGGCGATCCATCCTACGTACCGCCCCATCACCTCCACCACGAACACCCGCTGATGGGCGCTGGCGGTCGAGTGCAGCTTGTCCACCGCGTCGGTCGCGGTGGAGACCGCGGTGTCGAAGCCGAAGCTGTAGTTGGTGTCGGCCAGGTCGTTGTCGATGGTCTTCGGCACCCCGATCACCGGGATGCCCTTGGCGGCAAACCGCGCGGCGAGGTCCATGCTCCCGTCACCCCCGACCGCGACGAGGGCGTCGAGCCCGAGGGCGTGGAAGTTCCGCACCACCTCGTCGGAGAGGTCGGTGAACGTCACTTCGCCCGAGGGTCCCCTCACCGGGAACCGGAAGGGGTCGGCCCGGTTGGTGGTGCCGAGGATGGTGCCGCCCCGGTCGACGATGGATTCCACGTGCGACGGAGTGAGGCGGACGGTCCTCCTCGTGTCGAGCAGCCCGGCGTATCCGGTCTGGATTCCGTACACCTCCCAGCCGCGGTGGTGGGCCGACAGCACCACGGCGTGGATGACCGCGTTGAGGCCCGGGGCGTCGCCGCCGCCGGTGTTGATTCCGATGCGCATCGAGGTCCTCTCGCGCTCTGAAGAGCATTTCTAGTCCCCCGAGTGGGGGCGGGGACAGTGGGGCCGCCGCGGCGGTCAGCTGGCGGCGGAGCGCTCCATCGCGAGCCCTTCCACGACCCGACACCCGGACAGGCGCCGGAAGACCTCGGGGTCGACCCGGACCTTCGTGGACCGACTCCCCCCGCCGACGATGACTGACGGACGTCCGAGCACGCGGGCGTCGACGTAGAGCGGGAGGCCCTCGGGGAGCGCGAAGGGAGTGACACCGCCCAGCACCATGCCCGTCAGCCGGGCGGTCTCCTCGGCGGAGGCGAAGGACAGCTTCCTCACCCCCAGGAGATCCGCAACCGTGTGGTTGACGTCCAGGCGGGTGGTGGCCAGCACCAGGCACAGCGCTTGGACCTTCGGCTCGCGGCGGCTCGCCACCACGATGGCGTTGGCCGAGTCCTGCGGGTCGATGCCGTAGCGAGCGCAAAACTCGGCGGTGTCGGCGAACGCGGGATCGCAGGCCATCACCTCGTAGCGGGCTCCCGCGGCGTCGAGCGCGGCGCGGACCTTGGCCTCGATGCGCGCGTCGGTCATCCCCACCGTTTCTAGCGGGCCCGGGCCCAGGACGTCGACTCGGGTCAGGGCGGGCGTGGTCCCGCCGGCGGCCCGTGCTAGGACCCGTCAATTCACATGCCGACGTCCCTGTTCCGCCGGAAGGCCGTGGAGGCCTGCCAGGCCGACGCCGACCGCTCCGAGCACCGGCTGAAGCGCTCGCTGGGAGTGTTCTCGCTCACCGCCCTCGGCATCGGGGCGGTGATCGGCGCCGGCATCTTCAGCTCGCCGGGGACGGCGGCGGCGGGAGGCGGATCGCACGTTGCGGCGGGCCCGGCGCTGGTCGTTTCCTACCTCCTGGTGGCGCTGGCGTGCGGGTTCGCGGCGCTGTGCTACGCCGAGATGGCCTCCATGGTGCCGGTCGCCGGGAGCGCCTACACCTATGCCTACGTGACGCTCGGCGAGGGCCTGGCCTGGATCATCGGCTGGGACCTCATCCTCGAGTACGCGGTGGGGAACGTCGCCGTCGCCGTCAGCTGGGCGGACTACTTCAAGTCGCTGCTGGCCGGGCTGGGGCTCCACCTGCCGGGCTGGCTGTCGACGACCATCGACCACGCCCAGAAGACCCCCGGACTCCTGGAGTCGGCGCCGCACCTCTTCGGCGTCCCCATCGTCCTGAACCTGCCGGCGGGCCTGATCGTGGCGGTGCTCACGGTTCTCCTCGTGCTCGGAATCCAGGAGAGCGCGCGGGTGAACACCGGGATGGTCATCCTGAAGCTGGTGATGGTGGTGGGCTTCATCGGCGTGGGCGCGTTTTACCTCCGCCCCGAGAACTGGACGCCGTTCGCCCCCAACGGGCTCCACGGGATCCTGAGCGGCGCCTCGCTCATCTTCTTCGCCTACATCGGCTTCGACGCCGTCTCCACCACCGCCGAGGAGGCGAACAACCCGCAGCGGGACATCCCGCGGGCGATGATCGCCACGCTGGGCATCTGCACCGTGCTCTACGCCGCGGTGACCCTGGTCCTCACGGGGATGGTGAGCTGGAGAGACCTCGGGGTGGGCGATCCCCTGGCGAAGGCGCTTCAGTCGGCGGGACTCCAGGCGCTGGCGGGCATCCTCTCCTTCGGCGCGGTGGTGGCGATGACCGCCGTGCTGCTGGTCTTCCAGCTCGGCCAGCCGCGCATCTTCATGGTGATGGCCCGGGACGGCCTCCTCCCCCCGTGGGCGGCGAGGGTGCACCCGCGCTTCCGGACGCCGTACATCACGACCATCCTCACCGGGGTGTTCGTGGGCATCCCGGCGATGTTCGTGGACATCAACGAGGCGATCGAGTTCACCAACATCGGGACGCTGTTCGCCTTCGTCCTGGTCTCGGTGGGGGTCATCGTGCTCCGGCGCACCGACCCGGACCGTCCCCGTCCGTTCCGCTGCCCCGGGGTCCCGTACCTGCCGCTGCTGTCGATCGTGAGCTGCGGGGTGCTGATGGCCTATTTGCCGTTCATCACCTGGATGCGGTTCCTGGTGTGGCAGGTGGTGGGGGTGCTCCTGTATTTCCTCTACGGTCGCCGCCACAGTCGACTGTCGGCGAGCAGAGCGGAGGAAGTGACGTGGACGCCCACTACGAACAGGTGATGGCTGCGCGGCAGAAGCTGGCCGATGGGCCCCCCCGGGCCTACTTTGCCTATTCCACCATCCTCGACCCGGCGGCCTTCGAGGAGTGGCGGCACCAGCACGGCTACGACTTCTTCCAGCTCCCGCCGGGCACGCCGGCCGAGGGGCTCGACCTCGGGCTGGTCTACGACTTCCCCTCGCGATGGTGGGACGGCCGGGTGGCGGGGCTCGAGGACCGGCCGGGCGCGGTGGTGCATGGCCTCGTGTTCGAGATCGCGCCGAAGGACTGGCCGATCATCCAGCACAAGGAAGGGGCCATCACCCAGATGTGCGTCGAGCGGGAGGTCCGGGTGCGCACCCCGGCGGGCGAGCGGACCGCGGCGGCGTTCACCACCGCCCCGGCCCGGAAGAGCGTCGATGGACCGGTGAGCCCCCGCTTCGTGGAGGCGCTCGTCCGGGGCGCCCGCGCCGCGGGGCTTCCTGACGTGTGGATCGCCTCGCTCCGCGACGCGCGTTGACCGGCTCGCCCGGGTCCACCCTGGGCACGGCGAAGATGCCCCGCGCGCGGGACGATCCTCAGCGTGCGGTCGCGTGCCGGGCCGCTCCCTCGGCCGGGAGGCTCGACCGGGTGTCAGACACTGCCCAGGCAGCTTCGCCTGGCGTTTTGCGTCTTGCCCCGCTCGGTAGGGTGCCGCGCCCATGCGGACCCTGACTCCCGTCCTGCTCATCCTGCTCGCCGGGTGCAGCGGTGGCGTCTCCTTGACCGACGCGACCGCCCCGACGGTTCCCGGACCCCGAGGAGGGCCGGCGCCCGAGCCGCGCGATGCGGGAAGCGACGCGCTCCCCCCCGACGCAGGCCCGGATGCCGGCCCCGACGGCGGTCCCATCACCGGAGATCCGCAGCCCTCGCCGCCACCTCCCCCGGAGAAGGTCTCCATCTTCCCGCCCGACAGCCCGTGGAACACCCGCATCGACGATGCGCCGGTGGACCCGAACTCCGACGCGTACATCGCCGAGATGGGCGCGGACGACCCGCTCACCGCCGCCTGGGACGCGGACGGCAACGGCATCCCGTACGTCGAGGTGGGGGCGGACCAGCCGATGGTCCGGGTCTCCTACTGGGGCTGGCCCGAGGAGAGCGACCCGGGACCGTTCCCCATCCCCTGGGACGCCCGACCGGACCCCTCTCTGGACAGGCACGTCATCGTCGTGGACCGCGAGCGCGGGTTCCTCTACGAGCTCTTCCAGGGCTCACGGAATTCCGACGGGTCCTGGGACGCGTGCAACGGAGCGAAGTGGAACCTGCGCTCCAGCGCCTCGCGGCCGCTCCGCTGGACCTCGGCCGACGCCGCCGGCCTGCCGGTCTTCCCCGGTCTGGTTCGCTGGGACGAGGTCGATTCGGGCTACATCGGCCATGCGCTCCGCTTCGTGGTGGGCCACAGCCAGAAGGGATTCGTCTCCCCGGCGACCCACGCGGCCGGCAGCTGCTCCCTGGGGTCGGACTGCCCGCCGATGGGGCTCCGGGTCCGACTGAAGGAGGACGTGGACATCTCCGGCTTCAGCTGGCGGATGCAGGTCATCCTCCGGGCCCTCAAGCAATACGGGATGTTCGTCGCCGACAACGGTGGCGGGACGAGCTTCTGGCTCTCGGGGGCGCCCGACTCCCGGTTCTCCAATGAGGAGACCCGGTCCCTCGGGGCGATCAAGGGACGCGACTTCGAGGTGGTGAAGCACGGGCCGATCAGCCCCCAGTAGGAGACCCGTCGGGCCAGCCGAAGCCCACCTCCGGGTACAGCGCGTCGGCGATGCGCAGCAGGCGCGTGTCGAGCCGGTGCGCCCCGAGCGCCCGGTAGAACCCGTGCGCCCGGGTGTTGGCCTCGAGCGCCCAGACCAGCACCGGGCTCAGCCGCTTGGCGGCCAACCAGCCCATGGCTGCCCGGACCAGGGCCGTGCCGTGGCCGCGCCCCTGCTCGGCGGGGTGGACGTAGATGGCCTCCACCTCCCCGCGAAACCCGATGGGGTCGCCGCGGGACGGCCCGGCGGTGCAGAAGCCGATGATTCCCGGCCCGTCCACCACGTGGGTGATGCGGCGGCGGTCGGAGATGACGGCCCGCCAGCTCTCGGCGCTCCGCTCCACGTCGAGCCCGTCCAGGAACGCGTCGGGGAGGATGCCCCGGTAGGTCTGCTGCCAGGTGAGCACCTGGACGTGGGCGATTCCGGGGGCGTCGCCGGAAGAGGCCGTACGGATCTGGGGGGCGAGGACCCTCACGCGGTCTTCCGCTCCTCCGCGGCGTCGCGGGCGAAGAGCGACTCCAGCTCGCGGCGCGAGCGCTCGGCGATCTCGATGAGCTTCTTCTCGTCCCGCTGGTACTGGAAGGACTCCTGGAGCATCCGCTCGTCGTGCTCCCGGAACCGGTCCAGGGTGCCCCGGGCCTCGGAGTAGCTGAAGCCGAGCTGCTGGAGGACGTCCCCGGTCAGCTCCTGGCTGGAGAGGAACGTTCCCCGGATGCCGTGGGTGATGCCCAGCTCCAGCAGCTGGTAGGCGTGGGCGCGGTTCCGGGCGCGGGCGAAGATGACCAGGTGGGGGAAGTGCTCCTGGACCTCGCGCGCGGTGCGGAGCGAGGCTTGCACGTCGTCGATGGCCAGGACGAAGACCTGCGCCTTGTCCGCTCGAGCCCCCCGGAGCAGGTCCAGCCGGGAGGCGTCGCCGTAGAAGACCTTGTTCCCGAAGCGCTGGAGGAAGTCGATCTGCGCCGGGTCGGCGTCCATGGCGGTGAACGCGATCCCCCGGGCGCGCAGCACCCGGCCGACCACCTGCCCGAATCGCCCGAAGCCCGCGATGATGACCGGGGTCTCTCGCTCCACGTCACGATCATACGGCCGGTCGTCGCGGGTGCGGAGCCGCGGGGCCAGAAGCTTGTCCTGCGCCAGGGTGAGGAGGGGAGTCAGCGCCATTGACAGGCTCACCACCAGCACCAGGGTGTCCCGGAGCGGGCCGGGGAGGATGCCGTAGGAGACCGCCAGGCCGAAGAGCACGAACGCGAACTCGCCCCCCTGGCCGAGGATCGCCCCGAGCTCCCAGGCAGGCGGCCAGGCTCCCAGGACCCGCCGCCCGAGCGCCGCGATCGACAGGACCTTGAGGACGGTCATTCCGACCACCAGCCCGGCGATGAGCAGGGGCCGCTGGAGCAGCAGCTCCAGGGCGACGGACATGCCCACCGAGGTGAAGAACACCCCCATCAGGAGCCCGCGGAAGGGCTCGATGTCCGCCTGCATCTCGTGCCGGTACTCCGAATCCGCGAGCAGCACCCCGGCCATGAACGCCCCCAGGGCCGGGCTCAGACCGACCGCGGAGACCAGGACTGCGGTCCCGACGGCCGCGAGCAGCGCCGAGGCGGTGAAGACCTCCTGGCTCCGGGCCGAGGCGACCAGCCGGAAGGCCGGCCGCAGCAGCGTCCTGCCCACCAGGACGATGACGACGATCGCGCTGGCCGCCTTCACCAGCGGGACCCAGGAGGTGTCCAGATGGCCCTCGCGGGAGCCGAGCAGGGGCAGCACCGCCAGGAGCGGAATCACCGCCAGGTCCTGGAACAGGAGGATGCCGAACGCGGTCTGCCCCATGGGCGTCGCGAGCTGGTTGCGCTCGCCCAGCAGCTGCAGGGCGAAGGCGGTGGAGGAGAGCGACAGCCCGAGACCCGCCACCAGAGCCGCCTGCCAGGGCAGGCCGAGGGCGAGCGCGCCGAGGGCGAGGGCCGCGCCGCTGAGGGCCACCTGCGCCCCACCCACGCCGAAGACGCGCGTGCGCAGCTCCCAGAGCCGACGCGGCTCGAGCTCGATGCCGATGAGGAACAGGAGGAGCACCACCCCGAAGTCGGCCAGGTGCCCTACCTGCTCGACGTCCCGGACGAGCCGGAGACCGTGGGGGCCGATCAGGACGCCGGCGACCAGGTACCCGAGCACCGAGCCCAGGCCGAGCCGCTTGAAGAGCGGGACGGCGACGACGACCACGGCCAGGAAGAGGAGCGCCTCGCGGATCCCGAGCATGCCAGGCGCCCCGTCAAAGCACGGGGTGCCCGGGTTCACAACGCGTGGGGCGAAGCTTTTTGCTAGCGCTCCGTGTCCGGCGAGAGGAGCCACTGCACGGTGAGCGGCGGCAGGTCCACCGCGGCCGACTCGGGCATGCTGTCCCAGGCCACGTGCTCGGTGGTCACGACGGACGGGCCGCTCCGGTCACCCCCGCCGAACGCCGCCGCGTCGGTGTCGAGGATGCGCTGCCAGGTGCCGGCGATCGGGAGCCCGAAGCGGTAGCGGGGCCAGGGCCGGTTGGCCAGATTGGCGAGACAGGCGATGGCGCGGCCGTTCGGCTCGAAGCGGAGGAAGCCGTAGACGTTGCTGCTCGCCGAGTCGGCCTGGATCCACCGGAACCCCTCGGGTCGGTCGTCCTGGGCGTACAGCGCC
>RPRB01000159.1 GCA_003818285.1 Myxococcaceae bacterium
CGGAGCTTCCGCGAGGAGTGGAGGGGACGCCGTGCGCTCTAGCCGCGAGAAGGTGCTCGAGCGCCTGCGGCAGGCGCGCCCCCCGGCGGTGGCGCTCCCGGACGTGCCCACCTCGCCCGTCCGCTTCGAGGACCTGCCCGCGCGGTTCGCCCAGAGCGTGACCGACGTGGCCGGGTCGTGCCTCCGCGTCGCGAGCATGGCCGAGGCCGCCGCGGCGGTGCGCGGGCTCCCGGCCGCGCAGTCGGCCCGGCAGATCGTCTCCCTCGTTCCGGAGGTGCTGCCGGGCACGGTGGCCCTCGACTCGGTAGACGATCCGCACGCGCTCGAGGGAGTGGACCTGGCGGTCGTTCCCGGCGAGTTCGGGGTGGCGGAGAACGGCGCGGTGTGGCTGACCGACGCGGTCCTGAAGCACCGGCGTGCGGTCCTCTTCGTCACCCAGCACCTGGTGCTGGTGGTTCCGGGACGGGAGCTGGTGCACACCCTCCACGACGCCTATGCCCGGCTCCGCCTGGGCGCCGCGGGCTTCGGGCTCTTCATCGCCGGTCCGTCGAAGACTGCGGACATCGAGCAGGCGCTGGTCATCGGCGCGCACGGGGCGCGCTCGGCCACCATCGTCCTCGTGGGCTGAGCGCGTCGTCGGACCCGGGAGGTGGCTCGGCGACCTCGGGTCGCACCTGCACCGATCCACTGGCCCGGCGGCTGCAGTCCTCGCCCGTCCGGGGTGCCGGCGATGTTCGTCGACGCCAGGCCGCTCGACCGAGAGCAGAATAGGCCCGGGGCGCTCAGCGGCGCTCCGGGGGAGGACGCCACACGTGAGGGCTGCATCGACCCGTCTCGTCTGCGCCGCCGCGCTCGCCGCCACGGCGCTCGTCGCCTGCAAGGGCAAGCCATCCGGCCCGGCGCAGGCCCCGCTCCAGCCGCTCCAGCCGCTCCCGCCGCCGCCCGCGCTGACCATCGCCCCGGAAGCGCTCCCGACCACCGGCCTCACGGTCGTGGCTTCCCGGCCGCACGAGGTGGTGGGCGCGGACGCACGGCCGACCATCACCTTCTCGCGCCCGGTGGTGGCGCTCATGTCCGTCGAGGAGCAAAAGGCGCTCGCTCCCCCCGCATCCCTGAGTCCGGCGGTGGAGGGAGAGTGGCGGTGGATTGGCTCGGCGAGCGTGGAGTTCATCCCGAAGGCGCCGCTCCCCTTCGCCACCCGGTTCACCGTCACCGTGCCGGCCGGCTTCAAGGGCGCAGACGGCTCCACGCTGAAGGGGGTTTTCAGCTGGTCCTTCGACACCCCGGGCCCGAAGCTCGAGTCGGCCACGCCGCCCAGCGGCTGGCGCTGGCTCCAGCCCTCGCAGGCCGTCGTCCTCGTCTTCAATCAGGCAGTGGCCGAGCCGGAGAAGTCCATCTCGCTCCGGGTGGGACCCGAAGGGACCTCCTGGCCCTTCACCGTGAGCAGCCGGCCGGCTCCCTCCGCGCCCGACGAGGTGGAGCGCCCGGGGAAGAACTTCTTCGCCAGCCGGCGCACCGAGATCACGGTGAAGCTGGGCAAGCCCCTCCCGCTCGCCACCGACGCCGAGCTGGTGGTCGCCACCACCCTCCGCGCCAAGGAGGGCCCGCTCACCCTCGTTCAGGAGATTCGCCTGCCGTACCGCACCTACGGCCCGGCGCGCATCGAGGGCGTGCGGGCCTGCCACGGCGGCTATGACTGCCCCTTCGGCCCGATGATCGTCGAGAGCACGAACCGCCTCGACGTCGCCTCGCTCAAGTCGCGACTCCACATCACGCCGGCGGTGGAGATCGACTGGGACCACACCGCCAGCCACGACCCCTCTGGCGAGCGGAACAAACCCTACACCGCGGTACCGGGAAAGTTCCGTCCGGGCACCACCTACACGGTCACGATCGCCTCGGGGGTGACCGACCTCTTCGGGCAGACCGCGCCGGCGGCGAAGGGACAGATCCGCACCCACGATCTGCGCCCCGATTACGAGCTGGGACCGGACGTCGCCCTCCTCGAGGCCAAGGGAGACGGGGCGCTCCCGGTGCGCTTCACCAACGTGACCTCGCTCGACGCGCAGGTCTGGCCGCTGTCCGCCGCGGAGCTGGCCCGATTCCTGGCCAACCGCAATCCGCGCTCGGTGCCCGGCGGACAGCCGATCACCACCGAGATCGATCTGGAGGGGACCCACAATCTCCCCGGCGTCCGGCCGATCAAGGTGCGGGAGCTCATCGCCGCCAAGGGGACGGGCCTCTTCCACCTGGTGACCACCGCGCCGGAGATCGACTCCAGGGACGGATGGCGACGAACGCAGCGGGTCACCGGGCAGATCACCGATCTCGCGGTGCACAGCAAGCTCGGGGCGACCTCGGGCATCGTCTGGGTCACCCGGGTGTCCGACGGCACCGTGGTGCCCGGCGCGGCGCTCTCCCTCCACGACGCCGACGGCGCGGTGAAGTGGCAGGGGAAGACCGACGGTGACGGGCTGGCCAAGGTGCCCGGCCTGTCCACCCTGCTCTCTCCCCGGAAGGGCTCCCGCCGCCAGCGGGGCCAGGAGGGCGGCCCGGGCTTCGCGCTGGTCGCCGCCTCGCTCGGTGGTGACACCGGCGTCACCCTGGCGGACTGGTCCGGCGGCTTCGGCCCGTGGGCCTTCGGCGTCGAGGGAGCCTGGGACGGGAAGCGGCCGCAGTCGATGGCCTTCGCCACCGCCGAGCGCGGCATCTACCGGCCCGGGGACACGGTCTTCGTGAAGGGCATGCTCCGCTACCGGCGCCTGGGCGTGGTGACCACCCCGGCCAAGGGAACCCAGGCCGACGTCACCGTGGCCGATGCGCGTGGGAAGGAGATCTGGTCCCGCACGCTTCCGCTCAGCGACTACGGGACCTTCTCCGCCGAGGTGCCGATCGAGGCCGGCGCGCCGCTGGGCACCTACTCCGTCCGGGCCAGAGCCGTGATCACCTCCGACGAGGTGTCCACCAGCAGCAGCTTCCGGGTGGAGGAGTACCGGCCGCCACAGTTCAAGGTGGACGTCACTGCGCCATCGGGCGAGCTGATCTCCGGACAGGCGCTCCAGGGGCGGGTCCTGGCGCGGTACCTCTTCGGCGGCGCGATGCCCGGGGCGGCGGTGCGGTGGACCGCGACGCGGACCACGGAGGATTTCCAGCCTCCGGACAACCCCGGCTTCGCCTTCGGCATCGCCACCTGGGAGTGGAGCGACGAGACGCCCGGGCGGAGCACCGAGGTCATCGGCGCCGGCGAGGGCAAGACCGACGCCCAGGGAGGCTTCGAGATCTCCGCCGGGAAGGTGGAGAGCCCGGGTGGGCGGAGCGCGCGCGTGACGCTGGAGGCCGAGGTGGCCGACGTGAACCGCCAGCGCATCGCGAACCGGACCGAGGTGAACGTGCACCCGGCCGCGCTCTACGCCGGCATCCGGCAACGGAACGTGGAGGGCTTCGCCGAGGTGGGGAAGCCGGTGTCGCTCGAGGCGGTGGCGGTCTCGCCGGAGGGCAAGCGCCAGAAGGCCGAGGTGGTGGTCACCGTGCTCCGGCGCGACTGGAAGTTCGTGCGGAAGAAGACCGCCGGCGACCGCTGGGAGACCCTCAGCGAGCCGGTGGAGGAGCAGGTCGCCACCTGCACGGTGAAGGTCGAGCAGGTGCCCGGGGCGTGCACCTTCAGCCCGAAGGCGCCCGGCTTCCACATCGCACAGGCCGAGGTGACCGACGCCCAGAAGCGCAAGCAGACCACGCGGACCTCGCTCTACGTGGTGGGCGAGGGCTGGGTGTCGTGGCAGCGCAACGACTCGGACCGCATCGACCTCGTGACCGACAAGGCGGTCTACGACGTGGGGGAAACGGCGAAGGTGCTGGTGAAGAGCCCGTTCCCCTCGGCCGAGGCGGTCCTCACCGTGGAGCGCGAGGGCGTGAGCTCGGCGCGCCGCGTGACGCTCAAGGGGGCGGCGACCACCCTCGAGGTACCCGTCGGCGAGGGGAGCATCCCCGACGTCTACGTGGGCGTGGTGCTGGTGCGCGGCCGCGTGCCTCAGGCGGACGGGCCGGAGGCGGGGGAGGACCCCGGACGCCCTCAAGTCAGGGTGGGCTACGCGAAGCTGAAGGTGGAGCGGAAGAGCAAGCGGCTCACGGTGGAGGTCACTCCCGAGCGGACCCAGTACCGGCCGCGAGAGAAGGTGAAGGTGGCGCTGCGCACCGCGGACTGGAAGGGCGGTCCGGTCCCGGCCGAGGTCGCGGTGTGGGCTGTGGACGAGGGCGTGCTCCGGCTCACCGGCTACGAGCCTCCGGATCCGCTCGACGCCCTGCAGCCCGAGCGCGGGCTGTCGGTGCGCATCGGCGAGCCGCTGATCCACCTGGTCCGCAGGACGGTCTACGCCGACAAGGGGCTGACCACCGGCGGAGGCGGCGGCGCCGAGGGGGGAGGGGGCCTTCGCTCGCAGTTCAAGACCACCGTCCTGTTCGCGCCCTCGGTCGTCACCGGCGCGGACGGGAAGGGCGAGGTCGAGTTCACGCTCCCCGACAACCTGACCACCTACCGGATCATGGCCATCGCCATCGACCGCGGAGACCGGGGCGGCAAGGGAGGCAGCAGCATCCAGGTGGCCAAGCCGCTCCTGGCGATGCCGGCCCTCCCGCGGCTCGCCCGGGTGGGAGACACGGTGGAGGCCGGCGTGGTCGTCCATGCGCCGTCGGGGAAGATCAAGGAGGTCGAGGTCACCGCCACCGTGAGCGGGCCATTGAAGCTCCAGGGAGAGACGAGCCGGAAGGTGGCGCTGCCCGAGGGCAAGCCCCGCGAGGTCCGGTTCCGCTACGTCGCCGACGGCTCGGGCGAGGCCGTGCTCCGCTTCGCGGTGAGCGGAGGCGGCGAGCAGGACGCGGTGGAGCAGCGGCTGCCGGTGCGGATCCCGACGCAGATCGAGGCGGTGGCGCTCGCCGGCGAGACCCGGGAGACCGCGCGGGAGCAGCTCTCGACGCCTTCCGGCGTCCGGCCGGACGTGGGCGGGCTCGAGGTGACGATGGCCTCGACGGTCCTCGGCGGGTACGGCGAGGCGATGCGGCAGCTGGTGGACTACCCCTACGGCTGCCTCGAGCAGATGTCCTCGCGGCTGGTCCCCTTCGTCGCCCTGCGGGAGCTGCACGGCGTCTTCAAGCTGCCCTGGAAGCCGGACACCGCGCGCGCCTGGGTGGGACAGGACGCGATCGCCCGCTGGGGGACGAGCGATCCCGACGAGGTGGCGGCGAAGACGGTCAAGGCCATCGAGGCGCTCCAGCGCGTCGACGGCGGCTACGGGTACTGGAGCTCGGATTCCTGCAGCTCGCCGCACGGATCGGCTTACGCGGTCCTCGCGCTCGGGCGCGCCGCCGAGGTCGGCTACCCGGTGGACCGGGACGCCCTCCGCCGGGGCCAGCACTTCCTGGCGAAGGTCGCCGCGGCGAACGTGCAGACCTGCTCGTGGTGGAGGCACGACGTGGACCCCGGAACCCGGGCCTTCGCGCTGTACGCCCTGGCCCGGACGCGCGCGCCGCAGGCCTCGAGCGCCACGGCGCTCTTCGCCCGCCGCTCGGAGCTCCCGGCGTACGGCAAGGCGATGCTCGCCGACGCGCTCTGGATCGGCGGAGGGGACCGGGCCGCGGCACGCGCGCTCACCAACGAGCTCATGGACCGGGCGAAGGAGACCTCGGGCACGCTTCACCTCGAGGAGATGAACGCCGTCACCTACCAGTCCGACTGGTCGAGCGATCTGCGGACCACGGCCATCGCGCTGCAGACGCTGGTGGACGTCACCCCCGATCACCCCTTCGTGGGGAAGATGGCGCGGTACCTGGTGCAGGCGCGGGGGACGGACGGCCGGTACAAGACCACGCAGGAGTCCGCCTTCGCGCTGATGGCGCTCACCGAGGTGGTCCGCACCCGGGAGAAGGATGTGCCGGACTTCCTGGGGAAGGTGCTGCTCGGGGGCAAGCAGGTCGCCGAGTCCGAATTCCGTGGCCGGAGCATGGAGGTGCGCCGGACGGTGCTCCCGATGGCGCAGCTCCCCGCGGTGGGGAAGTCGGCGGCGTTCGAGTTTCTGCGCGACGGCAAGGCCGGGATGCTCTCCTACACCGCAGTGCTGCGCTACGCGCCGGCGGAGATGCCACGCAACGCGCTCGAGCGCGGCCTGGTGGTCCAGCGGTGGATCGAGCCCTACGGGGGCGGGGGCCAGCTGAAGTCGGTCCGCGCGGGCGAGCTGGTGCGGATCAAGGTCCGGGTGGGGACGCCCGCGGCCCGGACCAACGTGGCGCTGGAGATTCCGCTGCCGGCCGGGCTCGAGGCGGTGGACACGACGCTCGCCACCACGGCGAGGCTGTCGCGGGGAGAGCCGTCGGCGGACACCGAGACCGACGAGATGGAGGACGCGCGGGAGGCGGGCGTGCCGCCCTGGGTGCTCGGGTTCTGGAACCCCTTCAACCACACCGAGCTGCGCGACGACCGCGCGCTGTTCTTCTCCAACGAGCTGCCGCCCGGAGTGCACACGGTCTCGGTGGTGGCCCGGGCGACGACTCCCGGGGACTACCTGCTGGTACCCGCGCGGGCCGAGGCGATGTACGCGCCCGAGGTCTTCGGCCGCTCAGAGGGGAGCACGTTCCAGGTCCTGGACGAGGGGAGCGTCGCGGCCCGCTGAGGCCCGAGGACGACCGATGCGTCGAGCGTTCAAGCACCCGACGAGCTCTCCGAGACTTCGAACGAGCTCCCTGCGACTTCGCCGCGGGCTGCTCGCCCCGCTCGGGGTGGGCGCGGTCGCGATGCTCCTCTTCGTCGCCCGGCCGCTGCCGCCGGGGCTTCTCGACCCGGACGGCGCGCTGAGCGTCCGCGTGCTCGACCGTGACGGGCAGCTCCTGCGGGAGATCCCGTCGCGCCGAGCGTCGCGCAGCGTCTCGCTCCCCAGGGACGGGCCGGTGCCGGCGGCCCTCCGCGACGCGTTCATCGCCTCCGAGGACCGGCGGTTCGAGTGGCATCCGGGCGTGGACCCGCTGGCCATCGTGCGCGCCGCGGGGACCAACCTCCGCGCGGCCAGGGTGGTGAGCGGAGCGTCCACGCTCACGCAGCAGCTCGCGCGGCTCCTCGTGCCCCGCCGCCGGACGATTGCCGGAAAGGCCCAGGAGGCGCTCTGGGCCCTGCGGCTCACCGCGCACCTGTCGCGGGAGGACATCCTTCGCGCTTACCTGGATCGCGTCGCCCTGGGACACGACCTGGTCGGTGCCGAGGCCGCCGCGCAGGCCTACTTCGGTCGGCCGGCGCGGACGCTGTCGGTGGGCCAGGCCGCGCTCCTGGCGGCCATCGCCCGCTCCCCGGTCCGGGTGGACCCCTGGCGAGACCCGGAGGTGGCGAGGCGCGCGATGCGTGAGGTGCTCGGTCGGATGCGCCGGGCCGGGCGGCTCGATGCCGAGCTGGAGCGGGTCGCCGCCGCGGCGGACCTGGACCTCGTCCCACCGGCTCGTCCCTTCGGCGCTCCCCACCTGGTGGTGGACCTCGCCGGCAAGCTGGAGACGCTCGGACTCGGCCACGCGGTCAAGGTGCGAACGACGCTCGACCCGGCCCTCCAGCGCGACGTGGAGCGGTCGGTCCGCTCCGAGCTGGCCGCCGACCCCCGCCTCGGCCAGGCCGCGGTGCTGGTCCTCGACAACCTCTCCGCCGAGGTGCTGGCGTACGTCGGGTCGGCGGATTTCCTCGACGCCGCCCGAGAGGGCCAGAACGACGGGGTCCGTGCCCGCCGGCAGCCGGGCAGCGCCCTGAAGCCCTTCGCCTACGGGCTGGCGCTGGCGAGCGGGTGGACTCCTGCCTCGGTGCTGAGCGACGTGGATCTGGAGGTGGCGACGGCCGGCGGCGCCTGGCTGCCGCGGAACTACGACCGGCGGCAGCATGGGCCGGTGCGACTCCGGGCCGCGCTGGCCAACAGCTACAACGTTCCCGCGGTCGAGCTGACCGAGACCCTCGGGCCCGAGCGGGTGCTGGACGTGCTCCGCCAGGCCGGCTTCGCCTCGCTCGAGGCGAGCGCCGAGCACTACGGGGCGGGCCTGGTGCTGGGGAACGGCGACGTGTCGCTCTGGGAGCTCGCCCGCGCCTACCGGGGGCTCGCGCGGGACGGCGTGGTCGAGCCGCTCCGCCTGGTGCGCGCGGCGACCGGCTCCCGTGGCGAGCGTCTCGAGGTCAGGCCGGAGCTCGCCCCGCGGCGCTTCCTCCCTCCGGAGGCGGTGGCGCTCCTGACGGATCTCCTCTCCGACGAGGGGGCGCGCGCTCCCGCCTTCGGCCTGGACAACGCGCTCCGGCTTCCGTTCCCCGTGGCGGCGAAGACCGGCACCAGCCGCGCCTACGTGGACAACTGGACCGTGGGCTTCACCCACGAGCGAACCGTGGCGGTCTGGGTCGGGAACTTCGATGGCCGCCCCATGCAGCGCGTGTCGGGCATCACCGGTGCCGGGCCGCTCTTCGCCCGGGTGATGCGCCGGGCCATGGCGGGCATCCGCCCGACGCCGCTGGTGGACCGTGCCCGGTTCGAGCACGTCCGCATCTGCCCCCTTTCCGGGCACCGGGCCGGAGAGGCGTGTCCCGGGTCGTACGAGGAGGTCTTCCTGCCAGGGAGCGCGCCCGCAGCTCCCTGTGCGATGCACCGGCTGGCCGGCGGGCGCCCGGTGCTCGCGCTCGATGCGCGGTACGCGGGCTGGGCCGAGCGCGAGCGGCTCGAGGTCGCTCCGGCGGCCGGTAGCGGGGACGCCCCGGGGTTCCTCACGCCGCGCGACGGGGACGAGTTCCTGCTCGAGGCGAGCATCCCGGCCTCCTCCCAGAGCATCCCGGTACGAGTTCGCGGCCAGGCTGAGCTCCGCGTCGATGGCGACATCGTCCCGCTCGATGCGCTGGGCCGGACGCGCGTGGTGCTCGCCGCCGGCGTTCACCGGCTCGAGCTCCGCCCCCGACAGGGGTCGGGTTCTTCGCGGGCGGTGCAGATCCGCGTGCGGGGCGGCGACGCGCGCCCGGCCCTCCCTCGGTGAGGATCAGCGCTCGGCCCACCGACCCGGGGCAGGCGCGCCGGTACCCGAAACGGCCACGGGGCCACGGACCTGCGCCCGTGACCCCGCATTCGATGGCACCGTCTTCCGGCGGCTCAGCGGTTCGACGGGCTCATCGCCAGGAGAGCCTCATCCGAGCCCGGGCCCACGTCGGTGTCGGCATTGGCGATGTGCATCGAGGCCGGCGCCACCCACTCGGTGACGGCCGAAGGAGCCGCGGCGGCCTCGGTCGGCTGGACGTCCGCCAGCGCGAGCGCGATCGGGAGACCCATCACGCACAGGAAACCCGCCGCCACGCTGCGAACCCGCATCCAGTTGTTGTTCTCGACCTCGGTCTTCATGGCTGCCTTTCCTCCGTGGCGGGCTGTCCCGTGCTGCTTGCCGCCGACGGTCCCTGGAGATTGCAGCCGCGGTGCCGGGCCCAAGCACCCGGAACCAGGTCTGTTTCAACGGCATGTCGTGGCGTGGGGCTCTACACACCTCCCTGGGTGTTGCCGGCAGGGCAACATGCCCATGGGGATTGGCCCAGGGGGTGCCGATGTCGGACGACCTGCTGCTGTACCTCGCGGAGGCGGATGTGCGTACGGCGGGCCTCCCGATGCGCGCGCTGATCGAGGCGCTCGAGGCCGCCTTCCGCGACCTCGGGGAGGGCCGCGCCGAGGTGCCGGCGAAGATTGGCGTGCATCCCTCGGCCGCCTCCTTCTTCCACGCGATGCCGGCGCTCTGGCCAGGCGGGTCGGCGGCCGCGGTGAAGTGGGTGGGCTCCTTCCCGGGGAATCGCGAGCGCGGACAGCCGAGCATCTCCGCGCTCCTGGTCCTGAGCGATCCGGACGATGGACGGCCGCTGGTGGTGATGGACGGCCGGTGGCTCACGGTGCGCCGGACGGCGGCGTGCTCCGCGCTCTCCGCCCGGTTCCTGGCCCGGGCCGGTGCCCGGAGCCTGGGGGTGCTGGGTTGCGGGCTCCAGGCGCGCGCTCACCTGGAGGCGTTCCGGGCGGTCCTGCCCCTCGAGCGGGTGAGCGCGTTCGACCGGCACCCGGACCGCGCCGCGGCCTTCGCCGAGGACGTCGCCCGCGAGTACCCGGTGGAGGCGACGGCGAGTGGCTCGGTGCGCGAGGTGGTGGAGGGCATGGACGTGGTGCTCACCGCGGGGGCCATCGCCGAGGTTCCCGATCCGCCGATCCGCGGCGGCTGGCTGGCTCCCGGCGCCTTCGGCTGCAGCGTGGACTACGTCAGCCCGTGGAGCGGTGAGTCGCTCGCCGAGATGGATCTGGTGGCGACCGACGACCGCGTCCAGCTCGAGTCGGCGCGGCGGTCGACCCCGGTTGCCCGGCTCCCGCCCGTGCACGCCGACCTGGCCGAGCTGGTCACGGGCCGGAGGGTGGGGCGGACCGCGGATGCGCAGCGCACCGTCGCCTGCAATCTGGGGCTCGCCCTCGCCGACCTGGTGGCCGCGCTGCTGGTCTACCGCCGAGCCCGGGAAGCGGGGCTCGGAACTCGCCTCCCGCTCTGACCGCGGGAGCGGCCTTTACTCCGGCTGCGGCGAGGTCACGAGAAGCGCCTCGTCCGACCCCGGGCCCACATCCACACCGGCTTCCGCCTCGTGCATCCCCGGCGGCACCCATCTGGAAACGGTGGGCGACTGCGCGGTGGACTGCGCCGGGTGCACCCCCGCGATTGCCAGGCCGAGGAATGCCGCCACGAAGAGAAACCCCGCGGCGGCCCGTGACCAC
>RPRB01000160.1 GCA_003818285.1 Myxococcaceae bacterium
CGCCCATCGCCTTGAGCTTGAGCCGGGCGATCTCCTTGTCGATCTTCTCCGGCACCGTGTAGACGCGCTTCTCCAGCGTCCGGTGGTTCTTCACCATCCACTCACTGCAGAGCGCCTGGTTGGCGAAGGACATGTCCATCACGCTGGACGGGTGGCCCTCGGCCGCGGCCAGGTTCACCAGCCGGCCCTCGCCGAGCACGATGACCCGGTTGCCGTTCTTCAGCGTGTACTGCTCGACGAACTCGCGGATGGTGCTCCGGTCCTTGGCGATCTTCCCCAGCGTCTCGAGGTCCAGCTCCACGTTGAAGTGGCCGCTGTTGGCCACGATGGCTCCGTCCTTCATCGACTCGAAGTGCTCGCGCCGGATGACGTTCACGTTGCCGGTCACCGTGCAGAAGAAATCGCCGATCTTCGCGGCGTCCTTCATCGGCATCACGCGGTAGCCGTCCATCACCGCCTCGAGCGCCTTGTGGGGATCGATCTCGGTGACCACCACGTCCGCGCCCAGGCCCTTGGCCCGCATCGCCAGGCCGCGGCCGCACCACCCATAGCCAGCGACGACGAAGACGCTGCCCGCCACCAGCCGGTTGGTCGCCCGGATCATCCCGTCGATGGTGGACTGGCCGGTGCCGTAGCGGTTGTCGAACATGTGCTTGGTGAGCGCATCGTTCACCGCCACGATCGGGTAGCCGAGCACGCCCTCCCGGGCCATCGCCCGGAGGCGGATGACGCCGGTGGTGGTCTCCTCGGTGCCACCGATCACCTCGGCCAGGAGGTCCTTGCGCTCGCTGTGGAGCACGCCGACCACGTCGGCGCCGTCATCCATGGTGAGGTTGGGCCGGTGCTCGATGGCCGCGGTGATGTGCCGGTAGTAGGTCTTGTTGTCCTCGCCCTTGATGGCGAAGACGCTGATCCCGTGGTCGACGACCAGCGCCGCCGCGACGTCGTCCTGGGTCGAGAGCGGGTTGCTGGCGCACAGGACGAGATCTGCGCCGCCGGCCTTCAGGGCGATGGCGAGGTTGGCGGTCTCGGCAGTGACGTGCAGGCACGCCGCCATGCGCATTCCCTTGAGCGGCTTCTGCTTCGCGAACCGCTCGCGGATCTGGTGCACCACCGGCATCGACCGGCCGGACCACTCGATCCGCCCGCGGCCCTTCTCTGCCAGCGCGAGATTCTTCACGTCGCAGGGCACGGGGGCGGAGGGCTTCTTCAGGGACGCAAGCTTCTTGGCGGGAACGGCCATGTGTCGTTCGACCTCTCTCATGTCGAGGAATCCGGGGGGCGGCGGAGCGCCCGCGGCGCGGGAGCAAGTACGCCGGCCTCGGCCCGAGGGCAAGTGGCTCCCGGGTCACCGGTACTGTCCGGACAGTTTGGCTACTCGGCCCGGGTGCGCCGGCCTGCACGAACCCGCGCGTAGTGGCGCCTTGCCTTGTACTTGTTGCCGCAGGTCGACATCTCACACCAGCGGCGAGTTCCGTTCCTGCTGGTGTCCAGGAACAGCCACCCGCACCCGTCCACGGCCGTGGCCTCGCAGATGCGAACGCGCGACCGTTCGGGTCCGGTGAGGAGGTCCGAGGCGGCCAGCGCGAGGCCGGGGATGACCGCGTCGAGCCGGGCCGACTCGGCCGAGACCCAGCGGTACGCGTGCTCTGCCGTCCGGACCAGTCGGCGCTCGGTCCAGGCCCTGCGCACCTCACGCTCGAACGCGTCCAGCGGCTCGGGGGCGGGCGGCGTGTCCTCGGAAACGGCGAGGAACACTCGGAAAAGCGCCTCGCGAAACGCCCGTACCCGGACCAGGGCCGCGCGCGCCTCCGCGGGGCGAAGCTGGATCTCCACCAGCATCGCGTGGGCCCGCTCCTGATCCACCCAGCCCGACTGCAGACCCCAGGACACCAGGTCCTCGGGGGTCACCAGGTTCTCGCGCGGCTCGGTCAGCCGATGGCCCCCCATGGTGTTGAGGAAGTCGAGGACCGGGTGGCCGCCCGCCAGCTTGAAGCGATGGGTCCCGGGGAGGAGCATGGAAGAAAGGAATCTAACCTCTGACTCGCACTTGACAGGTGAGAATCATCGGATCCATCTTCCAACCAGTCAAGTTAGTTTTGACGGTTAGGAGGAAGGCCCGATGAAGTCCAGGGCGGTGCTCGACGCTCCCTCGAACCTGGGACTGGCTCCCCCGGCTCCGGGCCGCGAGCCGGGAACGAGGCGGATGCCCGAGGTGCTCCGGTGGAACGGGCTGCGCGCCCGACTCGGAGCGCGCGATGCCGGCCGCGTCGAGGCTCCGCCCTACGGCACCGCGGTTCACCCCTGCGGCATCCGGAATGCCGAGGCCATCGCCGGCTACGCACGTACGCTGGCCGACGTGGTGGAGAGCGTCCTGGTTCGTCACGAGCTGGCGGTGGTGCTGGGTGGAGACTGCAGCATCCTCCTCGGGAACCTGCTCGGGGCGCGGCGCACCGTGGACCGGCTGGGCCTGATCTTCCTCGACGGGCACTCGGACTTCACCACCCCCGAGCGCTCGGGCACGCACGGGGCGGCGGGGATGGACCTCGCGCTGGCCGTCGGCCGCGGGCCTGCCCTCCTCTCGGCCCTGGCGCCCGACGGGCCGCTGGTCGACTCCGGCTCCGTGGTGCACCTCGGGATGCGCGAGGAGGACCCCGAGCTCCGCGCCTCGGGCATCCCGGTGCTGGACCTCGCGGACATCGAGCGGCGCGGACCCCGGGCCACGGCCGGGGAGGTGCTGGACCGCCTGGGCTCGCATCCGGGCTTCTGGATCCACGTGGACGCCGACGTCCTGGACGACACGGTGATGCCGGCGGTGGACTCGCGCGTACCGGGCGGACTGTCGTACGAGGCGCTGGTGGAGATGCTCCGCTCACTGCTCGGCTCGCCCCGCGCGCTCGGGGTCGAGTTCACCATCTACGACCCGGATCGCGACCCGGAGGGCACCGTGGGCCGGGCGTTCACGTCCGCGCTGGTGGAGGCGCTTCGACCATGAACCACGACGCTCGCGCCTGGGCCGAAGGCCACCGGTCCTACTTCGAGGACCAGCTCCGCAGCCTGGTGGAGCTGCCCACCATCAGCATGGATCCGACGCGTGGACCCGAGACCGAGGCCTGCGCCGAGGCGGCGCTCGCGCTGATCCGCCACTTCGGGGGGACGGCGACGCTGCTCCGCGTGGGAGGCAAGCCCTATGTCCACGGCCGCTTCGGCGACCCGGGCCGTCCCTCGGTGCTGGTCTACAACCACCTGGACGTGCAGCCCGCCGACGAGCCCGAGTGGAAGGGCGAGCCGTTCCGGATGCGCATCGACGGCGAGCGCTACCTCGGCCGCGGCACGACCGACGACAAGGGCCCGGCGCTGACCTGCCTCCTGACCATCGCCCACGCGGTCCGGCGAGGCTCGCCGCTCGGCTTCCAGCTGCTCTGGGAGTTCGAGGAGGAGGTGGGGAGCCCCCACTTCTCCGAGCTCATGCGCGAGCACCGGGCGGCGCTCGGCAACGTCCGCGCGGTGCTGGTCTCGGACACGCTCTGGGTCTCCGCCGAGCAGCCCTCGATGGACGTGGGCCTGCGCGGCTTCCAGGGGCTGCTCCTCAAGCTGCGCACCGCGGAGGTGGACGCGCACTCCGGAGTGGTGGGCGGTGGCGGGCCCAATCCCCTCGCGGGACTGGTCCGCGTCCTGGCCGCCTGCTTCGACGCGAGCGCCGGGCGCATCCTGGTCCCGGGCGTGCTCGACGACGCCGCCCCGGTGAGCGAGGCGGAGATGGACCTCTACGTCCGGAGCGGCTTCGACGTGGAGCGCTTCCGGAGCACGTACGGGTTCCGCCGGCTCCTGGCGAGCAATCCGCGGGAGCTGCTCCGGCGTCTGTGGACCGAGCCCACCTTCGAGATCCACGGCATCTCCGGCGGCTACCAGGGCCCGGGCATCAAGAGCATCGTCCCCGCCTGGGCCGAGGCCAAGGTGAGCCTGCGCCTCGTCCCCGGGCAGTCGCCGGCGAAGGTCGTGGAGTCCATCCGACGGTTCGTCGCCGAGCTGGACCCGCTGGTCGAGGTGCTGCCGCTCGGGTCCGCGCCGGCGTTCGTCACCTCGGTCGACGCCCCCGAGTGCAAGGCGATGGACCGGGCCGCGGAGCGAGTGCTCGGCAAGGGGCTGGCCCTGACCCGCGGGGGCGGCTCCATCCCGGCGGTGGCGATCATGGCCGAGGTGCTGCGCGCGCCCGTGCTGCTGATGGGCCTGAGCCTGCCCGAGCACGGCTACCACGCACCGAACGAGTTCTTCGACTGGACTCAGGCCCGGCGCGGCGTGGAGCTGTACGCGTCGTGGTTCGAGGAGCTGGAGCGGCTCTCCGTCCGTGGCTGAGCCGCGGGCCGGGCCTCACTCGGCGGCGAGCGCGATGACCGGGTCGACTCGCGTCGCCCTGCGGACGGGAAGGACCGTGGCGAGCACCGCCGCGACGGCGAGCACCATCGCCGCGCCGCAGAGCGCGAGCGGGTCCGCCGGTCCGATGCCGTAGAGGAAGCCCGCCAGCAGCCGCGCCACGACCAGCGCGCCGGCAAAGCCCACCGCGAGCCCTACACCGACCATCCGGGCGCTCTCGCTCGCCACCAGCCTGGCGATGCGGCCGGCGTCGGCGCCGACGGCCATCCGCACACCGATCTCCTTCGTTCGCTGCCGCACCGAGTAGGCCACGACGCCGTAGAGGCCCACCCCGGCGAGAACGAGCGCCAGGAAGGCGAAGGTCGCCACCAGCACCAGCGAGAAGCGGCGCTCCGCCACCGACGCCGAGAGCAGCGACTCGTAGGGATGGATGCCGTGGACGGGAATCCGCGAGTCCACCGCCTGGAGCGCCGCGACCGCCGCCCGGCTGACCTGTGCCGCAGGCCCGGCGGACCGCACCACGTAGCTCAGCACCTCGCTGGGTTGCTGGTCGTGCGACCAGTACATGATCGGAACCGCCGGCCGATCGAGACCGAACTCCCGCACGTCTCCCACCACCCCCACGATCGTCGCCCAGCCGCTCGCGGGAGAGCTCAGGGTGAGCCTGCGCCCGAGGACGTCGCCCTGGGGGAAGAACTTCCGGGCGAAGGACTCGTTGACCACGACCACCTTCGGCGCCCCGTCACGGTCGGCCTCCTCGATCCGTCGTCCCTGGAGGAGCGGGATGCGGAGGGTCTCGAAGAAGCCAGGGGTCACCGGGCGGTACTGCTCGGAGTGTCGCTCGGCGCCGGGACCGCTGGGCTCACCCTCGATCTCGAACAGGCGATCCGAACCGCGAGCGGCCAGCGGGAGCATGCTGATGGCCCCGACCGACTCCACACCGGGGAGCGCGCGAAGCGCCTCCATCACTCGACGGCCGTAGCTGCGGAACCGTTCCTCCGCCTCCGCCGGCGCGGTCCCGGCTGGAGTGGGCACGGTGGTCTGGAAGGTCACCACCCGGTCCGCCCGGAATCCCGGATCCACCCCCAGCGTGTGGACGAAGCTGCGGAGGAGCAACGAGGCCGCGCAGAGCAGCACCAGCGCCAGTCCCACGTCGACTATCACCAGCACCCGGCGGAGCCGGCGTGCACGGGGACGCATCGATCCCGAACCGCGGAGGGTTCCCTCGAGGTCCAGGTCGGAGGCGGACAGTGCCGGGACCAGCCCGAAGAGAAGGGCGCTGCAGATGGAAACGCCCAGCGCGAAGCCGAGGACCTGGAGGTCCGGGTGGATGCTCCTGGCGCGGGGCAGCGCGTCTGGGGCGAGCGCGACGAGACTCGAGGTCGCCGCGGCGGCGAGCAGCACCCCCAGCGCCCCCGCCACGAGGGAGAGCACCAGGCTCTCCACCAGGAGCTGCCTCACGAGCGCGGCGCGGCCGGCGCCGAGTGCGGACCGGATGGCCAGCTCGCGCTGTCGCGCGGTGGCCCTGGCGAGCATGAGATTTCCAACGTTGAAGCAGGCGATGAGCAGGACGAGCACGACCGCGCCGAGCAGGAGCAGGAGCGTGGGACGCACCGAGCGGACCTGGTCCTCCTGCATCGCGACCGGCCCGAAGACGAAGTCGATGCCGGAGTACGCCTCGGGGTGATCGGCCGCGGTGCGCCGGCCCGCCTCGGCGAGCTCTCGCCGGGCAGACTCGAAGGTGCCGGTCGGGGCGAGACGTCCGACCACCCGGAGGTAGTGCCAGTTGCGCGCCGGGGGCTCGAGCTGGGCGGGCTCGAAGGTGAGCGGCACCCACGCATCGCACAGCTCCGGAAGCTCCGCGCCCGGGGGAAGCACGCCGACCACGGTGAACGGCTCGCCGTCCACGCCGACCGACCTGCCCAGGACCCCCGGGTCGCCGCCGAAGCGCCGCTTCCAGAGCGCGTTCGAGAGCACGATCTGGCGATGCTGACCGGGCCGCTCCTCGTCCGCAGAGAACCATCGACCGAGCGTGGTGTTCAGGCCTAGGACCGGGAGGAGCGACGCCGTCCCGTAGCCCATGCGGACGTGCTCCGGCTCGGACTCGCCGGTCAGCGCGGCGCTCCCGGGACTCCACGCCGCCGTTCTCGCGATGGACGGCGTGCCGGTGAGGTCCTCGGAGTAGTTCAGCGCGGACAGCGGGCCTCCGAGAGGCCCCCACCGGGGGTTCATGCGGTAGATGCGGACCAGGCGCTCCGGCTCGGGGTACGGCAGGGGACGGAGGAGGACGCCACGGACGATGGTGAACAGCGCGGTGTTCGCGCCGAGCGCGAGGGCCATCGGCAACACCACGGCCGCGACGAACCCTGGCGAGCGGATGAACTGGCGAATTGCCTCCCGAAATTCGCGGTCGAGCCCCTTCATGGAACCGGCTCCCGGAAGCCAGAAGCGTGCCAGTCCCACGTCCTCCCAGGGTCAGGGTTTCGCGGCGCGCCCCTGGGAAGCGCCGTCCCAGGATCGGTCGCCGCTCAGATGCGCTCGACGCGTGCGGCGCCGGACAGTCGCCGGTGCGCCTCGATGGCTCGACCCAGCGCGACCTCGAGCTCGAGCCGCTCGGTGCGGCGCATGCGATGCTCGAGCCGTGGGGCCGGAACCCGGAGCACCCCCGCCTTCCGGTCGATGCGGGGTTCGATGCGCCCCACCAGCCGGTCGCCCCAGAGCAAGGGGAGCACGTAGTACCCGTGCTTCCGCGACTTCTCGGGGACGTAGACCTCCCAGACGTAGTCGAAGTCGAAGAGCTGCCGGAGAAGCTCGCGGTCCCACACCAGCGGATCGAGTGGAGCGAGGAGGGCCACCTCGCGGCTGCGCAGCGCGCCCCCGCGGAGGAACCGCGCGTCGGCGGAGAGCATGTAGCGCTCGTCGCGAACCCCCTGCGCCCGGACTCGACGGAGGGTGCCGTCGGCGATCATCGCCTCGGTGAGCCGCGAGCGCTCGCGTGCCGGGACCGTTCCGGACCAGATCTCCGCTCCGGCGCGGAGCCCGAGCAGCCCCACGCCGCGGAACCGGCTGAGCAGCTGGTGGCGGCGCACCTCCTCGTCCGGCAGCCGGGTGTCGAGCAGCGCCGCGGGGAACAGGTGCTCCATCCGGTCGTACACCCGCACGTTCCGCTCGCGGCGGGCGATGCCGATCTGCCCCGTGCGGAAGAGCCCGTACAGCACCGCGCGCGGCACCGTGACGTGGCCCCAGCCCCACTGGAGTCGCGCGCCACCGCGCTCGACGAAGGCGCTTCCGGGGAGCGGCCCCTCGCGCGCGAGCCGCTCGAGAATCGCCGCTGCGATGTCCGCGTGTCGGGTGAGGAGCCGGTAGTACGCGCCGTCGCGCCGGCGCCAATGCTCCCAGTCCACCCGGTGCACCGGCAGCTCCTCGACGGGGAGGATGTTGAGCGACTTGTTATAGGCCTCGAAGAGCTGGCGCTCGGCGGGGGCTCCGTACAGCCATCGCTCCATCCACGCGCGGCGGTAGTTGCGGATGCGGGCGGCGAGGACCAGGTCGTCGTTGCGCGCGCCGGTCACCTCCAGCGGATCGAACTGGACCGAGCCCAGCTCCCGGACGACCCGGAGCACCGACTCCGCCCGAGCGGGGAGGGATCGCGGGGGCGCGAGGAAGTGACGGCGCACGAGGAACCGGCGCGCCTGCTCCGCGGTGAGCTCCATCACCTCGGACGGAGGGAGGTGGCTCGCGTCACCGTCCGGTTTGCGCCGCGGCACGGGGGCCGGACGGGGCGGGGTTTCCTGCTCGAGGGTCATCGGATTCAGGCGTCGTCCTGGCCGGCGAACACCTCGGCCCACGACTTCCCGTAGGGGTAGAAGCGCGCCTTCTCGCCGGCCGCCCACGCCTGGCGTAGCGCGGGGTCGGAGAGATCCCAGTCCGGCCGACACCGCTGCAGCACCGCCCGCAGGTCCCGCCGGAGCTCCTCCACCGTGGGCCGGCCGAAGTACCAGTAGCCGTTGTAGACGGTGAACACCTTGAGCCCGGGCTCGAGCACCAGCGTGTGCGGCACCATCGGGTTGTGCGAGGGGTCGGTGTACTCCGCGATGTCGAGGTCCTTCTGCACCTTCCGGGCGGTGTCGGAGAGGAACGTCCAGTGCGCGCCGACGCCGCTCCGGAACTCGTTCAGCTCGAGGAGCGCGTCGGTGGAGATGGTCACCATCCGGCAGTAGCCGACCTCCATCTCGCGGTGGAGCTGCACGAGCCCTTCGTGCTGCCGCCGGTCCTTGGGGCAGAACGCGCCGCGACTCAGGATCAGGACCAGCGGGTCGGAGCCCTGCAGGCCGGAGAGCTTCCGTCGCTTCCCGCGGTGGTCGGTGAGCTCGTAGTCGGGGAACGCCGCTCCGGGGACGATGTCGGGTCGCACGGCGGGGGACCATGGACCGGACGCGGGCTTCGGGTCCAGCGCCCGGCCACGTCCGGTCGTCGCTCGCGAGGGCTCCGCCGCTCTCCGCTGGTGGGACGGCCCGATCAGCCCCCGACGGCGCGGAGCGCGCGGGCACCCACCGCATCCCGGAGCGCGTCCCTCTTGTCGGTGCGCTCCCAGGTGAACTCCTTCTCCGAGCGCCCGAAGTGACCGTAGGCAGCGGTCTTCTGGTAGATGGGCCGGAGCAGGTCGAGGTGCTCGATGATCTCCCGCGGCTTCAGGCTGAAGGTGCGGCGGATCGCCTCGGCGATGCGCTCCTCGGCCACCTTGGCGGTCCCGAAGGTGTCCACCATCACCGAGACCGGATCGGCCACGCCGATCGCGTAGCTCACCTGGACCTCGCAGCGCTCGGCGAGCCCGGCCGCGACCACGTTCTTGGCGATGTAGCGGCCCATGTACGCGGCCGAGCGGTCCACCTTGCTCGGGTCCTTGCCGCTGAACGCGCCTCCGCCGTGCCGGCCCATCCCGCCGTAGGTGTCGACGATGATCTTCCGGCCGGTGAGCCCCGAGTCCCCCATGGGGCCGCCGATGACGAACCGCCCGGTGGGGTTGATGAAGAAGCGGGTCTTCTTGTCGAGGAGCTTCTTCGGGAGCGCCTTGAGGATGACCTCCTCGCGCACCGCCTCGTGGATCTTCTTGTTGGAGACGTGATCCGCGTGTTGGGTGGACACCACCACGGTGTCGATGCGCACCGGCTTGCCGTTCTCGTACTGCACCGTCACCTGGCTCTTGCCGTCGGGGCGGAGCCAGTCCAGTGACTTCCGGCGCACGTCGGCCAGCTTCTTCGTGAGCGCGTGCGCGTAGTGGATGGGCGCCGGCATCAGCTCCGGCGTCTCGTTGCACGCGAACCCGAACATCATTCCCTGATCGCCCGCGCCCTGCTCCTTGTCGTTGTCCACCCCGCGGGCGATGTCCTGGCTCTGGCCCTCGATGGCCACCATCACGCCACAGGTGTGGCCGTCGTAGCCCATGTCGCTGTGGGTGTAGCCGATGCGGACGATGGTGTTGCGGACGATGCTCGGGATGTCGGCGTAGGTGCTGGTCGTCACCTCACCGGCCACGATGGCCAGGCCGGTCTTCACCAGCGTCTCCACCGCCACGCGGCCCCGGGTGTCCCCGGCGATGATCGCGTCGAGGACGCCGTCGCTGATCTGGTCGGCCACCTTGTCCGGGTGGCCCTCCGTGACCGACTCGGAGGTGAAGAGGAAATCCTTGGGCATGGCTTGGTTCTTCCGTGGTGCTGAGAAGGGCGCGGGACACTATCGATCGGCCACCTCCCAGGTCAAACCGATCAGGGAGGATGACGACTTCCCAGGACTTCCAGAGTCATTGGCTCGAACAGTTCGCTCGTATCCGCCCGGAGCCAGGCCTTCACCACCTCGTGCACCGAGAGGCGGCCGCGCAGCCGCGGCCAGCTGGCCAGGGGCGAGAGTCGCGCGGTGACCGCCGCCGGCAGCGCGTCCCGCTCCTCGCGGGTGACCAGGAGCGCCTGCCCGGCCTCGAGGGCCCGCTGGGTCGGACCCTCCCCGGAAACCCGGTGCACCGTCCGCCCGAGCAGGAACGAGTAGAGGCCCGGGTTCTGCGTCGCGGTGAACAGCGGGCGCGGCCCCGCGCGCTCCGCCACCCACGGGGGGACGGGCGGGGGGATCGCTCCCGGGAGCACGCTGGCGAAGAGCAGCACCGCCGCGCCGGCGAAGCCCAGGGCTCCTGCGCCCATCGCGCCCCGGACGACCGCCAGCGCCGACAGGCCGAGAAGCACCACCACCGAGACCAGCCCCAGCCGGACGGGTGCCGCGAGCGGGAAG
>RPRB01000161.1 GCA_003818285.1 Myxococcaceae bacterium
TCTGCTGCTCGTTCCCGATACGTATCGCTTGCGACGGGCCGGGAGCGATGACCCTCTCGAGGACGAGATCGACCATGCTGGCCACGAGGAAGGCGGCGGTGGCCACCATGCCGAGGTGCGCGCTCCAGAAACACCACCTGACGGACAGCTGCATCGGCCAGTCGTCGAGCAACGGAGGTGCCAAGGCACGACGATCGGCGAGCTTCGCGAAAGTCCGTGGCTCTTTGGGGACGACCGGAGGGCCGGGCCGCGGGCCGGGTGGACGAAATGTCACGTCTGGCCTTCCGGCCTCCCGTCGAAGTGTCCGGCGTGCCCCTGACGGAGATCGTCGCGGAGATGCTTTCTCGTCTCGATAGCTGCGGCGGCGCCTTCCAGGCCTGCTCGGAAGAAGACGAGCGCGGGAAAGACCAGCCCGGCGAGGAAGGCCAGGCCCAGGCGGATCACCCCGCCGCGGCGGGACATCTCACCCGCGCCTGGCCTGCAGCCGGGCGGCGACCAGCCGGTGGAAGTGGTGGATGGCGACCTCGCGCCGGACGCTGAACCGCCCCGTCCGGTACGAGCGGCTGCCGAGGCCCTTCTGCACGTCCTCGCAGACGCCCAGGTCCTCGAGCTGGATCCGATGCCCGAGCTCCACGCTCTGGCGGGCGAGCTCCTGGGCCCGCTCGCTCTCGAGGTCGGCGAAGTAGAAGTCGATGAGCACCCGGCAGCGCTCCGTCCCCAGCGGGAGCACCACGTTGGTGTCCATCACCCCGGCGTAGAGGTTGATCATCACGTTGGGGAACGCCCAGGCGTACCGGGCCCGGTCTCCCTTGCGGGTGGCCGCCGCGGCCGCGTCGTCGCCGGCCCGCAGCGGGCTCGACTGGAGGCTGGTGCGCTCGAAGCACTCGGTGCGGTACTCCGAGTACTGCAGCACGCTCCCCAGCGCCGGGTGGACGGTGTTCACGTGGTACCCGCCGTCCAGGTAGTTGTCCACGAACACCTTCCAGTTGCAGGCGAGGGTGTACTCGCGTCGCTCCAGGAAGCGCAGCCCCTCGAGCGTCCCCATCTCCACCGGGAGCGGCGCGAGCCACTCGCCGAGCGGCGGCGGCGCCTCGCCGAGGTGAACGAACACCATCGGTCCCCACCGGTCCACGTGCACCGGGACCAGCCCCTGTTCCTCGCGGCGGAACTCCTCGACCCCCTCGAACTCCGGCAGTCCCCGCAGCTGGCCCCGGAGGTCGTACGTCCACCCGTGGTAGCGGCAGCGCAGGCGGCGGGCGTTCCCCTGCGGCTCGGTCATCACGCAGGCCGCGCGGTGCCGGCAGACGTTGAAGAAGGCCCGGAGCTCTCCCGCGTCATCGCGGAGGACGAGCAGCGGCTCGCCGGCGACCTCGGTGGTGACGAAGTCCCCCGGCCGCTCCAGCTGGTCGGCACGGGCCACCAGCTGCCAGCTCGCGCCGAACACCCGCTCGCGCTCGAGCAGCGCGACGCGAGGGTCGACGTACCAGGGGGAGGGAAGGGAGCGGGCGCGCTCCAGCGGGAGGCCGGGGTCGAACTCCGCCACGAGCTCGTCGAGCGAGGTGTCCACGAGGGACGCAGGCTACCCGCCGTTTGCCCTCCCGGGGAGTCCATCCGTGGCAGGATGCCCGTCCCGTGACCGCCGCCGGCCGACCGATTCCGGACGACCAGGCCGAGCCGCCGGCGCCGACGCTCCTGCGCTCGCTGGGCGCCGTGGACGGGGCGCTGATCACCATCGGGGCGACGGTGGGGAGCGGGATCTTCCTCACCACGGGGGACATCGCGCAGCGCTGCCCCCAGCCCGCGCTCATCCTCGGCCTGTGGGCGGCGGGTGGGCTGTTCGCGCTCGCCGGCGCCCTGGCCTACGCCGAGCTGGGGGCGATGTTCCCCCGCGCCGGAGGCCTGTACCACTTCCTCAAGGAGGCGTACGGGCGCGTCTGGGGCTTCCTCTTCGGATGGGCCTCCTTCCTGGTCATCATGACCGGGGGGATCTCCGCCATCGCCGTCGGCTTCGGGGAGTACCTCGGAGCATTCGTCCCCTCGCTCGGGTCCGGCGTGGAGCTCTTCTCCGGGGCGATCGCGGGCGTGCGGTGGAAGGTCACCGGGCCGCAGATGACCGGCGCGGTGGCAGTGCTCGCCCTCACCGGGGTGAACTGGCTCGGGCTCCGCGAGGGAGCGCTGGTGCAGAACGTCGCCACGGTTCTCAAGTTCGGCGCGCTGCTGGTGCTGGTGGTCGTGGGGCTCTCTGCACCGGCGCCGGTGGCGCCGACCTGGGGGGCGCCCCTTCCCCCGGGGAGCGTCGTCGCCGCCCTGGGACTGGGTCTGGTCGCGGTGCTCTGGACCTACGACGGCTGGTACGTGCTCACCTTCTCCGCGGGGGAGGTCCGGCGGCCGGAGCGCAACCTGCCCCGCGGGCTGGTCCTCGGCGTGACGGCGGTGGCGGCGCTCTACCTGGCAATCAACTGGGTCTACCTCAAGGCGCTCGATCTCCGGACCCTCTCGGGGACCTCCCGGGTGGGGGAGGCCGCCGCCGCCGCGCTGCTCGGACCCGGCGCGGCGCGGGCCGTCACCCTCGTCATCCTGCTCTCGATGTTCGGCTGCCTCGCGGCCAACGTCCTCTGCTGCGCCCGCATCTATCTCCCCATGGCGGAGGACGGGCTCTTCTTCCGGGCGATCGCCCGCATCCACCCGCGCCACCACACCCCGTCCAACAGCCTGCTCGCCCAGGGCGTGCTGGCGGCGGCGATCGCGCTGTCCGGGACGTATGCCGAGCTCTACACCACGGTCATCTTCGCGCAGGTGCTCTTCCATGCGGCGACCGCGGCCGCGGTCTTCGTGCTCCGGTGGAAACGTCCGCACGCCACGCGGCCGTTCCGGGCCTGGGGCCACCCCTGGAGCACCGGCGCGTTCGTGGTCGCGTGTCTCGTGGTGGCCTCGGTCACGCTGGTCCAGGCGCCGGTCCGCTCGATGCTGGGCCTGGCGATCATCGCCGCCGGGCTCCCCGCCTACGCCTGGTGGTCCAGGACGGCGCGCTGACTGATCCGGCGCGAACCCAGGGGTTCTGTATCGGGACTTCGCCAATCGACGAAGTCATCCTCGCGCGCCTCATGCTCCCCGACCGCCGCCCGCGCATCATCGCCACCGAGCAGGCCATTCGCCCACGCGTCCGGCGCACGCCCCTGGTGCAGCTCTCGGGCGCCGAGCTGGGCCTCGACGCCGCGACCGTCACCCTCAAGCTCGAGCTCCTCCAGCACGCGGGCGCCTTCAAGACCCGGGGAGCCTTCTCCAACCTCCTGCAGCGCCCCGTTCCTCCGGCAGGAGTGGTCGCCGCCTCGGGCGGGAACCACGGGGTGGCGGTGGCCTACGCCGCGAGCCAGCTCGGAATCCCGGCGAAGATCTTCCTCCCCCGCATCTCCTCGCCGGCCAAGGTGGAGCGCATCCGCGGGTACGGGGCGGATCTGGTGATCGGTGGTGAGTCGTACTCCGAGGCGCTCGCCGCCAGCGAGGAGTGGACGCGTCGCAGCGAGGCGATGCCGATCCACGCCTTCGACCAGGAGGAGACCATCCTCGGCCAGGGGACGCTGGGCCTCGAGCTCGAGGCGCAGGCGCCCGATCTGGAGACGTTGCTGGTGGCGGTCGGGGGAGGCGGCCTGCTCTCCGGCATCGCCAGCTGGTACGGGAGGCGGGTCCGGCTCGTGGCCGTGGAGCCGGAGGGGGCGCCCACGCTGCGCCGCGCGCTGGACGCCGGCCGGCCGGTCGATGCGCCGGTGGGAAGCGTCGCCGCGGACAGTCTGGCCCCGCGCCGCATCGGAGAGCGCAACTTCCCAATCCTGAAGGAGACGGTGGCCGAGGTGGTGCTGGTCACCGACGAGGAGATCCGCGCGTCCCAGCGCCGGCTCTGGGAGCTGCTCCGGGTGGTGGCCGAACCCGGTGGGGCGGCGGCGTTCGCCGCGCTCCTGGCGGGCAAGGTGCGGACCCGGCCCGGAGAGCGGGTCGGTGTCGTGCTCAGCGGTGGAAACACCACGGCCGTCGACTTCGGCCGGTGACGAAGGGAGAGCTGTGGAATGCGAGAGGCAATCGAGGAGCAGAGGTCGTCGCCGCTTCCGCTGTCGGCCGGCGTACGGGGACCGGGGGTTCTCTACCTGAGTGGGCAGGTAGGGCTGGACCCTGCGACCGGGCGGCTCGTGCCCGGTGACGTGGCCGCGCAGACCACCCGAACGCTGGAGAACATCCGTGCGTTGCTCGAGTCCGTGGGGAGGACGATGGACGACGTGCTCCGCGTGGGCGTCTTCCTGACCAGCATGGAGTCGTTCGCGGCGATGAACACGGTCTATGCGCAGTGCTTCCGCGCGCCGTACCCGGCGCGCACGACCGTCGCGGTCAAGGAGCTTCCACTGGGCGCGGCGGTGGAGATCGAGATGACCGTGCTGGACGAACGGCAGTGAGGGGGCGGGCGCGCACGAACGGCGACGGCGCTCCAGTCGAGCCCGCCCCCGAGCTCCTCGACACGCTCCGGGCGCTGGACAACGAGCGGCGCCTGCAGATCCTCCGCTGGCTGAAGGAGCCCACCCGGCACTTCCCTCGCCAGATCGACGGGGACCTGGAGGAGGACGGGGTCTGCGGGCTGCTCATCGCCGAGAAGCTGGGCGTGAGCCAGCCCACGGTGAGCGAGCACATGCGGCTCCTCGTCCGGGCGGGGCTGGTCCGTGCCAGGCGCATCAAGCAGTGGACGTTCTACCGCCGTGACGACGAGCGGCTGGCGGAGGTCCTCCGGGCGCTCCGGGCGCTCTGATGCCATCGACCGGCGGCTCCGGACGGTCGGGGTCGCGACCAGGGCGCAACCATCCGCAAGTGCTCGGCTTCTTCGGACGCCGTCGATCGATGTCCGGACGGCGACGTCCCGGGCGTCTGATGCATCACCATGAGACACGAGAGTGCGGTCCTCGCGCAGGACCTCGATCGGATTCCGAGCAGTGACCGGAGACCCGCGCAATTCGCGGGTGGGATCGCGGGCAGTGTCGCGCGCGCGGTGCTCGATCTCTCGGCGGGGACCGTGACCGCGGCGGCAGACGTGGCTTGCCCGCCCGAGCGGCTGTACCGGATGCTGGTCACCGCCGAGAGGGAGCGCTGGTGGGGCTCGCCCGAGACCTACGCGATGCGGGAATGGAGCGCCGAGCTCCGGACCGGCGGGAGCTGGCGGGTGCTGGTCTGCTTCGGGGACGGCAGGCGGCTCCCCGCGTCGGGGAGGTTCCTGGAGTTCGATCCTCCGGAGAAGATCGTCCAGACCCGCCGCTACGAGTTCGACCATCCGACGCTCGGCCGGCGCGAGACGCGGGTCACGTATCTGATCCAGCCGCGGGAACGCGGCGCGCACCTCACGGTGTTCCACGAGGGCTTTCGTGGGTTCGACGAGGCGGCGGCCGAGCACGCCGTCGGCTGGGAGCGCGTCCTGGGCTGGCTCGAGGCGTACGCCCGGGCGGTGAACGACGAGGAGAGGAGATGGCAATGAGCGAGTTTCTCTATCTGTACCGGCTGCCGGCCGATTCGCCGAACATGCCCGACTCCGCGAGGAACATGCAGGAGCGGCTGCAGAAGTGGACCGCGTGGTTCAAGGATCTGGAGACCCGGGGGTACCTCCGGGTGCTCGGTCATCCCCTGGAGACCGCTGGAGCGGTGGTCACCGAGGGTGGCCGCACCGTCCACGACGGTCCCTACGCCGAGTCGAAGGACATCGTGCTTGGCTACAGCGTCGTCCAGGCGAAGGATCTGGCCGAGGCGCGCACGATCGCCGGCGGCTGTCCCGTCCTGGGCTACGGGGGGATGGTCGAGGTAAGGCCCATCCGCCAGATGTGACCACCTCGCTTCCCGACGAGCATTTCTTCCGGCGCGAGTCCGGCCGGCTCGTGTCCACGCTGACGCGGATGCTGGGCGTGCACCATCTCGCCCTCGCCGAGGATGCGGTGCAGGAGACGCTCGCCGCGGCGGTGGAGGTGTGGGCCTTCCGCGGCGTGCCGGAGAATCCCTCGGCGTGGCTCACGACCGCGGCCCGCAACCGCGCGGTGAGCCTCCTCCGCCGGGAGCGCACCGCGCGAAGGTTCGCGCCGGAGATCGGCCGGCTCACGGACGCCGAGGGCACTCCTGGCACGGAGTCCCCGGTGGCTCACCTGCCTCCGGCACTCCGGGACGACGAGCTGCGGATGATGTTCTCCTGTTGCCACCCGGACATTCCCGAGGACGCGCAGGTGGCGCTGGTCCTGTCGCTGCTGTCGGGCTTCTCGGCGCACGAGCTGGCCGAGGCCTTCCTCGTCTCTCGCGCGGCGATGGAGAAGCGGCTGTCGCGGGCGAAGAAGGCGCTCTCCGGGACGCGGGGGCTCTTCGAGCTCGAGGCACGTGACTTCGAGACCCGCCTCGCCGCGGTGCACCGGGCGCTGTATCTCCTGTTCAACGAGGGCTATCACGGCGCCTCTCCAGACGCGGCGGTGCGGCTGGATCTCTGCCGCGAGGCGATGCGGCTGGCGGCCCTCCTCCTCGAGCACGCGCCGGCGGCGACGCCGGCCACCCATGCGCTGGCCGCGCTCATGGCGCTCGACGCGGCCCGGTTGCCCGCGCGGGTGGACGAGGCGGGCGATCTGACCGAGCTGTCACGACAGGACCGGAGCCGGTGGGACGCGAGGCTCATCGCCCGTGGGCTCGAGCTGCTGGAGTCGTCGGCGCGCGGCGAGGTGGTCTCCGAGTACCACCTCGAGGCGGCCATCGCCGCCACACACGCCCTGGCCCCCAGCGCCGAGAAGACTTCCTGGGGGGAGATCGTCGAGCTGTACGACGCCCTCCTGCGTCTTCGACCCTCCCCGGTGGTGGCGCTGAACCGCGCGGTGGCGGTGGCCGAGCAGCTGGGCCCGGAGCGGGGTCTCCAGGCGCTGCGGTCGATCCCCGGCACGGAGCGGCTGGCGGCGTATCCCTTCTACCCGGCGGCGCTCGGTGAGCTGGAGCTCCGGTGCGAACGCCCCGCCGACGCCCGACGCCACTTCCGCGCTGCCCACCGGCTGGCGCGAAACCCGGCCGAGCGAACGTTCCTCGAACGGCGGATCGCGGAGTGCGAGCGACAGCTCTCGTCCGGCCCGCATCCGACGGTTCGGGGCTGAGCGGCTCGCGCGCGGCCCTCGTCATGTGCCGGACGCATGGCGCGTGCTACATCGCTCCGGATCGATGGTCGCCGTCCATGACGCCGCCGCCGAGCGGGAGAAGAACCTGGTCGCCCTCAGCTCGGTGGGCGCGGCGGTGGTCCTCACCAGCATGAAGGTGGTGGTCGGCCTCGCCACCGGCTCCATCGGCATCCTCTCCGAGGCGGCGCACTCGGGCATCGACCTGCTCGCCGCGCTGATGACCTTCTGGGCGGTGCGCGCCTCCTCGAAGCCGCCGGACAGCGACCACCTCTACGGTCACGGAAAGATCGAGAACTTCTCGGCCCTCTTCGAGACTGGGCTCCTCCTGGCGACCTGCGTGTGGATCGCCTACGAGGCCGGCAAGCGGCTGGTCTTCGGAAGCGGCCACGTCGAGGCCACGGTGTGGTCGTTCCTGGTGATGGCCATCTCCATCGGGATCGACCTCTCACGCTCGCGAGCGCTGGCCGCCGTCGCCCGCCGCCACCGGAGCCAGGCCCTGGAGGCGGACGCGCTGCACTTCTCCACCGACGTCTGGTCGTCGGCAGTGGTGCTCCTGGGCCTCCTCGGGGTGTGGTTCGCGCAGCGGACCGGAATCGCGTGGCTCGCCCGGGCCGACGCGGTCGCCGCCCTCGGAGTTGCCGCCGTCGCCGCCCTGGTCAGCGTCCGGCTCGGCCGGAAAGCGGTGGACGACCTTCTCGACGCCGCGCCCACCGGATTGCTGGAGGCGATCGCCCGCGCCGCCGCCGGAGTGGAGGAGGTGGTGGGCGTCTCGCAGGTGCGGGTCCGCCGCTCCGGCCCGAAGACGTTCGCCGACGTCATCCTCCAGGTCGCCCGGGGCCTCCCGGTGGAGCGCGCGCACGAGATCGCCCACGCCGCCGAGGACGCCATCCGGAGCGCCGTGCTCGACGTGGACGTGATGGTGCACACCGAGCCCGCGGAGGAGCCCGCCGCGGCCGCACTCCAACCCGTGGCTCGCTGAACCCGGGCGAACTCCTCCATTGTCGCGCGGAGTCGTCGTCTCAGGTGCTCGGGGCGAGCACCGAGCTGAGGCTCAGGTCCAGCTTCGGCCCCAGCTGCCCCAGGAGGCTGTCCAGCTCGGCCGCGGGAAGCTCGAGCGTCCGCTCCAGCTGGGCGCGGGTGCGGTCGAGGAGCGTCTCCCGCGCCTTGGCCATCCGGCGGCTGATGGTCGACTTGTTCACCTGGTACATCGCGGCGATCTGGTTGAGGCTCAGGCCCTCGAGGAAGTGCATCCGGAGGACGTTGCGCTCGCCGGCCTCCAGCGAGCCGAACGCCTCGCGGAGCGCGCGTCCGAAGTCGGCGGCGTACCGCCCGCGGAGCAGCTCGAGGGTGCGATCGGCGGTGGGCGCGGCCGGCTCCCAGAGCGACGCGTCAGGAAGCGGCTCGGGGCCACGCTTCGCGTCCCGGCGCGCGTTCAGGGCCAGGCGGAGGGCGCCTGCCCGGAGCCAGTTCTCCAGGGAGCCGCGTCCGGCGTAGTCGAGGATGCGGGGAGCGCGTCCGTCCTCCGGCACGAGGACCCGGGTGCGCAGCCGCTGGAGGACCTCGTCCACGAACGAGGGCGCGCCGTCCACGCTCCGCACCGCCCCCGCGACCGAGGAGAGGAGGGTCCCGAACTCGCGGAGCGCGCAGGTGTTCCCCTCGGCGCAGGCGAAGGCCAGGTAGAGGTCCGACAGGTGGAGCTGATCGACGGCCGCCCCGACGTCGCTGGCCCGGCACAGCTGCGCGGCCCAGTGCGTCACGAATCGGCTGGGGTCCACGCAAACGTCGGGCCAGCGGGCTTCGGCACCCGCGAGCTGCTCGGCGAGTCGGGCCTCCAGATCGCCACGGTTCGCGCTGCGGCGGGCGGCGGGGATCGCCTCCCAGAACACGTCGGCGTGGGCGAAGGCGGTCAAGAGGAGGAAACCCCTGGGGCGGTGCGAGGGTACCAGCCGGAGCGCCGGATGAGCCACCCGAGCCAGGCCAGCGCTGCCAGGGAAGTAACGAGGAGCCCCCAGCGAAGCCACGCGGATGCGAGGCCCCCGATCTCACCCGCAGTGAGCATGCGCACCACGTAGGCATCTCCCTCGGGAGTCCGGGAGCCCTGCGCTCCGAGATGGATCCCGAGGACGCGAATCGTGGTTCCGCCGATCTGCAGCTGGACCACCTTCCCCGGCGGAGGCGCCACCGGCCACCGGGCTCCCGCCCACCCGCCGTCAGGCGCGCGGAGGACGACCTGGGCTCCCGCGGCCCGGCCCAGCTCGTCGAGCAGCCCGTCGTCCACCCACCGGCCGGTGAGGACGAATCCCACGATGGACCGTCCCCGCACCACGGGCCGTCCGGACACGAGCAGCAGGTCGTCGACGTGCCGCTCGGTCACCAGGGGCAGCCCGAGGCGCTCCAGCGTGGCCCACGACCAGAGAGCGTCGCTGGGCGTGCCCTCCATGGTCTCGATCAGCATCGGAATGGCGGGAGCCGGCGCGCCGAAGGCGTCGGGGGCGGCCAGGTTGAGCACCACCCGGCCCCAGGCATTGGCCACCAGCAGCGCGTCGCGGCTCCTCAGGCCGGGCAGATCCGCCGAGCGAAGGATCTCGTGCGCCTCGGCGAGCTGGTGCTCGCGGCTCTCGTCCTCGGCGAGGCCCAGCGCCGCGTCCATGTTGCTGGCCTGTCCCAGCGCACCGAGCACGCCCTCGGCGCGAAGCCCGGCCTGGACCAGGAGGTCGGTGCGCTCGCTCTGAGCGCGGAGCAGCTCCGGAAGCCTCGCCGCGGAGGCGAAGAGCTCGTGGTCCACCCGGCGCTCCCAGACGACGTGCTGGATCCAGACCGCGGCAGTCACCAGGAACAGGGCGAGCGCGAGCAGCCCGGTGCTCCGCCGGAACGGAAGGCGCGCGTCCCGGAGCGCGTCGAGCAGCGCGTCCATCGACGGCCAGCGCTGTGCCGGGTCCGCAGCGAGCCCGCGGGCCAGCACCCGTGACAGCCGCGCGGGCAGGTTGCGGCGGCGGAGCGAGACCGGCTCCGGAGGCCGGGCGGACGAGGCCTCCGCCACCTCTTCGGGGCGCCGGCCTTCCACCGCCTCGAGCAGCGCGAGGCAGAAGCTGTACTGGTCGCTGCGCACGTCCGACGGATGCCCGCGCCAGTGTTCGGGCGCCATGTACGCCGGGGTCCCGGCGAAGCGCGGGGCGTGCTCGTGCACCGCGCGGGCGAGCCCGAAATCGGTCACCCGGATCCGCCCGTCCTCGCCGACGAGCACGTTCTCCGGCTTGAAGTCGCCGTGGACGATGCCCGCCCGGTGCGCGGCGGCCAGCCCCTGGCCAGCGGCGCTGTAGAGGGACAGCGTGTGCTGCAGCCCGGGAAGGCCGGGCCGCTGCGCGCGGCGCAGGGTCTCGCCCTTCACGTACTCCATGGCGAA
>RPRB01000162.1 GCA_003818285.1 Myxococcaceae bacterium
AACCAGGCTTGGTCGACGTCCCACTCCTGGAAGGTCTTGCCCATGAACCGAGGAGATCACACCACCCATCAGGCGTCGATCCCCTCAGCCCGGCCGAAAGGCCTTACCGAGACAGGCTCCTAGCGGCCGCGGGTCGGGTCGAGCCATGCCGATCTGCGCCCGGTGCGGTCAGGAGCACGAGGAGCTCGAGCCAGCCTTTCGCCGCCCGGACGCCATCTTCGCGGTCCCGGAGGACCAAGGCCAACCACGTCAACGCCCGGGCCGACGTCACCGTCAGCAAGCAGGGCGTGAGCTTCTACTTCGCGGTCGGCGAGGTCTTCTGAGCACCCTCCCCCTCGCTCCGGCCACCCCGCCGCCCTAGCTCGGCTGGCTCGAAAACCCGGTCTGTTGGTCCTTGGACTCTCTTGCGAATTGCCGCGCGGTGAGTCAAGCACCCCCGCGGTGCCGTCTGGCCAGAACGGGCCCCCGCCCCGAGCTCGGGTCCATTTCTTCCCTCGAGGGGGTCCCATGCGTCATGCCCCGCCCTGGATTCGCATCCTCTCGCTCTCGCTCGCGCTGGGTCCGCTCGCCTCTGACGGGCAGTCCTCGAAGGGAGAGGCCCCCAGCTCTACCTACAAGGCGAAGGTGAGCGGGGCCGAGTCGTTCGAGGCCGCCGGCGACGGCCCGCGCAGCGCCGGCAGCCGCCGGAAGAGGAGCGGCCCCGAGCCGGGCGAGCGGCTGGTCGTCCAGCTCCGGACAGACCTCCCCGACGAGAAGTTCGAGCTGGTCCTCGCGGTCGACGTGACCGGAAGGGCGCCCGACGCAGAGGTCAGCACCTACACCGTGCAGCCACTCGACGCGGTCGGCCGCTGGTCCCGGAGCGCCACCGACACCGAGTTCTACTCCGACAAGGGAACGGTGGAGGTGAAGGAGTCGAACGCCGAGCACATCCGCGGGACCTTCGACGTCAGCGGCAAGTGCGGCAAGCGACGGGAGGCCTGCCGCATCGAGGGCCAGTTCGACGTGCGGCGCGAGAAGCCGACCACGTACTGACCCGCCCGAAAACGACCGCACCTGCTCCTCCTCGCGTGCTCTAGCTGGATGGAAGCGCCGCGCGATCTATCACCCGTGCGACACTGCCATCCACGCCTTGCCCCCCACTTGCTCGACTCACGTGCCAGGTGCCCGCGGCAGTGACTATTTCTCCGCACCGAGAGGAGGGAGCCACGATGGCCAAACAGCACCCGGTACATGTCCTGCGTGCGAATCTTGAGGCGGCGCGGCTCAAGGCGATCGAGGCGCTGGCAGCAACGAACGGTCCTTACGCTCCGGATGCGCTGCACCAGCTTGCTTCACTCCAGGCCGCGCTCACCGCGGTCAGCGACGCAATCGTGACACATGGCCCAGCAGTGGGATGGGGCTCCGAGAGCGAAGGTCTGGACTAGGAACACCGCGAACCACGCGGACGGCTGGCGTTCGCGGTGCCAATGGCCAAGGTCACCCGGCGCCGCTACTTCGCGGTTGCGGCCGGGCACCGAGCAGCGCGGGCCCTCCACCGCCGCTTCTTGCGATAGTGGGGCTGGCACATGCCCGTCGAGAAGTACGGGCCATCGTGGACTTCCAGGCCGGGCGGCTCGGCACTGCCGGGCATGGCCTTTCCGTCCGAGTATCCGCGCTTCATCTCCCGGCTGCAGTTCATCGCCTACCTCGAGAGCTACGCGCGGCACCACGCGCTGCAGCCGGCGTTCGACGAGCCGGTGAACCGGATCGGGCCCAACTCCGGGGACTGGGGGGTCACCACCGCCCGGCGGGAGCTGACCTCGCGGCACGTGGTCATCGCCACCGGCTACACCCGTGTCCCGGTCCAGCCGACCTGGCCCGGGCTCGACCGGTTCCGGGGTGAGGTGCTGCACAGCAGCCGCTACCGGAACGGCGCCGCGTGGAAGGGCCGGCGGGTGCTGGTGGTGGGCCTCGGCAACTCGGGTGGCGAGATCGCCATCGATCTCCACGAGCACGGTGCCAGCCCGACCATCGCCGTCCGGAGCCCGGTGAGCGTCATCCCCCGGGAGCTCCTGGGCCTCCCCATCCTGACCGTCGCCGCGCTGGTCCGGCCCTTCCCTCCCAGGGTCGGTGACCTCCTGGCGGCGCCCATCCTCGCCCTGACCAACGGAGACATCACCAAGCTCGGCCTGCGACGGAGACCCTACGGCCCGCTGGAGCAGGTGAAGCGCGATGCACGGGTTCCACTGATCGACGTCGGGACGCTCGCCCTGGTGCGGCAGGGCCACGTGAAGATCGCGCCCGGGGTCGAGCGCTTCACCGAGACCTCGGTCCTGTTCGAGGGGGGCGATGCCCAGCCGTTCGAGGCGGTGGTGCTCGCCACCGGCTATCGCCCCCAGCTGGAGGAGTTCCTGCCCGCCGCCGGAGAGCTCTGCGACGCGCACGGCTTCCCCCGCGCCGATGGCCAGGTCCGCCCCGGCCTGCACCTCTGCGGCTTCCAGCTCTCGACGCGGGGGATGCTGAAGGAGATCGGCATCGAGGCGGAGCGGACCGCGCGGGAGATCGCCTCGGCGCTCCGCAACTGACCTCAGCCGAAGCTGCGCAGCTGCTGCTCGAGCAGGTCCAGGCTCTCGGCCACGCCGCTCTCCATCGGGCTGCGGAGCACGGCGTCGCGGACCTCCTTACTTCGCCGGCCCGGGGAGCCGACGAGCGAGCCAGAGGCCAGGAAGCCGGCCCCGGTCGTCATCGTGCGGAGGGAGCCGCTCCCGCCCGCTTGTCGACCCCGACGAGACGGGCCAGCGGCCGCGTAGCCAGAGCGATGCGGTGTCGTGAAGACCCCACTCCGCCGCCCCGAATTGCGGGCAGCAAGCGGTCTCATCCAGTCGGCACTGCAAGTACACGCACCCCTCACTTGTTCTCGGCGAGTTGACGTGTCATGCCGTCCGGGAATCGAGGCAGCATGCGCAGGTACAAGTCGGTCCTCATCGTGGACGACGACGCGGACATGCGCGAGTCAATGTCGGACGTGCTCTCCTTCGCAGGTCATCCCCACATCGTTGCGGCGGATGGCATGGAGGCACTTGCGGCGCTCGAACGGTGCGAGACCCCGACCCTCGTCTTGCTCGACTCCTTGATGCCGAGGATGGACGGCGCGGCGTTTCTGGAGAAGCTGGGCCGCCTGGAGTCTCCCAAGAACATCCATGTCGTGTTCATCTCAGCTAGCAGGGAGCCGCGCCCGGAGTCGCCGCTCGTTATCGGCGAGCTGCTGAAGCCCTTCGACGTCGACGCACTCTTGGCCCTGCTCGCCGGTTGGCCTGCAAGCAACTGAGGTAGGGTTGTTCAGCTCTTCCGGTGCGCCCGAGTGTCTCTGGCGCCGTCCTGAGGATTCTGGGTCGACAGCCAGCCCCCTCCCCCGTGGCCCCCACCCTCGCGGACCGCCGTTGGTTCCCTTCTCGCGAGTGCCCATCCTCTTCGCCATCGGCGAGGTGAAAGAGCATGCGCTGATCGAGAACGGACAGGTGACCGCCGGGATGGCGATGAGCGTGAACGCGACGCTCGATCACCGGGTCATCGACGGGTTCCACGCCTCGGTGATGGCGAAGGTCCTGCGGGAATGGATGGAGAATCCCGACGAACACTTCGATGGACTGGAGGGTGACCTGGCCGGGTGAGGCCGACCTTCGACGAATCTTTCCCAGCCGCGCCAGCAGGGCAGCCGTCCCGTCCCCCGACCAGCGAGGGCACTCCCACGCCCCGGAACACCGCCTCCTGGTGAGACTCCTACGGGTGGAGCAGCTCGAGGATTTCTGGGGTCTCCTCCTCTGCGGCCAGCACTTCGTGGCAGAGGCTGCAGCTCTTGGAGATCTTCTTTCCCTGCTCGTTTTTGTGCTCGCTGTCGTGACAACGGAAGCAGCCGGGCTCGTGCTTGAGGAAGTTAGGGTAGGTGCCCCAGGTGATCCTCATCTCCGGAAACACGTTTCGCGCGTACACCCGCGTGAGCGTGTCGGCAGCGCGATCGATTCGGTCCGCGTGTTTTTCGAGTAGATCCGGAGAGTTGGTCCGGTAGAACTCGGCCAGCGCCTTGCGAATGCCCTCTTTGGCATCAGCGTGTGATGAATAGGTTTGCTGGATGGCCTTGAGCCCCTCGCGCTTGATGAAGGGGAGCGACTTGTCTAGCTCGCCGGATGTGAGAACGGCGTCCAGCTCGTCCTTGGGCATTTGGTAGACATGGGTTGGGCGATTGTGACAATCCACGCAGTCCATCACCCGCCACCCCGGCTCGGCCCCGTCAGGCGTCGCGCCGTCGAGCTTATACATCTCCGGCTTGCCGTTGCCCCGGGTCAGCTCGATGTCGAAGATCTTCTGCCGTGACTTGTCCGACCGGTAGCGAATCGTGAGGTCTGGATCGACGTGCCAGTGAATGCCGTGAGCGCGCCCTGTCTCTCCGCCCCCGGTCTTCATCAGAAGGATCGTCTTCTTCTCGGTTTGCTTCTCGTCTTCGGCGAAACGGTTGAAGAACCGAAGCCGCTCGCCGATGAACTTGGTGGGCCAGTGGCACTGCTCGCAGGTGTCGCGGGCCGGCCGCAGGTTCTCCACCGGGGTGGGAATGGGCCGCGGGTAGAGGTTGAGCGCGACGGACACCAGTTGCCACGACCCCGAGAGCTTCGACTTCACGAACCAGTTGGCTCCCGAGCCGATGTGGCACTCGGTGCACTTGACGCGCGAGTGCGGCGATCTTTGGTAGGTGGTGAACTCGGGCGCCATCACCGTGTGACAGGTGTCCCCGCAGAACTGCGTCGAGTCCATCACCTCGACACCCTTGAACGTCGCCGTGGAGACGATCATCAGATTCACCACGGTCAGCACGAGGACCAGCAGGGCGACGGAGCGCACGCGGGGGTTATTGAAGTCGAGGACGGCGAAACGCCTCGGCTGGCCCGTCTTCTGCTCCTGCATGCGCTGCAGGCGTAGCCCGATCGGGATCAGCGCCAGCCCGAGCAGGAAGATCGCCGGGAGGATCAGATAGCTGACGATCCCGACGTAGTGTCCGATCGGCACGCCAGCGAGCTCGAACGCAACGATCGCAAGAAACGAGATCGAGGCGAGGGTGGCGAGAGCCACTCCGATCGTGGAGACCGGATTTGTGGTCGCTCGCCACACGAAATCTCGAACCGCCGATAGAACTTTGAGGATGAATTTCACGAGCGGGCTCCCACCGAGGCGCGCACGGCGCCTCCACTCGGGTTAGTGCGGGCGGCTTGCGACAGGCGATCACGACCGGGAGGAGCCAGGCGCGGGATGAGCAGCGGGCCGGCTCCGTAGAGGACGAAGGTGTCGAGCAACAAGAGTGGCCTCCACCCGCTAAACGGCCCCGGAACCAGAAAGCCTGATTCCGGGGCCTTATGTGGTCGGGGCGACAGGATTTGAACCTGCGACCACCTGCACCCCAAGCAGGTGCGCTACCAGGCTGCGCTACGCCCCGGGAACTGTTCGACGAATCGCTACGGGACTGCGGGGAAGCGGGATGTACCTGCCGGCCCCCGGTGGGTCAAGCCGCTCAGTCGGACCCGGAGCCGCCGCCGGACGCCGCCGCCGCCTCGGCGGCGTTGTTCAGGGCGCTCTTCAGCACCTGGCTCGGCCGGAAGGTCAGCACCCGGCGGGCGGAGATCTCGATCTCCTTCCCCGTCTGGGGGTTCCGCCCGACGCGCGCGTTCTTCTGGCGCACCTGGAAGTTCCCGAAGCCGGAGATCTTGATCTTGTCTCCGCGCTCCAGCGTCTCCTTCACCGTGTCGAAGACCAGCTCGACGATCTCGGCGGACTCCTTCTTGGAGAAGCCCACCTTCTCGTAGACCCCTTCGATGATGTCGGCCTTCGTCATGGCCCCCGAGTCTGCCTGCCTGCTACTGAATGTGTCAACTCCCCGGACTTGCTGAGGGTTTTAGCGACCCCTCAGCTGCCCGCCCAGGCGGCGCTGGACCTCCTCCACGATGCGCCGGTGGGCCTCCTGGACCTCGTCGTCCCGGAGGGTGCGCTCCTCGGAGCGGTAGGTCAGGGCGAAGGCCAGGTTCTTCTGCCCGTCGGGTAGGGGTGCCCCGGTGTAGACGTCGAACAGCGCTGCGTCCTCCACCAGCGGCTGCCCCACCTCGCGGATGACCGCGCGCACCTCGGCTGCCTCCATCGACACCGGCACCACCACCGCCAGGTCGCGGAGCACCGCCGGGTAGCGTGGGAGCGGCCGGAACTGGGGCGACAGCCGGGCCACCTTCTCCAGGGCCGCGAACTCGAGCTCGAAGGCGAACACCCCCCGCGGTAACTCGAGGTGCTCGGCCACGAGGGGGTGCACCTCGCCGATCCACCCCAGCACCACTTCCCCCACCCTCGCCTCGGCCGTCGCCCGGGGATGGAACGGCGCCACCCGCGCCAGCCGGCAGGTCAGCTCGTCCGCGGACAGCGCCGAGAGGATGGCCTCGACGGCGCCCTTGGCGTCGGCGAAGTCGTCCCCTCTCCCCCAGAGAACGCCGCCCACGTGGAGCCGCTCCTCCGCGACCGGCCGGAGGTCCTTTCCACCGTGCGGGTCACGCAGGTAGGCGCGCCCGATCTCGTACAGGCGCAGCGACTCGGGCTGGTGGCGGAGGTTGTACGCCACGTTCGGCAGGAGCGAGGCCAGGAGCGTGGTCCGCATCACCGCCTGCTGCGGGGTGAGCGGATTCCTCAGCGTGACCGCCCCCACCGACGTTCCGAGCTTCTCCACCGCCCGCGGGGTGACCCACGGGAGGACGTCGGGATCCACGAAGCTGTAGTTCACCACCTCGTCGAAGCCGGCCCCGGACAGGGCGCCCCGGATGCGCCGCTCCACCTCGACCCACGCCGGCTCGGGGGGGAGTGACCCCGAGCTGGCCGGGAGGAACGAGGGGATGTGCTCGTAGCCCCGGACGCGGGCGACCTCCTCGACCAGGTCCTCGGGCCGCTCCACGTCGCTTCGCCAGCCGGGCACCCGCCAGCGCCCCCCGCTCTCGGCGACGAAGCCGAGCGACGAGAGGATGGCGCGAACCTCCTCCTCCAGAACCGGCGCCCCGAGCAGCCCCTCCACGTCGTCCGGGCCCAGCGCGACGGTGCGCGGCTCTGCAGGGCGCGGGTAGACGTCGATGCGCCCGCGGCGCACGCTCGCTCCCGACAGCTCGGCCATCAGCGCGGCGGCGTGGTCCAGCACCTCGGGCAGCACGCTGCGGTCAACGCCTCGCTCGAAGCGGTGGGAGGCCTCGCTGTGCAGCTGGTGCCGGCGAGCCATCCGCCGGATGGTGCCCGGGTCCCAGTTCGCCGCCTCGAGCAGCACCCTCGTCGTTTTCTCGCCGACCTCGGTGTCGGCTCCGCCCATGGTGCCGGCCAGCGACTGCGCGCCGCGCACGTCCTCGATGACCAGGTCGTCGGCCACCAGCGTGCGCTGCTTTCCGTCGAGGGTGATGAGTGGCTCGCCCTCCCGCGCCCGGCGCACTCTCAGCAATCCGCCCTGGATGCGGTCCAGGTCGAAGGCGTGCATCGGCTGGCCGAGCTCGAGCATCACGTAGTTGGTCACGTCGACCACGTTGCTGATGCTCCGGACGCCGCAGCGCTCCAGGCGCCGCCGCAGCCACGCCGGTGACGGCCCGATGCGCACACTCTCGAGCACCCGGGCGGTGAACCGCGGGCAGCCCACCGGGTCGGCGATCTCGATCCGGATGGCGTCGGAGACCGGCGCCCCCGACTCGGCCGGCACCCGGAGCTTCCGCTGCAGGGGAACGCGCAGCACCGCCGCCGCCTCGCGCCCCACGCCGAGGTGGCTCAGCGCATCCCCGCGGTTGGGGGTGACGTTCACCTCCAGCACCGTGTCCTCGAGCCCGAGCGCACTCGCCAGGGGCGTCCCCGGGACCAGGTCCTCGGGGAGGATGAGGAGCCCGCTCGCGTCGTCGGAGAGGCCCAGCTCCCTCCCCGAGCAGAGCATGCCGTGGCTCTCCACCCCGCGGAGGCTGGCCCGCTGGATGGTCGGCCCGCCGGGAATCGTCGTCCCCACCGTCGCCAGGGGGACCAGGTCACCCACCTGGAAGTTCTTCGCCCCGCAGACGATCTGCAGCCGCTCGCCTCCGGCCTCGACCTGGGCGACGGTCAGCTTCTCGGCGCCGGGGTGCGGCGCCGCCGCGGTGATGCGAGCCACCACCACGCCCCTCAGCGCCTCGGCGGGCCGCTCCATCCCCTCCACCTCGAGGCCCGCCCGGGTCAGGCGACGGGCGAGCTCCTCCGGAGCCGGGAGCGGCGAGACGAACTCGGACAGCCACTCGACGGAGACCTTCATGGCTAGAATTGCTCCAGCAGTCGGACGTCGTTCTCGAACAGGCTGCGCAGATCATCGAGGCCGTAGCGCAGCATCGCCACCCGCTCGATCCCCATCCCGAAGGCGAAGCCGGTGACGCTCCCCTCGGGGTAGCCCACCGCCTGGAAGACGTTCTGGTGCACCATCCCGCAGCCGAGGATCTCCAGCCACCCGGTCTGCTTGCAAAGACGGCAGCCCTGCCCCGCGCACGCGCCGCAGCTCACGTCCAGCTCTCCGGAGGGCTCGGTGAAGGGGAAGAAGGAGGGACGGAACCGGGTCCGGCGGTCCGCACCGAAGTAGGCGCGGACGAATGCGTCGAGCGTCCCCTTCAGCTCGGCCATGGTGACCTTCCGGTCCACGAGGAGCCCCTCGATCTGGTGGAACATCGGGGTGTGGGTCGCGTCGGAGTCGGCGCGGTACACCTTCCCCGGCACCACCACCCGGATGGGCGGCTTCCGGGCGAGCATCGTCCGGATCTGCCCCGGGGAGGTGTGGGTACGGAGCACGATGGCTCCGGGGTCGTGCTGGAGGTAGTCCCCGTGCACGTAGAACGTGTCCTGCATGTCCCGCGCGGGGTGGTCCGCCGGGAAGTTCAGGGACTCGAAGTTGTAGAGGTCGAGCTCCACCTCCGGGCTCTGCACCACGTCGAAGCCGAGGCGCTGGAAGGTCCGGGTGATCTCCTCCATCGTCCGGGACACCACGTGCCGCCGGCCCGGGCGGCGCATCCGCCCCGGCAGCGTCACGTCGATGGGGGGCGCCTGGAGCTCGGCCTCCAGCGCCGCGCGGGCGATGCGCCGTTGCGCCTCGCCGAGCAGACCCTCGACCTCGGCCTTGACCCGGTTGGCGATCTCCCCCACCCGCCGCCGCTCGTCGGGGGCGAGCTTGCCCATCCCGCCCAGGACCGCCGACAGCTCGCCCTTCTTGCCGAGGTAGCGGACCCGCAGCGCCTCGAGGCCGGACGCGTCCTGCGCGCGACCGATCTCCTCCCGCGCCTTGCTCGCCAGCGATTCCAGTCGGTCCTGCATTGCGTCCTCCCGAAACGACGAAGGGCCGCCCCTGGGGGCAGCCCTCGTGTCGGCTCGCCGGGGCTCGACGCCCCCCCGGCAGGGGTCCGATGTCAGGCCGCCGCGATCTTCGCGATGGCGGCAAAGCCCTGCGGATCGGCGACGGCGATGTCGGCCAGCACCTTGCGGTCCAGCGCCACCTGCGCCTTGTTCAGGCCAGTGATGAGCCGGCTGTAGCTCAGGCCCGAGAGGCGGGCCGCGGCGTTGATCCGGACGATCCACAGCGAACGGAAATCCCGCTTCTTCCGGGCCCGGTCACGGCTGGCGTAGTCCAGCGCGCGCTCCACGGCCTGGTTCGCGCGCTTGTAGCAGTTCTTCCGCCGGCCCCGGTAACCCTTGGCCAGCTTCAGAATCCGGTTGCGGCGACGGCGCGCCTTGAAACCCTTCTTGACCCGCATGGCTCTTTCTCAGTTCGCCCGGTAGGGGAACAGCTCCTTGATGACCTTCTTCGCGTCCATGTCGCGAAGGTGGCCGGTGCCGCGGTTGCGGCGGTCGTTGTTGGCGGTCTTGGAGAAGGTGAAATGGTGCTTCGCGTAGGCCTTGGCGTGCTTCACCTTGCCCGACTTCTTCACCTGGAACCGCTTCTTGGCCGCACTGCGCGTCTTCATCTTCGGCATCGCCTGACTCCTCAAACCCGTCCGGGCCCCGCGGGGGCCTTCGCCGGAGCCGCGGCGGTGGTGGGCGCCGACTCCGCCTTCTTTTCCGCCTCCTGCTGGGCGGCCCGCTGCCTCGCCAGGTCCCGGGCGCGCTGGGCGACCTTCGGGTTCGGGGCGAGGATCATGAACATCTGCCGGCCTTCCATCCGGGGCACCTGCTCCACCACCCCGACTTCCTTGACGTCCTTGATGACGTCCTCGAGCAACGCCTGGCCGAGCTCCTTGTGGGTGATCTCCCGGCCCCGGAACATGATGGTGATGCGCGCCTTGTTCCCCTCCTCGAGGAAGCGCTTCACGTTCCGGACCTTGAACTCGTAGTCGTGCTCCTCCGTCTTGGGTCGCATCTTCACCTCCTTGAGGTGAACCACGACCTGCTTCTTCTTCGCCTCCGATGCCCGCTTCTTCTCCTCGTACTTGAAGCGGCCGTAATCCATGATCTTGCAGACCGGAGGCTTGGCCAT
>RPRB01000163.1 GCA_003818285.1 Myxococcaceae bacterium
AGGGCCGCGACCGCTTCGGCCTGCTGCGGGCCCGCCTGGGCATTCAGCAACCCGAGAACGGCGCGGGTACGAGCCTGGAGGAGGTGCAGGAGCTGGCTCGGCGGATCGGCTACCCGGTGATGGTGCGGCCCTCGTACGTGCTGGGCGGGCGGGCGATGGAAGTGGTGTACGACGGCGAGAGCCTGGAGCGGTACATGCGTGAGGCGGTGAAGGCCTCGCCCGAGCACCCGGTGCTCATCGACCGCTTCCTGAAGGACGCCATCGAGGTGGATCTGGATCTCGTGGCGGATCGGACGGGAGAGGTGCTGGTGGGCGGGCTCCTCGAGCACGTGGAGGAGGCCGGAATCCACTCCGGCGACGCCTCGGCCACGCTGCCACCGCACTCGCTTTCACCGGACCTGGTGGAGCGGATGAAGGACCAGGCCACCGCGCTCGCCCGCGAGCTGAACGTGGTGGGCCTGATGAACGTGCAGTTCGCCATCCAGGGGAAGACCATCTACGTCCTGGAGGTGAACCCGCGGGCGTCGCGCACCGTGCCGTTCATCTCAAAGGCCACCGGGGTGGAGCTGGCGAAGATCGCCGCGCTGTGCATGGTGGGGAAGACGCTCCACGAGCTGAAGGCGCCGCGGGAGATCGAGATGAAGCACGTGGCGGTGAAGGAGTCGGTCTTCCCCTTCGCCCGCTTCCCCGGAGTGGACGTCATCCTCGGCCCGGAGATGAAGTCCACCGGCGAGGTGATGGGCATCGCCGACGACTACTACTCGGCCTTCGCCAAGAGCGAGCTTGCGGCCGGGTCGGCCCTGCCCAGCTCGGGCACGGTGTTCATCTCGGTGAAGGACGAGGACAAGCCGGCGATGGTGGATCTCGCCAAGCGGCTCAAGGCGCTGGGCTTCCGCATCGTGGCCACCGGCGGCACGCACCAGTACCTCAAGAACAAGGGCATCGAGACCGAGCACGTCCTGAAGGTCACCGAGGGTCGTCCGCACGTGGTGGACAAGATCGTGGACGGGGACGTGGACCTGGTGATCAACACCACTTTCGGGAAGAAGGAGATCGCGGACAGCTTCAGCATCCGCCGCGAGTCGCTGATGCACTCCGTCCCCTACTACACGACGGTGCAGGCGGCCCGGATGGCGGTGGGGGCGATCGAGCGGCTGGCGCGCGGACGCATCCCGGTGACGGCGCTCCAGGACGCGCTCAACGGCTTGAAGCGCTGAGCGCCGCTGGTTAGGGTCCGCCCCCCTGTATGAGCAGCCGTATCCCGATCACCGCGTCCGGTCTCCGGCGCCTCAAGGAAGAGCTGAAACAGCTCCAGACCGTCGAGCGGGGGAAGATCTCCAAGGAGATCGAGGTCGCCCGTGCGCACGGTGACCTGCGCGAGAACGCCGAGTATCACGCGGCGAAGGAGAAGCAGTCGCACGTCGAGGGCCGCATCCTCAGCCTCAACGACTGGATCGCCCGCGCCGAGGTGATCGACGTCTCGAAGCTGTCCGGGGACAAGGTGGTCTTCGGGGCGACGGTGAAGCTGGTCGACGCGGAGAGCGACAAGGAGGTCACCTACACGCTGGTCGGTGAGCTCGAGGCGGACATCAAGCGCCGGCTCATCTCCGTGATCTCCCCGCTGGCCCGGGGGCTGATCGGCAAGGCGGTGGGCGACCTGGTGACCGTGCAGAGCCCCGGCGGCGCCCGGGAGTACGAGGTGGTCGAGGTTCTCTTCGTGGAGCTGGACGAGGCGTAGCCCGGGGGACCCGCGGAGTAGGCTGTCGCCCCCTTCTCAGGCGATGCCCTCCCCGTCCTATCTCCAGCCGCTTTTCGCTCCGTTGCGCTTCCTTGCGCAGAGCGACTTTGCGCGCCTGTCGACGGTGAAGGGCCTGGAGGGGCTCGTCCGGACGGCGTTGGAGGGCGCGCGGGCGGCCCGGTCCGGCGCCGATGTGCAGCTGCTGGAGCGGGTGGCGCGGGCGCTGGAGCGCGGGGGACCGGAGTCGCCGCAGGACGCGCTCCGCGCGCTCGCTTCCCGGGTCCGGGATGCCGGTGCCTCCGCGGGCGGGGTCTCCGGAACGGCGCCGGCGAGCACGGGTGGCGCGGGACAGCGTGGCCCGACCGCAGGCCGGGCCGCGGCCGCGGCGCCGGAAGCACGGATCGGAGCTCCCGGCCGAGGCGCTGTGACGGCTGCGCGACGGAATGGACTGACGTCCGGCCGGGGAGCAGCGGGCGCGGGTGCGGACCCGGACGCCGCGGCTTCCGGCGCGGAGGCGGCGCGAGGCCGGGAGCGTCCGCCGTCTCCGGCGTCCGGGCAGCAGCCTCGTCCGCCGGGGCCGGACCCCTCGGGGGAGCCGGGTCACGGCACGGCCGCCGGAGCGCCGCGCGGTGCCGTCGCGCCGCCGGGCGTTCCCCGCCCGCAGGGGACGAGACGGGGCGAGCCGCTCCCCGCACCGGGCGCTGGTCCCTCCGGATCGCCGGCGGCCCCGTCGCGCTCGACCACCGCGGCTCGCGCCGCCGCGAGCGCCGGGTCCTCGGAGAGCGGTCCATCCACGGGAGGAACTCGCCCTCCGGCTCGACGCCGCGGAGCGCGGGCGCAGGGGAGCCTTCTCGAAGAGCCGCGCGGGAAGGAGCGCCGACGCCGCGTGGGGCGCAAGGCCGAGGAGCCCGACCCGGAGGAGGAGCTGGCCCGTCCCATCTCCGCGGCGCCGCGCGAGGGACCTCTGGCCCAGCCCATCGGCGGAAGCGGGATCCGGGTCCCTCCTCGACTGGTCGAGGGCCTGAACCGGAAGGGGCTCGAGCGGGTGGGAGACCTCCTGTTCCTGCTGCCGCGCACGTACGAGGACCGGCGCCGGCTCTCGACGATCCGGGAGCTCCGGCCGGGCGAGCGGGGGGTGGCGGTCGGGACGGTGCGGATGGCCCGAGATCTCATGATCCGCCCCGGCAAGCGCGGGTTCCAGGCGGTGCTGGCGGACGAGACCGGCAGCATCGCCCTGACCTGGTTCCAGAGCGGGCCGTGGATGAAGTCGCGGGTCCCCGTGGGCAAGCGGCTCATCGTGTCCGGCGAGCTGCGGGCGACCGCGGGCGGCCGGGAGATGGTCCACCCGGAGATCGAGCCCGCGGACGAGGGGAGAGGGCCGTCGCTGCACACCGGCCGCATCGTCCCGGTCTACCCAGGCTTCGAGCGGCACGAGCAGCGGCAGGTGCGGGAGCTGGTGGCGCGCGTGGCCGCGGCGCACCTGGCCGCGGTCGAGGATCCGCTTCCTCCGGAGCTCCGCGAGCGGCTCGGGCTCCCCCCGCTGGCGCAGGCGCTGGCCCGCATCCACCAGCCGGCGCCGGACGACGATCTGGGAGCGCTGGACCAGCACCGGAGCCCGGCGCACCGCCGACTCGCCTTCGACGAGCTGTTCCTCCTGCACCTGGGCCTGGCGCTCCGGCGTCAGGGAGTGAAGCACGAGCCGGGCATCGCCTTCCGGGTGGACGGGGAGCGGCTGGCGCGCGCCCGCGGGCTACTCCCCTTCACGCTCACCCGCGCGCAGGCCCGGGCAGTGGCGGAGATCGGCCGCGACATGGCCCGGCCCGAGCCGATGCACCGGCTGCTCCAGGGCGACGTGGGGTCGGGGAAGACGGCCGTCGCGGCGGTGGCGGCAGCGCTGGCGGTGGAGGACGGCTGGCAGGTGGCGCTGATGGCGCCGACGGAGATCCTCGCGGCGCAGCACCACGCCACCTTCGCCCGGGTGTTCGGAAAGACCGACGTGGAGGTGGCCCTCGTCACCGGAACCGGGTCGGGAAGCGAGAAGCGCCGTACGCGCGAGGCGGTGGAGTCGGGGCGGGCCCGCATCGCGGTGGGAACCCAGGCGCTGATCCAGGAGGGCACCGCCTTCGAGCGGCTCGGCCTGGTGCTCATCGACGAGCAGCACCGGTTCGGGGTGCTGCAGCGGCAGGCCCTGGGGCAGAAAGGGCGCCGTCCCGATGTCCTGGTGATGACCGCGACGCCCATCCCGCGGACGCTCGCGATGACGCTCTACGGTGACCTCGACCTCTCGGTGCTGGACGAGCTCCCGCCCGGGCGGACGCCGATCACCACCCGGGTGGCGACGCCCCCGCGGCACCCCGAGGTGTGGGAGGCGGTGGAGCTCGAGCTGCGAAAGGGCCGGCAGGCCTACGTGCTGTATCCGCTGGTGGAGGCCTCGGAGAAGGTCGACCTGGCCGACGCGACGCGCGGGGCGGAGGAGCTCCAGGCGCGCTGGCCGCACCGGCGGGTGGAGCTCCTCCACGGGCGGCTGAAGCAGGAGGAGAAGGACGCGGTGATGGAGGCCTTCCGCGCGGGCCGGGTGGACGTGCTGGTCTGCACCACCGTGGTGGAGGTGGGCGTGGACGTGGCGAACGCCTCGGTGATGGTGATCCAGAACGCCGAGCGGTTCGGCCTCTCCCAGCTTCACCAGCTCCGGGGCCGGGTGGGCCGGGGCGCGGCGGCCTCCTTCTGCTACCTGTTGCCGTCGTTCGCCGGGGGGCCGGACGCCCGCGAGCGGCTGGAGGTGCTGGAGCAGAGCACCGACGGGTTCGTCATCGCCGAGAAGGATCTGGAATTGCGTGGACCGGGGGAATTCCTGGGAACGCGCCAGAGCGGGCTCCCCGAGCTGAGCGTGGCCAACCTGGCGCGGGACCAGGCGCTCTCGGCGGTGGCGGCCGAGGAGGCGAAGGCCATCGCTGCGGCCGACCCCCGGCTGGCCGGGCCGCAGCACCGAGGTCTGCTCCGGGCGCTGGAGGAGCGGTGGGAGGGGAAGCTCTCCCTGGCGAGGGTGGGGTAGCCAGGCCGGCGGCGAAGTTTTACGTTGCCGCTGGCATGGAGGACCCCCGCCTCATCCTGAGCTTGCGCCGCAGCGGCATCCGTGACGAGCGGGTGCTCGCCGCGATGACGCTGCTCTCCCGCTCGGATTTCGTGCCCGAGCGGCTGCAGGACATCGCCTCCCAGGACGAGGCGCTGCCCATCGGCGAGGCGCAGACCATCAGCCAGCCCTACGTGGTGGCTCTGATGAGCGAGGCGCTGGAGGTCCGGCCCGGGGACCGGATCCTCGAGATCGGCACCGGCTCCGGCTACCAGGCGGCGGTGCTGCACCTGCTCGGAGCGGACGTCTACAGCGTCGAGGTGCGCGAGGGGCTGGCCCGGACGGCGGCCGAGCACCTCCAGGCGTTCGCCGGCCCCCGGCTGCACCTGCGCGTCGGCGACGGGTTCGCCGGATGGCCCGAGGCGGCCCCCTTCGATGCCATCGTGCTGACCGCGGCCCCGGAACGGATCCCGGTGACGCTGGTGGAGCAGCTCGCGCCCGGCGGCCGGCTGGTGGGGCCGATCGGCGGACAGCACGAGGGACAGGAGCTGGTGCGCCTCCGGAAATCGGACGACGGAACGCTGCAGAGTGAACGGCTGATCTCGGTGCGCTTCGTCCCGATGACGCCCGCGCCCCTTCCGACCTGAGGCCTCGAGAGCGCGTGCGTCCCTGTCCCGTCTGCGAGGCACCGGTCACCGGCTGGCAGTGCGAGGTCTGCGGCAAGCAGGTGGGGCAGTCCCCCGGGGCCGCCAACCTGACCGGGCCGATCGAAGGCCTCGAGCCCACGCAGTTGCCCACCGAGATCCTCGGCCTGCCGATCGAGGTTGCGCCGGGACTGGAGCCGACCGCCACGGGCCCGGTCCCCGAGATTCCCGGTGAGCCGCTGCTCGGCTGGGAGGTGACCCACGTGGGGGGCGCGCAGGACGTCCGCGCCGGCGGGCTCCAGGACCTCGACCGCGGGCGGATCGCGCCGGACGGACCGCCGTCCGTTGCGCCCTCGGTGGCGACCTGCCGGTACTGTCGGAACGTGCAGACGTCGGGGCTGTTCTGTGACCGGTGCGGCATGCGGCTGCCCTGGGCGCGTCCGGCAGCGGCGGCGGTGGCGGCGGCGCCGGGGGAGACCGAGCGCCGGGTCTGCAAGCGCTGCGGTGAACGGAGTCCAGCGTCGATGGAGCGCTGTGGTGGCTGCGGTGGGCTGCTGGTGACCGACGGTTGAGCGCTCGCCGCGAGCACTAGCCAGCCGCGGGCCGGCTGCCGTAGGGTCCGCCCCGCTTGCAGACCCAACCTTCGACCGAGATCACGCCCGAGGTGGCCCGCGCGCGACTGCCCGAGCTCCAGGCCCAGCTGGCGGTGCGCCAGAGCACGACCCACTTCGCGCGCGCGGGACTGGCGCTGGTGGCCTGCGTCGTCTTCACCGCCGCTGCGGCGAAGCTCTTCTGGGACTCGGTCCGCTTTCCGGTGCTCGGCGTGCTGGCGGCGGTGCTCGCGGTCGGGCTGGTGGTGTTCGCCTGGATCCAGTACCGGAGGGGCATCGCGCATCACCGGAGGGAGCTGGAGCTGTTCGCCTCGCTGCAGGCGGTGCACCGGGCGCTCCACCTGGACGATCCGGCGGCGCTGTTGCCGCGATGAGCACGGGGTCGGGGCGGTTCATCGTCCTGGAGGGAATCGACGGCTCGGGGACGACCACCCAGGCGTCCCGGCTGGCGGCGTCGCTGCGGGAGGCCGGGCACGCGGTGGTGAGCACGCGCGAGCCGTCGGACGGGCCCATCGGGGTGGTGCTGCGCCAGGCGCTGAAGCGGCGGCTGGTGGGCCTGTCGGACCGGGTGCTGGCGCTGCTGTTCGCGGCGGACCGCCTGGACCACCTGGCGTCGGTGGTGGAGCCGGCGCTGGCGGAGGGGAAGGTGGTGATCTCGGACCGCTACGTGCTCTCGTCGATGGCCTACCAGGGGATGCGGATGCCGCTGGCGTGGGTGGAGGCGCTGAACGCGGCGGCCCGCCCGGCGGACCTGACCCTCTATCTGGACGTGGACGCCCGGACGGCGGCCCGGCGGCGGCACGGCCGGGGCGGAAGCGAGGAGCTCTTCGACGCGGACGAGGTGCAGCGGGCGGTGGCCCGCGCGTACGGGCGGGTGGTGCGCAAGCATGCTCGGTCGCAGCGGGTGGTGAGGGTGGACGGACGCGCGACGGCGGACGAGGTGGCGAAGGAGATCCTGGCCACGGTCCGGACGGTGCTTCAGCGGCGGGGGCGGAAGTAGAGTGCCTCGCGGGATGGCACGGACGGGCGCCGCGGCGATCATCATCGGGAACGAGGTCCTCTCGGCAAAGGTGGAGGACGTGAACGGGCCGCATCTGGTCCGGCGCCTCCGCGAGCACGGTCTGCCGCTTCGGGCGCTCTTCGTGGTGCCGGACGTGATCGAGGCCATCGTGGGGGCGGTGGTGAACGCGCGCGCGGTGGGCCGGTGGGTGATCACCAGCGGCGGCATCGGGCCCACCCACGACGACGTGACGGTACGGGCGGTGGCGCTGGCGCTGGGGCGGGAGGTGGTCCGTCTGCCGCGCATCGTCGAGCTGCTGTCGCGCGCGCACTCGGGCTCGATGCCGGCGGAGGCGCTGCGTCTGGCGGAGGCGCCCGAGGGCACGGAGCTCCTGGCGCCGGAGGGGACCGTGTACCCGGTGCTTTCGGTCGAGGAGATGTTCCTGCTGCCGGGGGTACCGTCGCTGTTCAAGCTGCAGCTGGAGACGGTGCTGTTGTCGTTGCCGAAGGGCGCGGTGCACGTCCGGTCGCTGTACCTGTCGCAGGGTGAGGCGGAGATCGCGGCGGCGCTGGACCGGGTGGCCCTGGGAATGCCGGATGTGGGGATCGGCAGCTATCCGGCGGTGTCCTCGGGGGCGGACCACCGGGTGCGAGTGACGGTCGAGGCGGCCGAGCCCGAGCGGGTCGAGCTGGTGGTGGCGCGGCTGCGGAGCGAGCTGCCCGAGGGCGCGGTGCTCCGAGTCGAGTAGTGGGCCCCCTCATTGCCGACTCAGACCGCCCGTTCCGGCAGCGTCGGCCCGACCCGATCCCGGAGCGTGAACAGTTCCTCGGACAGGGAGAAGCTGAGCAGCGCCCGCAGGTCCGCGCGCTCCCGCACCGCGCGGGCGACGCTCTCCGGAGACTCGGGCCCCTTGGAGGACGCGAACGCCGGATCCTCCCGCAGCACCATCGTGAGCGCCACCGCCGGATCCCCGCACACCAGCAGCCCGGCCCGGTTCCCGGAGGCGAAGAGCCCCTGCAGGGTCTTCCCGAGGTCCGGCACCCGGCCGTGGGCCACCTCCCAGGTGGGACCGTCGAGCGCACGGAGCGTCTTTCGCGAGAACGTCTTCCGCAGAGACCGGACGCGCTCCTCGTTCGGCCGCCCGAGCCGGTCGAAGTCGGGGACCACCACCCGGATGCAGTCCCCCAGCAGGTCGGCGAGCTCCGGCTCGGGCAGCTTCCCGGCGAGGGCGGTGCGCTCGAGGAGGGCGAACACCGCCCTGCCGATGAGGAACTTCTGCTCCCGGGAGTTGAACCGCCGGACCACGTCCTGCCCGACACAGATGCTCGGCGGGTCGCCGGTCTCGGCCACCATGAGGCCTCGCTGGGCCTGGTACACCTCGAAGTGGTCCACCCCGAACCCCTCGGCCACGAGGCGGATCGCGCGAACGACCGGGTGGTCGGAGCGGAGGCGGTCGGCGCGCGGGTCGACGCCCAGCGCCTCGAAGTCCGGAGGGTAGAGCTTCGAGACCTGGTCACCCACGGCGCGGAGCACGTCGGTGAGCGGGTTCCGGGCGTCGGGGTGGAGGAGGAGGGCGAGCGACTCGCGATCGATCCGGGCGTGCGGCTCGGTGGGAAGCCGCCCTCGCCAGTCCATGTGGAGATGGGTGGCGCGCGCTGGCCCGGCGCTCAGGAAGGCGCTCGCGGCCGCGCAGCAGAAGCTCCGGTCGAGCATCCGCTGCGAGTCCCAGATCTCGTAGACGCTCTCCAGGCTCGGCACCCGCACCGGATCGAGCGCGAGGACCTCCCGGTGGGCGTCGACGGCGAGGTCGGCCGAGCCCGGGTCCTTGCTCAGCATGTCCGCCAGGGCGGCGCGTGCCTCGACGCTTCCGGGGTCCAGCTCCACGGCGGTGCGGCAGGCGGCCACCGCCCGGGACAGGTCCCCCAGCAGCCGGATGTACAGCTCCGCCAGCCGCACGCGGATGCGGGCCGCGGCGGCGGGAGGGCAGGACGGCCCGGCGACCTCGTCGAGCTGCTGGAGCAGCAGCGACATGCGCCCTCGCCGCTCGAAGAGAAGGACGATCCGGTCCAGCACGTCGGGCTCCTCGCGAAGGAGCGGGAGCGCCTCCCGCGCCTCGGCGACCGAGCGCTCGGCGTCGTCGAACCCGTCGCTGAGCGCCTCGGCGAGGCGCAGCGACGCACGGGCCCGGTCCACGGGCCTGGTCTCCATGGCCCGGAGCTGCTGGAGACAGTCCACGACGCCGGTCCAGTTCCGGGACGCGTGATGCAGCGTCGCCAGCCGATCGAGCGGCTCGGCCGAGCGCACCGAGGCCAGCGCGGCGTTGAACGCCGCCACCGCGCGCGCCGGCTGGTCGAGGTGGTCCTGGTAGAGGATGCCGAGCCGGAGCTGGAGCGCGGCGAGCGTCTCGGCGTCGCCGCCGATCCGCAGCCGGGACTCGAGCGCCTCGGCGGCATCGGACCAGCGGCCCTGCTCACCGGCCAGCTCGGCGCGCAGCTCGAGCGCGTCGGCGTGCTCCGGCTCGGCCTCCAGCGCCCGGCCAAGGGCAGTCAGTGCCCGACCCTGGTCGCCGACGCCATCCAGCCAGCCCTGGGCGGCCTTGAAGAATTCGTTCGCGGCACCCGGGCGATCGCCGGAGGCGAGCCGGGTCTGGCCGCGCCGCTCGTTGAGCGAGGCCAGCTCGGCGGCGCCGCCCTTGCGCGCGAGGAGCGACTCCACGGCCTCGGATGCCTCGACCTCGAGGGGATCCAGATCGAGCACCCGTTCGAAGGCGTCGATGGCGCGCTCGGGCTTCTGCAGCTCGTTCATCCACAGCCGGCCTGCCTCGAGCCAGGGCTGCATCGCGCCCTCCCGGCTGCGGGTGGCCGCGGCCTCGGCCTCCCAGGCGAGCGCGGCGGCCTCGGTCTCGCCCATGCGGAGTCGGACGCGGCGCACGCCCTGGAGCGCCACCAGCTCGGCGGGCTCGAGGGCGAGCGCGGCCTGGTACGCGGCGAGGGCGAGCGGGAGCGTCTCCAGCGCGGCCTCGCCGAGCTGCCCCAGGCGGAGGTGCAGCTCGAGCCTTGCGGACGGGGCCTCGGTGACTGCCAGCCGCCGCTCGTAGAACGCGCGGAGTCCCTGGACGTCGGAGGCTTGCCGCAGCCCGCGCTCGAGCTGGAAGGCGGTGCGAGGGTCCTCGGGGTCGACCGAGAAGGCGCGGCGGAGATGCTCCAGGCGCTCGTCCAGCCGGGGACGTCCCTGCTCCAGCTCGGCCGAGAGCCGGAGCGCCGCGGCGAGCGCCGGGTCCGCCACCCGGGCGGCGAGGCGCTGCCGCACGTCCGCGCGCCGCGCCCGATCCGGAGCACGGGTGTGCTCGAGCAGGAGGAGCGCGCCGATGTCGTCCGGCTGCAGCTCGAGCGCGG
>RPRB01000164.1 GCA_003818285.1 Myxococcaceae bacterium
CGGCAGCCAAGTGTGGAAGGGAAACATGGGCACTTTGATGGCAAAGGCGATGGCCATGGCCAGGAAGGCCCAGCACTGGAAGCCGAAGGGATAGGTCTTGGTCGACAGCTCGGGAATCGAGAACGTGCCGCCCGCGATGTAGAACGCCACCATGGCGACCAGCAGCAGGGTGCTGCCGGCCAGGGTGTAGAGGAAGAACTTGAGCGAGGCGTAGCGGCGCTCCGGCCCGCCCCACACGGCGATGAGCAGGAACATGGGGACCAGCATGGCCTCCCAGAAAATGTAGAACAGGACAAAATCAAGGGCGACGAACACCCCGACACAGGCCGAGGTCATGAGCATGAGGCTGATGTGGAACTCCTTGACCCGCTTGCTGATGTAGGTCCAGGAGCACAGCACGCACAGCGGCAGCAGCAGGACGGTCAGGAGCACCCAGGCGCTGGGCCGGGCGAAGTTGAACGTCCAGCCCAGGCCCGAGCGCTTCGGCACCACCAGCCGCGGGTCGGCCGGGTTCACGTAGAGCACTCCGCGCCACCCCTCACCCGTGGCCGGCGCCATCCGGGGCGCCCGGACGACCTGCACGACGATGACCACCAGCATCGCCCCGGCTGCCACCAGCACCGGCGTCGGACCCCAGAGCGGGGCGAAGGCCGCCGGAACTGCGGTCAGGGCGATGATCCAGCGGATGGGCGCCAGCATCCGGCGGACGGCCTCGGTCATGGCCGGCGGACCGGTCCTCGCCCCGCCGGCGACGATGCCGTCCAGCAGCAGCAAAATTCCGCCCAGGAGGAGCAGGGGAAACGCCATCGCCACCGGCGTGCGCGGAAAGTAGCCGTTCGGACGGCCGGCGAGGTCCCAGTGCACCGGCATGGGCGAAGGAAACCGGTCGGCGAACAGGACCAGCGCCACCGCCGGCAGGAGGAGCACCAGGTAGGGACCAAGACCGCGTAACTTCATCGGAGCTCTCCGCGTATAACCTGAACGCCATGGGTTACTTCGAATCGCGAAACGCCAAGTTGTCCCTCCCCACCGCCGGGGAGGCCCTCCCGGGCCGCAGCGCGCGGATGCCGGTCCCCGAGCAGCACTTCGTCAACGGCCAGCCGCTGGTCGGCCCCTGGCCCGGCAAGGAACAGGCGGTGTTCGGCATGGGCTGCTTCTGGGGCGCAGAGCGCGTCTTCTGGCAGCTCCCCGGCGTCACCGTGACCGCGGTGGGCTACGCCGGCGGGGCCACCCCGAACCCCACCTACAAGGAAGTCTGCTCGGGCCGCACCGGCCACGCCGAGGTGGTGCTGGTGGTGTTCGACCCCAAGGTCACCAGCTACGAGAAGCTGCTGCGCACCTTCTGGGAGAACCACGACCCGACCCAGGGCATGCGCCAGGGGAACGACGCCGGCACGCAGTACCGGAGCACCCTCTACACCTTCGGCGAGGAGCAGCGCCGGGAGGCGGAAGCCTCGCGCGAGGCGTATCAGAAGGTCCTCGGCGCGGCGGGCCACGGACGGATCACCACCGAGATCCGTGAGGCACCCGAGTTCTTCTACGCCGAGGATTACCACCAGCAGTACCTGGCCAAGAATCCGGGCGGATACTGCGGGCTCGAGGGCACCGGCGTGAGCTGCCCGGTGGGCCTGGTGAAGACCGCCTGAGCCGGATCGCTGGCGCCGCGGAGCTGCCCGGAGGCGTCCACCGGGGCGAGGTCCCCGACCCGCGCGGAACCGTGCTGACCGCGCTGCCTCGCTCAGGCCGCACGAGCCCTCCGACCCTCGCCGCCGACGCCTGCGGCCACGGCGGCCAGGGCGTACGCCGCTCCGGCGGCGAGGAACAGCACCTGCGACCCCAGCTCGAGTGAGAGCAGCGCGGAGAGGGGCACGGCGACGACCGAGGCGAACCCGTTCGAGGCCCACGCCCAGGCCAGTGGCCCGGAATCGCGCACCAGTCGTCGGAGCCCGAGCGGAAACGGCATCCCCATCAGGAACGCCAGCGGGGCGAGGCAGCCCAGCACCGCCAGCGTCCGGACCGGCGGCGCGGCCGGCACCAGCAGGTGGACCACCGGCAGCAGCGTGAACGCCGCGAGCACCAGGAGGAGCGCCAGGAGCGCGCACACCCGGACGCCTCGCTCGGGCGAGACGCGATCCGACCAGAGGCTTCCCGCGCCGGAACCGGCCAGGAAGATCACCAGCACCGCCGCCACCGCGTAGACCGGGTGCCCCGCGAGCAGCCCGAGCTGCTGGATGGCGGCGATCTCCGCGGCCATGTACGCGGCGCCGAGGGCACCGAAGTAGCCCAGCACCACCCACCTCGGAGCAGTCCACTCTCCTCGCCGGCCCCGGAGGAGGACCGGCACCAGCAGCAGGAGCGCCGCCACCGCCACGGTCTGGACCAGGGTGGCGAGCAGCGCGATCGGCCCCCACTCGGCGAAGGGAAGCCATGAGCCTCCGGCCCCTCGCACCAGCGCCGGAAGGCTCGTCAGCCGCAGGAAGTGGTGCGGGTACGGCCTCGCGTCGTCGACCGGCGCCACGTCGAAGGGGTAGCCCTCGGCGAAGCGGGCCACGTCCTGCTCCGAACGGCTCGCCGCGGCTGCCGCGTTCCGGAGCGAGGCATCGTCGAGCACGTTGAACGGAACGTCGGCGGAGCCCTCCTCCGGAGGCCAGTCGACGTCCAGGGACCTCTCCCGGGCCCAGGCACGCAGTCGGGCGAGCTCCCCGGCGCTGAACGCCACGGAGCGCACCAGCACCGTCACCGTCCCCCAGTTGCGCACCACGATCAGCCGCAGCGCCGGGGAATGGCCGAGGCGCCGCAGGGCCGCGGCGACGGTGAGCACGGTCCGCACGCTCTCCCGGGGAGGGGTGGAGATCCAGGTGGTCACCGAGAGCACGCCCTCCGGCTCGAGACGGCGGAGGAAGAGCTCGTAACCGTCGACGGTGTGAAGGAAGTCCTCCTGCAGGGCCCGGACTCCGCCCACCGAGGCTCCGTGCCCGACGCTTGGCCCGAGCGCCACCAGGTCGAAGGCGGAGCGCTCGCGGGCCAGCACCCCGCGTGCGTTGCCGGTGCGGTCCTCGACCCGCTCGGCCTGCCAGAACCGGAGGGGGGCGAGCTCACGCGCGAGCCGGAGCAGATCCGGATTGGGCTCGAGGGTCAGGATCCACCGCGCGTCGGCGTCGAGCGCCGCCCCGAGCGCCAGCCCATCGCCCACTCCGAGCAGGAGAACGCGGCGCCGGGGAGCCAGCGCGTGCGCCAGGGACACCGGAAGCGCCGCGGCGACTCTGGCCGCGGCGGGGTCGGTCAGGTCGGTCGCCGCGCCGGCGAGATCCCCATCGACGAGCAGCGCCGTCTGCGGCGGGAGCGGACCGCGGAACGACAGGGACAGGCCCGGCGCGAGGTGGAAGGAGGGCGATTCGACGGCCAGCACCCAGCCGAGCGGTCCGAACCGCTCGGCGACCCTGTGGGCTCCGGGAAGCGCAGACAGCTGCGGCAGGCTCTTGTACGGGCTGAGGCGGGCTTCCCAGGAAGATCCGAGGAAGAGGACCGCCGCGGCGACGCCCGCCCCCACTGCCACCCACGACCGTCCCAGCACCAGCGCAGCGAGCGCGGCGAGGAGCGGCGGCAGCACCAGCGACCGCGCCGGCGTGAGCACGAACAGCATCAGCAAGGCGAGGGCGACGCCCAGCGCCCCTCCCCCGAAGCTGGCTCCGTAGAGGCGGCCGGTCCGCTCCGGGGCAAGCAGGAACGCGGTCAGGGTCGCCACGCCGCCGGCAAGGAAGGGAACGGCGAGGACCGCGACGAGCACCCCCAGCCGGAGCCACTGGCCGCGATCGAAGGGAAGCTGCGTCGGTTCGACCTTCAGCTGGTGCGCGACCCAGGGCGAGGCGACCAGGGCGAGCGCCGTCACCGCGGCCGCCGCGCGAAGCCGGCGCTCGGCGCCTTCGACGTCGCGCACCGGAAAGAGCGCACCGAACGAGCCGCTCGCACCGACACCGAGCAGCGCGACCCCGATGGCCATGGTGGCGAAGTGGTGGAACTGCTCCACGCCGAACAGGCGGACGAGGAGGATCTCGTTGGCGGTGGTGGACGCGGAGAGCAGCGCGACCGCGGGGGCGAGCCCCCGCCGCCCGGGCCCGGTCACCGGAGCCCGCTCAGCATCGGCACGAAGGCGACCGGCAAGAGGATGCGGGTGCGCACCACCCCGTCCGCGTCCTTTTCCACCTGCAGCAGATTCTGGGCCCCGTACATGCTTCCGACCGGGATGACCATCCGGCCTCCCGGCCGGAGCTGCTCCACGAGCGCCGGAGGGATGTGGGAGGAGGCGGCGGTCACCACGATGGCGTCGAAGTGGGCCTCCTCGGGCCAGCCGAGGTTCCCGTCTCCGTGTCGCACCGTGGCGCGGTAGCCCAGTCGCTCGAGCCGCGCCCTGGCGCTGGTCGCCAGCTCGGCGAAGATCTCCATCGTGTAGACCCGCGCTCCCGCCGCGGACAGCACCGCGGCCTGGTAGCCCGAGCCGGTCCCCACCTCGAGCACCTTCATTCCGGGACGAGGCCGGATCACCTCGGTCTGGTAGGCCACGATGTAGGGCTGGGAGATGGTCTGACCGAGCCCGATCGGGAGCGGACGGTTCTGGTACGCAGCGCTCGCGAGCGAGGGGGGCACGAACTCGTGCCGAGGCACCGAGCGCATGGCCTCGAGCGTGGGCGGGTCCCGGATGCCCTCCGAGACCAGGTGCCGCTGGACCATCTCCAGCCGCTCGGAGGCGCGCGGGTCCGCGACCCGCCCGCCGTCGGGAGCGCCGGCGAGGGCCAGACTTCCCAGGACGAAGACCGCGAACAGAGAGCGCACGGTGCCCTCCTCGGTCGTACCCGCGAGAGTCGAGGATACGTGGCCACCGAGCGCTCTTCCAGCCGGCGCACCCGGTGCCCGTGCCCTCGATGAATGTGGCCACGCCCGCGGGCGTCGAGGAGGATGGAATGACCGTGCGCACCCTCCGCGTCGTCGCGCTGCTCCTGGTCGGCTGTGCGAGAGAACCTCCCCCGGCGAGCGCGGCCGCTCCGCCAGCCCCCCTGCCCGCCTCCTCGGATGCGGGAAGCGACCAGTCGGTCGGCGCGGCGGCCCAGGTCGCTCCGCGTGTGCTCCTCGCCGATTCCGGGACGGACGGCCCGACGGTTCAGCCGAGCTCGCCGTCGGGGAGCGCGTCCGGATTCCGCGCGCCGCCCACCACCGATGGCGAGGATGCGGGCGCTCCCGTCGGCCCCCGGCGCCCGTCCGGACCGATTCCGACGATGGACAAGGATCGCCGGGTGAAGCCGCCGCCCCTCAATCCACGCACGGCTCCGCCGCCGGGCCCCTTCTTGCCGCACGGGCCGTCCCACGCGGCCGATGCCGGAAGGGCCGGGCCAGCCACGCGGTGAGACCGGCGCGCCCCCCGCGGGACAGCGCGGTGTCGAGCTCTCGCGCCGTCCGGGCGAGCGCCGCCGGAGCGACCGACCAGCCCAGCCCGGACCTGGGCTTCCGCGCCTCCGTGCAGTGCCGGCGCTGGGTGGCCTGACCCGGGCCCCGGGGCGGCGCTCCAGGCCACCGCCCCGGCGCTCCCCGCCGGCCGTCCCCATCCTCGAGCCGCTCCGCAACGTGGATTGGCCCCGGCGACGGAACGCGCCGCCGGGGCCATCGACTCTAGTCCTAGACGCGCCGACGCCGGAGCAGGGCGAACGAACCGACGATGAGCAAGGCGATCACCGAGCTCGGAGACCCGGTGCTGCTGCAGCCACCGTCATCATTCCCGCCCGACTGCTGCGTGACATTCAAGGTCTTCGTCGCCGTCGCGCTGAGGCCGGTGGTGTCCGTCACCCTCAGGGACACGACCACGTTGCCCGGAGTGCTGCCCGTCGTGAACGTGACGTGGGCGGCGGTCGTCGAGCTGAAGGTCCCCGGCGGCCCGGAGTCCTGGCTCCAGGCGTAGGTGAGCGCCTGGCCGTCGGGATCGGTGGACGCGTTGCCGTCCAGCTGAACGGCCTGCCCCGTCTTCGCGCTGCTCGGCCCGTTGATCTGCGCCACGGGGGGACCGCCGAGGTCGTGCACCGTGACGTGCGTGTCCGAGCTGCGCGTGCCGTTCGTGCCAGTGGCGGTCAGCCGGAAGCCGAGCACGGTGTCCTGATCCACCATGGGCGCGGTGAAGGTCGGGTTCAGCGCCGTGGTGCTGCTCAGCGTGACCGCCGGCCCTTCGATCTGGGTCCACTCGGTGGTGATGGCTCCGGCCAGGTCGGATGCCGAGCCGTTGAGGGTCGCGGTGGCGCCCTCGTTCACCGTCTGGTCGGGCCCGGCGCTGACGATCGGCACGCAGACGTGCTGGTCCGCGACGTCCTCGAGGAACGGGGTGTTCGTCGCGTTGGTGAGGGCGAAGTTGTCCAGCTCGTAGAGGAACAGGGTGTTGAAGTCGTCGAACCCGCCGCCGTAGCGGAACCGCACGCGCACCGACTGTCCCGCCAGGCTCGCGTGGAAGTTGACGGTGGTGGTGCCGAAGGCCGCCGCGCTCGCGTCGGCCGCGGTGAACGCCATCCGCCCGGCGAGCGGGCTCTGGTACTGCGGGACGGCGCCGTCCCGGGTCGCGACCTCGTGGGTGTAGCCGTTGGTGATGGTCGCCCCGAACGACGCGTCGGTCATGTCCGCCCAGGTCGCGCCGTCGTCGGTGGAGACCTCCACCACCACGCCGCCCAGGTAGGGAACCGCCGTCACGGCGCCGTTGGGGAGGATGGCGAAGAGGCTCGACCAGCTGAGGACGAAATCACCCGTCGCTCCCACCTCGATGGGAGGCGAGATGAGCGACTCGTCCGAGGCGATGTTGTTGAACACCACCCAGCCCGGCGAGTTGTTGGGAGGGTCCAGCAGGGCCCGGAAGAAGCTGCCGAGCGCTGGGTTCGTCCCACCGTGCGGGGCATACTCGATGGTCCAGTTGGTGTTGACCGCCCCGAAGCCGTCGGTGCTGAGGCTCGCGACGTCGTCGAAGTTGACGAGCACCCCGGAGGCCTCGCCGGTCTGGGGAGTGGTGGTCAGCGTCGAGCCCTCGACGGTGGCAGTGACCGTCACCGCTCCCGGATCCGTGACCCCGCTGAGGGCGATCTTGGCCGTGGCCACGCCGGTCGCGCCGGGGGCGATCGAGGGGAAGGTCAGCGAAGGCCCGTCGGGGAAGCTGATGCCGGTGTCGCTGCTCTCGACCGAGCCGGTGACGCCGGTGACGGCGTCCGCGCCCACGTTCCGCAACGTCACCTGGACCAGACCGACCTCGCCGGTGTCGAGGATCCCGTCGCCGTCGCAGTTGGTGGGCCCGTCCACGATCGACACGCCCTCCAGCCGGACGTTGGTGCCCCAGGTGAAGTCCTCGACCAGGTCGGCGTGATCCGGGTCCGCCCGATCCGGCGCGACCGCCCCCACCCCCAGACCGCGCCGGGCGAAGGCCTGCCCGAGGAGCTGGTAGTCGGCGTCGTCGCTCGCGGCGGCCACCTGCAGGATCGCATCGCGCGCCTCGACGAACGTCGGAAACGCTGGCGTCACCTTGTAGGCGGCGACCAGGTAGTCCTTCATTCGCTGCTGCGCTTCGGCGAACGGGTGGGCGTTGAGCAGCGAGGCGTAGGATTCCCAGAGCATCGAGGCCCAGATCTCGCCGGTGTTGTGGACCTCGGTCGGGTCGTCGCCGGCCGATCCACCCCAGGGGAAGTCGAGGTCGCCGGGATCGAAGGCGGTGTTGATGAACTTGAACGTGGTGCCGTTCTTGAGGACGTCCGTGGAGTAGGTGGCCCGGCGGATGCCGAACCAGATCGGGTCGTTGGTGAAGGCGGGGGTGGCGTAGGTCCCCGCGCCGTAGGCCCCCTCGAAGTGCTCGTTCCCCTGGATTGCCTGGTCCTCTTCACGCACCAGCATCAGGAGCGCGTGGAAGTCGGCCCAGCCCTCCCCCATGCCGCGCCCCTGGCAACTGCCGCAGAGGTTGAGGGCTCCGCCGGCGATGAGTCGATTGGAGATGAAGTGGCCCCACTCGTGGGCCACGATCGCGCTGTCGATCGCTCCGTCGAGGTCGGGCAGGGTCTCCCGCCGCATGCGGACGTTGAGACCCGCGCCGTTCGCCGCGGCGATGAGCGTCAGGCCGTCGGCGTTGGACACCAGATATGCCGGGAGGTCGAACCCGAGGCTCACGTTCGTCGCGCCGTTGGTTGCGTTCCGGAAGATCACGCCGATCGCGCCCGCCGCCTGGACCACGGCCGCCTTCGTGGCGAAGGTGCAGGTCCCGCGATCCACCAGGGCGATCTTCCCCGCCAGCGCCGCGCCGTTGGTCACCGCGGTGCACGCCAGGGCGGGGGAGGCCTGGACCACGTTGGCCGTGATGTCGAAGTTGAGCGGCGAGTTGCTCATGACGAACACCGGCACGTCGCCGTTCGGGAAGCCCAGATCGTTCCCGTTCACGTGCAGCGAGGGGAAGGTCTGGTTGTCGAACACGTACATCTGCATGCGGGGCGAGGCGCCGTCCGCCGGCGTCCACATGTTGGCGTTGTCGCGTCCGCCGAAGTCGAGCGCCTCGGCGAAGAGCGGGTCCTGGTCGCCGCCCGGGGCGCCTCGCCCGTAGTTGTCCATCTGGCCGTTCCCCGCGGCCTCGTTGAATCCCGAGTCGTAGTACCAGTCGTGGAACCAGTTGTTCAGGTAGAAGAGGTGGACGATGGCCGCCTTGTTGCTCGAGGTGTTGGTCCCCGCGGCAACGGCGTCGGTCCACAGGTACTGGAAGCGGCGTGGCCCCGTGACCTGCGCCCGGTAGTCCGGTCCGTTCGGGTCCGGGGTGTAGCCGTCCTCACCGCCCAGATCCGCGTAGGCATCCACGTTGTTGCCCACCGTCTCGGTCGCATCGTCCGGGAGCCAGGGGTCGCCGGTGCTGATCGGGCCCGAGCTCAGGGTGACGTCCTGCGGCGCCAGGACCGGCGGAGCGACGAACGTGTCGACCGGCGCGGACTCGGGCGCCGGCGAGACCGCGGTACCGTACGGCGAATCCCACGGCCGGAAGTCTCCGCTCGCATCCGCCCAGACGCGATAGGTGAAGGCCTGCCCGGCGGACTGGGAGAGGTTGGTCCGTACCAGCACCCGGCCGTCCCGTCCGGAGATGACGTACGAGTAATAGTCGAGCGCTCGGGTCTCGGGATCGCGCGAGGCGACCTCGACGTAGTACGCAGGCACGAGCGAGCCTGGCTGGTGGAAGAGGACCTGCTTTGCCCGCGCCGGGAAGCGCAACGGCGAGGGAGTGGAGACGCCCGAGCGGATCTGGACGCCCCGGTAGTCCCCACGGACCACGCCGTTCTCCACGAAGGCGCCGGCGCCCAGCGGGCTGCCGGTGAGATCGCCGTATGCCGCCGCCACCGCCGCCGCGTGGTCGACCTGGAAGCTCGGCAGGGGCTGGCGAACGCTGCTCGTCTTTCCGGAGAAGAGCGCCGCCGCCGACTCCGGCGTGGAGACGTAGCCGGTGAGCCCGACCAGCCGGAGCTTCCGATCCATCACCACGTTCAGCTGCTCGCCCCAGACGTCGAGGCCGCCGGGACGCGAGACGAGGTTGACGACGATCGCCCCCCGGCCCGTGTCATGGACGTGCTTGACGGTGAGCGTGTCGGCGTCGCCCGACCGGAGGAAGTACGCCCCGGCGTGCGAGCGAAGGTGCTCACGCGCCGCGTCCGCGGGCGTGCGCGCGGTCGGGAAGGCGCCCCGCGCGCTGTACGGCGCGCGGATGACGGTGGGCAGGGCGAACCGCGCCTCCGCCGATTTCACCGCGCTCGTCTGCGGCACGCGTCGGTTCACCGCGCGGAGCGTGCTGCTCGTCGTCGGTCGCGCCGTGCCTGAGTACACCGAGTGGTAGTTCGGGAGATCGCGCCCGACCGCGGGGAGGGAGAGAAGAAACAGAGCGGCCGTCAGGCGGACGCCCGGAGAGCGACGACGCATGCGCACCTCGGCGGAGACGGGAAGACGGGAAGGGCGGCGACGGCACGCACGCATCGCACCTGCACGGACACGGCCGTGTTGGCGAGCCATCGACCCCTCCCTCGAAAGAGACAGGACGCTACAGGATTGTGGAGCGCATGGAACCCCGGACTTTTCCGGGGACGGCGGACTGCCAGGCTCGCTATATGTTCAATCATGAACTAGTTGATACGCCCATAGCGCACCCAGAGGTCCACTTGCCTGCCTGTAGGGAGATCAGGCGAGGTCGAGCTCAGCGCTTCATGCACTCGCCGGGACACGGGCAGCGAATGCATTGCACCTGGACGCACCTGCTCCCGGGCGGACAGTCCGCGGAGGTGCTGCACCCGGGAATGCACTCCCCTGGCCCCTGGCCGCATCGGCCGCAGACCCGTCCCGGTCCGCACTCCGCATCGGTCTGGCATCCGGCGGCCTCGGCGCGCGGGGCGGGCGACGCGTCCGGTGTCCCG
>RPRB01000165.1 GCA_003818285.1 Myxococcaceae bacterium
ACCGGACTCGCCGTAGAGCGACCGGAGCGCGAGGGTGCTGCAGGCGACCATCACCGCCTCGAGCAGCGCGAGCAGCGGGAGCGCGTGCACGCTGTTCCCGAGGGAGGCCAGCACCGCGCGGGCACCCGCGGCCCACACCGAGGCGACCAGCACCCCGGTCCCGAGGATCGCGCAGGCGATGCGCACCAGCGGCCGCGCGAGCAGCCCCGGTCCTCGCTCGCTCACCGCGCGAGCACCTCCGGCAGCCGGGTCCAGACCCGGGCAAAAGCCTCGGCGTAGGCCTCCACCAGGGCCGGCGGCTGAGGGGCGAGGGGATACGTCTGCGAGAAGAGCACCACCGACCGGTCGAGGATGGCCCGGGTCACCGGATACTGGGCGAGGTCGTAGCTCACGCGGCGGTCCGGCCGCCCGGCCGAGGCGGCCTCCATCTTCCGGAAGAGCGTCTGTCCCGGAACGGGCTGCGTCTGCCACAGCACCACCTCGCACCCCTCGGCGCGCAGCGCCCGCAGTACCGCGTCCCGAACCGCCGGGGGCTGAGCCTCCACCCCGACCTTCGAGGCGTCGAGCTGGACGCGGTACTTGTGGAAGGCGGGGACGCGATCCGCCGGCACCTCGGGCGGCGTGACCCCGGGAAGCTCGCGCAGGCGCCGGCCGAGCAGCTCGGCGCTGGCCAGCGCCTGGGCGTTCCAGTGATCGAGCCGCCGCAGCTGGGCCCGGGCCACCGCCGCAGACAGCTCGTTGGTGCGGTAGTTCCAGCCCACCGCCGCCGAGTCATAGGCCCGGTTTCCGTCGAGCGCGTGGGCGAGCGAGTAGCTGGCCTCGTCCTCGGGGCGGCTGTCCTCGCCGAACATCCGGGCCGCGTGCGCCTTGCGGTACACCTCCTCGTCGTCGGTGACCAGGAGACCGCCCTCTCCCGCGGCCATGCTCTTGCTGGACTGCAGGCTGTAGCAGCCGGCGAGCCCCATCGTCCCTGCCATCCGGCCCCGGTACCGCGCGCCGATGGCCTGTGCCGAGTCCTCGATGAGCACCAGCCCCCGCCGCACGGCAAGCTCGGCGATGGGCTGCAGCTCGCACGGGACCCCGTGGAGGTGCACCGGGACGATGGCCCGCGTCCGGGAGGTGATGGCCGCCTCGACCTTCGCCGGGTCCATGCCAAAGAACCGCGGCTCGACGTCCACGAACACCGGGACCGCGCCCTGGTGGAGCACCGCCATCGCGGTGGCCACGAAGGTGAAGGCCGGGACGACCACCTCGTCGCCCGCCTGGATGCCGGCGCCGATCAGCGCGAGGTGCAGCGCCGAGGTGCCGCTGTTGGTGGCAAGGCAGAACCGCGACCCGACCAGGGCGGCGAACTCCCGCTCCAGCCCCCGGACCTCGGGGGCGAGCTGGCCGGAGAGCACGCCCCGCTCCAGGACGCCGCGGACGGCGCGGCGCTCCTCCTCTCCGAGAACCGGCCAGCGCACGTGCGACCCCGCCGGAACGACCGGGGTGCCGCCCTGGATCGCCAGCCGGTACACGCTAGACCGCGGCGCGAACGCTGGAGCGGGCCACCTTCTCCACCCACTCGTGGAGGAGCGCGTTCTGCTTGAACAGGTCATTCACCGCGCGCTCGTCGTCCTGGTGGTAGGGGGCCTTGAAGAAGAGCGAGAACTGGCGCTGGATGCCGCGTTCCCCGCAGCGCTGGGCCACGTCCATCAGCCGCACCAGGTCGAGGACCAGGGGGGCGGCGAGGATCGAGTCCTTGCAGAGGAAGTTGATCTTGATCTGCATCCGCTCGCCGAGGAACCCCAGGACGTCGATGTTGTCCCAGGCCTCCTTCTCGTCCCCGCGCGGGCGGTAGTAGTTGATGTGCACCTGGTGGTCGCTGACCTCGTAGCCGAGGATCTCGTCGAGCACCGAGAGCTTGCTGGCGACCTTGGTCTTGTTGCTCTCCGGATCGTCCAGCACCCGTCCGTCGTTGTTGCCGAGGATGTTGGTGGAGAACCAGCCCTCGACCTTGAGCTGCCGCACCGCGAGGGCCGGAGCCAGGGCGGTCTTGAGCATGGTCTGGCCGGTCTTCCCGTCCTCGCCCGCGATGGGGATGCCCGAGGTCTCGGCCAGCGCCTCCAGCGCCGGGACCTTCGTCAGGCTGGGGGTGAAGTTCACGTGGCCCGCGCCGAGCTTGCAGGCCAGATACAGGTACTTCATCGCCGGGCTGATGCGCTCGTCGTTCCGGGTCAGCCCCGCCTCGAAGGCGGCCACGGTCCGGTGAACATCGGCGACCTCCGCGTGTCGCTCGGTGGAGCCGAGGTTCACGATGATCAGCCGGTCCAGCTTGTTGGCCGCCTTGAACTCCTTCACGTTCCGGGTGAGGAGCTCCAGCTCCTCGCGGTGTCCCTTGGCGGTGACGACGTTGTCCGCGTCGGCGGTGCCGAGGAACTTCGGCGACACCACCCCGGGCCAGGGCTTGATGGCCCGGAGCTCCGGCTCGACCTTGCGGAGGAGGTGCTCGGGGACGATGCGCTCACGGAGCGCGGCCTCGAAGATGTTCGCGTCCCGGATGTCCCAGCCGCCGAAGACCAGGCCGTCGAGCGGGGCGCAGCCGAGGGTCTGCGGCAGACCTCCGGTCTCCGTGACCATGCCGATGCGCGGGGACAGCCCTCGCTTCATCAGGGCGACGCCCGCGATCACCGTGCTGGCCACGGCTCCACCCGCGCCGACGAAGCAGACTCCCAACCGGCTCATGCACGCTCCCAGGGGATCAATGTCGCATATTTTACGAGGATGTCCCGCTTAGAATTCTCCACAACCCTCGGGAACTTCTGCTGCGGGCTCCTCCGGCCAATGTCTTCCATGAAGCGCCGAGCGCCACCGGGAGGCAACGCGAACAGGGCGGGGGGCAGGATGGCCACGTCCGCCGTCCGGTGCTCGCGGTAGACGCGGTTCTGCGCGCAGAGGCTCTCGTCGAACGCACGGGCGAACCGGCGTGGATCCGCCGGAGGCTGATCGAACTCGACGAAGATCTGGTACCGGCCCTTGCCGGTCCCCTCGACGCCCACCTCCGCTCCGGCGGAGAACTCCACCACCGAGCACGAGGCAGCGCGCACTGCCGCTTCCATGGCGCGCTCGATCTCCACGAACGAGGTCAGCTCCTGGGTGAGCGAGAGCACGCCCGAGGTACGGCCGACGAACTCCAGCCGGTGCGGAAACACGCTCTGGAACTGCACCAGGTCCCCGATGAGGTACGCGAAGAGCCCCGACGAGGTGCTCACCGCGATGGAGTAGTCCACCCCCGCCTCCACCTCCCAGAGCGGCAACCGGCGAGCATCCGGCTTGCCGTGCTCGGCCGCGGGGACGAACTCGAAGAAGACGCCCCGGTCCGGAACCACCAGCATCCCCGGCCCGCCGATCCGGTCGGTCACCGCGAAGATGCCGCCCTCGGTGGCGTTGTAGTTGTCCATGATGATCATCGGGCGGCCAACCCGCTTCTCGATGACAGGGCGGTAGGGCTCGGCGTTGATTCCCCCGCCGAAGAGCACCTCGAGGTTCGGCCACAGCTCCGAGACGGTGCCCACGCGGCGACCACGCGCGGCGGCGGCGCGGAGCAGCTTGTCGAAGAACACCGAGAACCAGCAGGTGGTTCCGGACATCGCCCGGACGTCGTGGTCCAGGTAGGCCTCGGCCATCCTTTCCAGTTTTTCGTCGTAGTCTGGAATATCGCGTAAATCTGGTCTTGGCAGAACCCCCTCGCGGACCGGCCAGGGGACGTTCCGTTGCATGAGCCCGGGGTTGTTGGTGTTGCTCACCGGACCGTCGGGCTTGAGGGTCGAGGGCGGGAACAGCCCCAGGGTGTAGCCGCCCAGGAAGCGAGCATGTCCGGCGTGCCTCACGTACCGGGCGACGACGTCGAAGGCCGCCTTCTGTTGCCACCGGATCTGCCGCTCGGAGATGGGCAGGAACTTGTGGTGCGCGAGCGTCTGCGAGCTGCCCGACGACTGGCCGTAGTAGCGGATGAGCCCCGGCCAGAGAACGTCGCGGGCGCCCTTGCGCATCCGCTCCAGGAAGGGCTCGAAGTCGGCGTAGGTGCGGAGCGGTACCCGCTCGACGAAGTCCTCGTGGCTCGACACCCGGGCCAGCTGGTGCTCGCGGCCAAACTCCGTCCGGGCCGCTTCGCGGCAGTTCTCCCGAAGTGCTTCGAGCTGGGCTTCCCGGAGGCGATCCCGGTCGGCGGCAAGGCGGTCCCAGGCCATGACCCGTGCCGTAGCTGCCGTCCAGGCCAGCGGGCCGATGACCCCTCCGCCGCGACGAACTTTCATGAATCGTGTGTGGGGGCTGCGTAACATCCGAGGACTGCTCTGGCAACGGGCTAGCGGGCCGGCCCCCCTACCCCCTGAGTACCACTGGGGGCGTGTTAAATCCCCGTTTTCGATGGCGCCGTCCGAACCACCGCTGACCGAGGCGGCACCCCCGGCACCCCCGGAGCCGCTCGCCGCCAAGGTGGCACGCGCCCACGACGCGCAGGAGGCCTGGGCGCACACCCCTTTCCAGGAGCGCGTCGGCTGCCTGCTGAGGGCAGCACGGGACATGCTCGCCCGGCGCGGCGAGGCGATGGCGCTGGTCGAGGAGGAGATCGGCAAGGTGCACGCCGAGGCGCTCTTCACCGAGGCGCTCGGACCGCTCGACGCCGTGAAGGGCTGGGCGGCGGTGCTCGGACCGGCGCTCGCCCGGCGACGGGTCCGCCTCAACCCCCTGGGCTTCCCCGGGAAGCGCGCCTACGTGGACGCCGTGCCCCGCGGGGTGGTGGCGATCATCGCGCCGTGGAACTTCCCGGTGGCTGGTCTGTACCGCTCGGTGTTCCCGGCGCTTCTCTCGGGCAACGCCATCGTGCTCAAGCCGAGCGAGTACTCGCCGCGTTCCAGCGGATGGTTCGCGGCTCGGCTCGCGGCGCACCTTCCCGCGGGCGTGGTGCAGGTCGCGCCCGGCGACGGCACGGTGGGCGCGGCGCTGCTCGATGCCCGGCCGGACGCCTGCGTCTTCACCGGATCCACCACGACCGGTCGGCAAGTGGCCATCCGGTGCGCCGAGCTGGGCATCCCCTGCAGCGCCGAGATGGGCGGGAAGGACCCGGCCATCGTCCTGGCCGACTGTGACCTCGAGCGCACCGTGGCCGGCATCACCCACTGGGCGCTGTGCAACGCCGGCCAGGCCTGCGGGGCCATCGAGATCGTCTACGCCGAGCGGGGCATCGCGGACCAGCTGGTGGCGCGACTGCGCGACGCCTTCACCCGGCTCCGCGTGGGGTCCGGCCACGGCACCGCCGCCGACGTCGCTCCCCTGGCCAACGGGCGGCAGCTCGAGGTGGTGAAGCAGCAGGTCGACGACGCTCGCTCGCACGGCGCCACCGTGGTGTGCGGCGGGGCGCCGCTGGGCGAGGGACTCTGGTTTGCCCCCACCGTGCTCGACCACTGCACCGAGTCCATGGCCGTGGTCCGCGAGGAGACCTTCGGTCCGGTGCTGGCGGTGGTGCGGGTGGACGGGCCGGCCGAGGCGATCCGTGCGGCGAACCGGCTCCGGTACGGGCTCGGCGCATCGATCTGGACCCGCGACCTCCACCGGGGAGAGCGCCTCGCGGAGCGGCTGGACTACGGCGTGGTGAGCGTCAACAACCACTCGTTCACCGGCGCGGTCCCGAGCCTCCCCTGGTCCGGGACGCGGGCCACCGGCTTCGGGGTCGCCAACAGCACGCTGGCCCTCGCCACCTTCGTCCGTCCTCGCGCGCTGGTGGTCGACCGCCGCAAGGACCCCGAGCTCTACTGGATGCCGTACGACGACACGCTGCTCGAGCTGGGCGACGTCCTGGCCGACGTCCAGGCCAGCCGTCTGAACCGCGCCTGGAAGCTGCCGGGGCTCATGCGGCGGCGCATCCGCGCCCTGCGAGCCTTCTTCGGCAAGCGCTCACCCGAGCAGGGGTGAGATCTGGTCCGCGGCCCGCGCGGCCACCGCCATGATCGTCAGCTGCGGGTTCACCCCGAGCGGCCCGCGGACCGTGCTCCCGTCGACGATGAACAGGCCCGGGACGTCGTGCGCCTGGTGATCCAGGCCCACCACGCTGGTCCGCGGGTCGCTGCCCATCTGGCAGGTGCCCAGGGGGTGGTAGCTGACCAGCACCAGGTCGGACGCAGCGAGGTCCATCTTCCGGAACTCGTCCACCCGGTGCGGCTCGAGCGCCCCCATGCCCAGCACGCCCGGGTAGAGCCGTCGAGCGCCGGCCGCGACCAGCATCTGCATCGACAGCTCGAGCCCGCGCTTGAGCCGGGTGACGTCCGCGGGAGTGACCGAGTAGCGAACCACCGGCACGCCCCGGACCTCTCCCCAGACCCGGCCGTTGCGAGTCGCGTCCGCGGCGAGCGGCCCCACGCCCGCCACGTGGCGCAGCTGGGCCAGCGGCTCCATGAGCCTGCGGCCCATCGAGGGGAACATGCTGGGCATCGCGTTGTGGCTCGCCTGCGCCCCGACCAGGAGCAGCCCCTCCTCCAGGAACTGCTCCGAGCCGTAACCCTGGGGGATGTGGTCGAAGCCGCGGATCTCCTCGTCGAACAGCGCCATCACCACCGCGCTCGGGTGAACCGTGAGGTTCCGGCCCACCTGGCCGCTCCCGTTGGCGAGCCCCTGCCGGAGGAGGAAGAGCGGGGTGGAAATGGTGCCGCCGGCCAGCACCACCGCCCGGGCCCGCACGCGAATGCGGTTGCCCGTGGCCGCCACGGCCTCGAGGCCCACCGCACGCCCGTTCTCCACGACCACCCGCTCGGCCTTCAGCCCGGTGAAGAGCTGCGCGCCCCGCTCCAGCGCCGGCGGGAGGTACGAGACGTTGGTGCTCTTGCGCGCGTCGCTCCTGCAGCCCAGGTGGCAGAACCCGGAGGCTTCGCACCCCGGCGCGTTCCGGAGGAGAAGGCCGTGCTTCCATCCCAGCGCATCGCACCCGCGCTGCACCACCTCGGCGATGGGCCCGACGTGGCGCCGCGATGACGGGCCCACGCCGAGGTGCATCTCCACCTCGTCGAAGTACGGCGCCATCCGGGACGGGGACAGGGCGTCGCTCCCCGTCTCCTCGCACCAGCGATCCAGCACCGAGCTCGGGGTCCGGAAGGCGGTCCCGCCGTTCACCGCCGTCGAGCCGCCCACCATCCTGCCCACGAAGATCGGGAAGCTCGCGTTCCCCAGCGCGAACACCGGCCGGTAGAAACGCTCGTAGGCCCGCACCGTGCTGCCGTCGAAGCTGTGCCGGTGGTAGAGCTGGCCTTCCTCGACGAAGACCACCGCGTGTCCGCGCGCGGCGAGCGCGTGACCCACCACCCCCCCACCCGCGCCGGTGCCCACCACCACCACGTCGGCTTCCACGTCTCCGCCGGTCCAGGACTCGGCGGCGTGGACCTGCTGCGTCCACCGTGGCTCGCTCACCGGGAGCGGAGGCTTCGACCGGGCGCCCAGCGCCCGCTGGACGTGCGGGGCGTCGAAGTGGACGATCTTGTAGACGCTGGAGATCAGCGACAGCGGCGTCTTGAAGAGTGGATCGCGCTGCCACTGGAGGAGCAGCGCCTGCTGGCGGGCAGCGGAGAGGGCGTGGAAGGGACGGCCGGTGCGCAGCCGGGCCCCGGCGTCCAGCGCCCGGTGCGCGGCGGTCCAGGCGGTCGACAGCCGCGGCGACAGCCGGGCCACCAGCGCCGTCACCTCGCGGACCGTGGTGTCGTCCGCGGCGGGGATGGTGCTCGTCCCCGGGATGATGGCCTCGGCCAGGGCGAGCATGGCGCGGTCCACGCCGGAGGAGGATGTGGGCGTGGTGTCGGGGCTGAGCGAGGGGTGCACCACTGGCGCTTTTGACATCCGCACACCGAGTAACGTCAAGTGGACACCACAACATGCTCTTTTCGATGGCTGTTCTGCTCGTGGCGCTCGCCGCGAGCGACGGCGGCGCCGTGCCCGCGTCCCCTCCCGGGCACCGGGCGGTCATCCCCCCGGACGCCTTCACCGTCTTCAGGGAGGACTCCGGTCCGGTGAACTACTACTCGGTTGGCGAGGACGGAGGAACCGCCATCCTCCGTGCCGTCTACCGCCCGGGCCTCGGGAACGTGGTCCTGAACGCGCGTGTTCCCGAGGCGGCGCGCCAGGCGGTGCGCTCGGTGAGCTGGCGCTGGCGGGCGCACGTGCTGCCGAAGGAGGCGAACGACTGCGGGCCCGGCGCGTCGGACGCCGCGGCCTCGGTGTTCCTGGCCTTCAAGGCCGGGCTGAAGCTGATGGTCATCAAGTACGTCTGGAGCACGGTGGGAAACGTGGGCACGTCTTGTCAGTCGAATCGGGGCTGGTTCTTCGACCGCGACACGACACTGGTGCAGGTGGGCGGCCCGCTGGACGTCTGGACCTCCTACACCATGGATCCGAGAAGAGAGTTCGTGAAGCACTACGGCGGAAAGCTCGAGGGCGTGCCTGACTTCGTGGCCATCGGGGTGATGACCGACGGCGACAACTCGCAGTCGCCGGCCGAGGCCGACTACGCGGACTTCGTGGTCGAGTGGTGAGCGGTGCGCACGGCTGACGCGATGGTGGCGGTTCCCGCCCGGCAGGGCGAGCGGGAGTGGGCCGGCTGGACCGCGCTCCTGATCGCCGGCGCGACCCTGGTGCGCCTCCTCTTCGTCACCGCGACCGACATCGCCAACGGCGAGGCGTACTACTACGTCTGGTCCCGCTTCCCCGCGCTCAGCTACTACGACCACCCGCCGCTGGTGGCCTGGATGACCTGGCTCACCACCCGTGGCTCGCATGGCTCGCTGGCCGTTCGCGCCGGGCCCCTGGTCTGCTCGGTGCTGTTCGGGGCCCTGGTCTACCTCCTCGGGCGCCGCCTCTTCTCTCCGCGCGCCGGCTTCCTGGCCGTGGCCTTCGTCACCATCATCCCGGTCTTCTTCGCCTCCAGCTACGCGCTGAATCCCGAGGCTCCGCTCGCGCCGCTGTGGGTGGCCGGGCTCCTGCTGCTGAACGGCATGCGCGAGCACGACGAGCCCTGGCGTCCGCTCGCCGCCGGCGCGGTGGCCGGCCTGGCCTTCCTCGCCAAGTACTCGGGCGTTCTCCTGCTCGGGGTGGGGCTGCTCTACGTCCTGGTCTCCCCCCGCGGCCGGCGCTGGCTCCGCCGCCCCTCGCTGTACCTCGGAAGCCTGGTGGCGCTGGTGGTCGCCACGCCGGTGCTGGTCTGGAACCACCAGCGAGGCTGGCCGTCGCTGGTCCTGCACTTCGTCGAGCGCACGGGACCCGAGGACCTCGGCTCGCTGGCCCTCAACGCCTGGCATGCCCTGGTGGGACAGCTCGGGCCGCTGAACCCGCTCATCTTCCCCGCGCTCCTGGCCGTGCTGGTGGTCTGCATCCGCCGCTCGGCTCGGGACGACCGGTACCGCTTCCTCGCCCTCGCCAGCTGGCCGGTCCTCCTCTTCTTCTGGGTGATGATGGCCCGCGTCCGGGACGCCGAGTCCCACTGGACCATGGTGGGCTACCTCCCGCTGGTGGTGGCCGCCGGCGGGCTCCTGGACGAACGGGCCGGGCGGCTCCCGGCGGCGCTCCGGTGGTACATCGGGGCCTGCCTGGCCCTCACCCTCGCCGGGACCGCCGTGTTCTACGCCTACGCCCGCAACCCTTCCCTTCGCCGCTTCGTCCCCGCCGGCGTCTACGACCCGGACCGCGACTTCTTCAACGAGATGAGCGGCTGGCCGGAGGTCCGGGCCGCGGTCAGCCAGGAGGCGGCGGCGCTCGACCCCGACGCGGTGGTGGCGAGCTGCCAGTACGCCCTGTGCGCGCATCTTCTCACCGCGCTCGACGATCAGCCCGAGGTCTACTGCCCGGGAAGGCGACGGACGCAGTTCGACTTCCTCGGGCGGCGCGATCCACCCGCGGCCGCGCCGGTGCTGTACGTCCAGGATGACCATTACCACGAGCCTCCGGGAGCGCTGCTCCCGGACCGCCGCTGCACCCCGCTCCGCACGCTCGCGGTGGAGCGCCGGGGCGTGGTGATGCAGCGGTATCATCTGTGGGTCTGCCCGCCGGAGGGGAAGGAGTGACGGTGGGCTCGAGCTCTCCTCGTTCCGTGCTGCGACACGCGCTGGACCGCCTCCTGGGCTGGCAGCTCCGCCATCCCCTCCGGGTGCTCGGCGTCATTGCTGCCCTGACCGCCGTCTCCATCGTCCTCGCCACCCGGCTCCGGGTGGAGACCGGCTTCGAGAGCCTGCTCCCCGAGTCCCGGCCCAGCGTGGTGGAGCTCCGCCGGGTCTCGGCGAGGACCTCGAGCCAGTCCACCATCTTCGTGGTGCTGGAGGGACAGGACCCGGCGGGTATTCGCCGGGCGTCGGACGCGCTCGTCCCCGCGCTGCGGGCGCTCGGCCCTCCCTGGGTGGGCAGCGTGGAGAACGGGGTACACGAT
>RPRB01000166.1 GCA_003818285.1 Myxococcaceae bacterium
CGTCATGTTCTTCCAGCTCGATGTGACGCTCGATACGGACTCGGTGCCGGACTCCGACTGGGGTGAGGTGCACGTGACCCACGAAGGGGCGGCGCAGCTCCTCTACTTCAACCTCGTGGTGAACGGCTCATGGCAGGTGCGCAATGCGCCGCTGCTCAGCGCTGAGGGCACGGGCGCGACCCAGACCGAGGTCTTCTCGTTCGACCTCGGCGTCCCACCCGGCGTGGACGTGACACAGCTCACCTACGCGGCGACCATCGAGCCCACTCTGAGCGAGGAGATGCCCGACGGCGGCACGGTGGCTCCGGTGCTCTCTCGCGCCTACTTCATTGCCGCGGGGATCACCGACGACGAGCCGTGGCTGGTGCCACCCGCTCGGCCCTTCATCTCCTTCTTCCAGGACGGCCAGAGCGTCCAGCACGAGGGCTTCCCGAACCAGCAGTCCCGCCCCTCCGAGTGCGTACCCACCGCGGTGTCGAACAGTCTCCAGTGGCTGAAGACGAAGCACGGGCTGAACATCGCGGACGACGAGCTGACGATTGACAAGATGAAGGCGGCCGTGGGCTGGCACGGCCCGCTCGCGGGGAAGGAGGCCGGGACTGACCAGGGCTGGGAGAAGCTCAAGGACAAGTACATGAAAGCGAAGGGATTCCCCATCTCCACCAAGAAGGTGAACCCCGCCGACTTCCGTGCCGTCCACAAGGCGCTCACCGACAACTGCGATGTGGAGCTCACCACGCGCAAGCACGCAGTGGCCGTCATCGGCATGCAGGGGTGCGATCCGAAGAAGGATCCGACTTCCAAGACGAAGTGCGAGCTCACCGTCGCCCACGACAGCGACCAGACGAACAACAATGCGGGCACCATAGAGGAGCGGGTGACGTACAGGCCCACCAGCGGCCAGTTCGACAACGGCGGCCCGTGGACGGCCGAGCCGGTCCGTGAGTTCGTCATCGAGTGCCCGGAAAAGAAGAAGAAGGAGTGAGCCGCTCGGCCGCTCCAACTCCGGCGGAGGCGAGCGGCACACGGGTCGTGCCCCGGGTCTGAGGCCTGGTCCTGGGGGACATGTTCGGAGCCACACCACCGCACGCACCGAGTGCTGGCGCGGGTGCTTGCCAGCGCGGGGGCCTGGTACCACCTTCAGAGACGCCATCTGGGCAACCAGCCTGAGACCGGGCTTTCGAGGAGGAGCATTCCGTGCCCGGTGTTCTCCTGATCGACGACGATAGGGGGGTCCGCGAGGCCTGCGCGGAGGCACTGCGCAGCGCGGGGCTCGAGGTCCACGAGGCGACCGACGGCGTGGAGGCCTTCCGGCGGCTCTCACTCGTGAAGGAGCGTCCTCGTTTCGTGGTTCTGGATCTTCACATGCCGCGGATGGACGGCTTCGAGTTTCTCGAGCAGCTGAAGATGTACCCGTCAGCGGGAGACGTTCGCGTGCTGCTCGTCTCGGGGGATCCGAACGTGAGGGGTGCGGAGCACTCCCCGGGTGTCGTCGGAGTGATCTCCAAGCCCATACAGCTCGGTGACCTCGTGGCTCGCATCACCGGCTCAGGTTCGCACGCCTGAGCCCCGGGCGCTCAGCTCCCACCGTCGGGGCGCGGGTAGCAGAAGCAGTTGTACTTCGGCGGGTCGTCCTCCAGTGTCGTCGCCATGCACGAGTCGAGGTTCGGGCATTCGTTGGGGCACGATTGGATGGCTCGACGACACCCGAAGCTCAGGCAGGGCGTGAACTTGTAGAGGTAGGTACACGAGAAGCGCTGGCAATACCGGGCGCATTCGACCTCGGCGACGCTGTTGGCCACCGTCTGGACGTACGCGCTTCCCTGGTTGTCACAGGCATTGATACACCGACCCGCGTCCGCCCGGATGCGCGCGAAATGGGAGAGGCAGGTCGCGTCCGGGAACTCAGCTTCCTCGAGAACCTGAGCCCTGCCGTCCGGCTCGTCGCAGGATCGAGGCGGGAATACCGCCACCTCGACGCTCACCCCGTTGCTCGCGCGAAAGACCAGGCCACTGGGTGTCCCGGTGACTGCCACGAGGTAGGTCCCTGCCGGCATCGAATCGCTCTGGCGCAGCGACACGTCGGTGCCGTGCACGTGAATGGCTCCCGGGAAGCCGCGACCGCTGCGGAAGGAGATCGAGTTCCCGACGACCTGAACGGTGTCGATCGGCCAGAACCGGGATGAGAATCGGCCGGTCACCGAGACGCCGGCCGGGACGTCGATGTGGCCGATGGCGCCGAAGAGCACGTCACCGAACCAGATCTGGCCGGAACGGGTCCACACCCTGTTGATGAACAGCGGAGCGCGGACCGAGCCGGTGAAGCCCGATGACCCGTCGGGGGAGGGGCTGCAGGATCGTGTCGCGAGCGCCGTGGGACCCGCTGCCATCTCCTCGGCGCCCGCCCGCGAGGGGGCTTGGAGAACCGCAGCGAGCGTGAGGAACGCGTACCGCTGGAACCCTCTTCTTCGCATGGTCGCCCCCCTGGCGAGCAGGCGACAAGCTTCCTCTTCGGCCGGTGTGCAAGCAATTCGACCCGCCGTCACGTCGCACAGAGTCAGCCGTTTCAGCATCCGTAAAAGCACGAGGGTCGCCAGCGCCTGAGCCGAGCGTGTCTCGCGTGGGCGACAGCGTCCTCTGCCCCGGCCTGCCGTCTCACGGGCGGGGCAGTCCCTCGAGGTCACGTGCGGTCGAATCGCTGCCGAGTCGACGCGCGTCGTGGCGGGCGCGGCTCGTCCGTCGCTTGGACCTGCTGGAGCGCCAAGGAGAGGAATCATGAACCCGAGCCCGAGAGCAGTGGCTCTCGTCATCCTCGGTCTCGCCACGCCGGCTGTCGCCGGCCGGCTGGAAGACGTCAGAGACCGATTCAATCAGGTGCAGAGTGACTATGCGGAGACCAAGGGCTACGTGGACTCGGGGAACGTCGATTCCGCGAAGTCAGCGTCAACCAAGTTGAACGAGGACACGAACAAGGTCTGCACCTTCACGCAGGACATCAAGGATCGGATCGCCGACATCCCTTCGCTGCAGAGCGCGTGGAAAGACGTTTCGTACTGGTGCCTGGAGCTCGCGATCAGAAGCTCCGAGCTCAAGAACAAGCTCGGCTCGACGAGTCCCAGCGATCAGATGTCCAAGGTGACCGAGGCGTTCACCAAGCTCGGAGACTCGCTCAAGGCTGGCTACGACAAGTTCAGAGAGTTCGGGAAGAACTGGCTGGTGATCTGCAGCGACATGTGCCGCTAGGGATGCGCCGCCAGGGATCCACGGGCCGGTGCCCCGGAGCGGGGGCTGCGGCAACAGGCACCCGACAGGATTCGACGGCCGCTCCCTCATCCAGCGGGTCGTTGGAATCGGTCCGGGGATTCGTGCACCGGGGTCAACTGCTCGAGCTGAGTGTGGACTAGGAGCGTCCCCGGAGGTATCCAGCCCGGACTCGAGGAGGGAGCGATGACCCAGCTGGATCACCGCAGTGCAGTCGGCCGGACCCGCGAGATCGCCCAGGCGACGATTGCCCCCGCAGCGCACGATCTGGACAGGGCCGGACAGTTTCCCGCCGACGCCATCGCCGCCCTCGGCGAGGCGGGACTGCTGGCGCTCAATGTCCCCTCCAGCTTCGGTGGCTCTGGCCTCGGCCCACGCGCGTTCGCAGAAGTGAATGCCGTCCTCGCCGAGGCGGACCCGTCGGTGGCGATGGTCTACATGATGCACGTCTGCGCCGGCGAGGTGATCGTCGCGGGCGCCAAGACGACCCGGAGCCCGGTCTTCCAGACTGCGCTCGCGGAGATGGGTCGGGGCAAGCACCTCACCACCCTGGCCTTCAGCGAGGCGGGGTCGCGCAGCCACTTCTGGGCGCCGCTCTCCAGGGCGTCACGCACGGCCGGCGGGGTACTGCTGAACGCGAGGAAGTCCTGGGTCACGAGCGCGGGGTCCGCCGACAGCTATGTCGTCACCACCCTGTCATCCGAGGCGAAAAGCCCCACCGATTCGACGCTGTATCTCGTTCCGCGCTCGGCGACCGGGATGCGCGTCGCTGCGCCCTGGGACGGCCTCGGACTGCGCGCGACCGCGTCGTCACCGATGACCCTCGAGGGCGTGGAGGTCGGCGACGACCACCGGCTCACCGAGGAGGGCGGTGGGTTCGCCGCCAAGCTGAACATCGTCCTGCCCTGGTTCAACCTGGCCAGCGCCACCGTCTCCCTGGGCATCTGCCGGGCCGTGGTGGCCGCGACCGTCGCCCATCTGAAGACGAGCAAGTTCGAGCATCTGGGCAACACCTCGCTCGGCGAGGCGCTTCCCACACTGCGGCAGACGCTGGCCCAGATGCAGATCGACACCGACGGGCTCGCGCACCGGATCGACGAGTGCGTGGGCGCGCTCGAGAGTCCGGGCCCGCACACCATGCTCCGCGTCCTCGAGGTCAAGGCCGCCGCCGGGGAGACCGCGATCCGCGTGACCTCGGACGCGATGCACGCCTGCGGTGGCGCCGCCTTCTCCAAGCACACCTCCGTCGAGCGTTACTTCCGCGATGCCCACGCCGGCTCGGTGATGGCGCCCACCGGGGACGTCCTCCGCGAGTTCATCGGCAAGTCGCTGCTCGGCATCCCGCTGTTCTGAATCCGCCATGCTCGAGACCATCACCGTCGGCGCCGTGGCCTACGATCCGAAGGTCGTCGGGATCTGGGAGGGCATGCGGACCTACTTCCGCGACCAGGCCAGGGTTCCGGTCGAGGTCGTGCTGTACCTGAGCTACGAGGCGCAGGTCGCCGCGCTCCTCGCCGGGCGCATCGACATCGCGTGGAACACCAACCTGGCCTATCTGCAGTCCGACCACCTCAGCCAGGGCAAGTGCAGACCGCTGGCGATGCGGGACACCGACCTCGAGTGGTGGACGGAGATCGTGGTTCGCACCGGAGGCGGGGTCCGGCAGCTGTCGGACCTCCGCGGAAAGCGCCTCGCCCTCGGCAGTCGTGACAGCGGGCACGCGGCGATCCTCCCGGTGCACTTCCTCGGCCAGGCAGGGCTGGTCGAGGGCCGCGACTACCAGTCGCGCCGCTTCGACACCGAGCTGGGGAAGCACGGGGACACCGGGACCAGCGAGGTCGACGTGCTCAGGGCCGTCCTCAACGGCGAGGCGGACGCGGGGGCGGTGGGGAGCCCCTTCTGGGTGGGCGTCCTCTCGGGCCAGCTCGTTCCGACAGGAGCGGTGGAGTCCATCTGGTCCTCTCCGCGCTACCACCACTGCATGTTCACCGCGCGGGTCGACCTTGCCCAGGAGGACGCCACCCGCTTCACCGACGCGCTCTTCCGGATGAACGGCGACCCGCGCTTCCGCCCCATCCTCGAGGCGGAGGGGCTGAAGGAATGGGTGCCCCCGCGCACCGAGGGCTATGCCTCTCTCCGTGAGGCCGCGCTCCGGCAGGGTTTCCTCGTACGGTCGGGCTGAATGGGGTCCCTGCGCCACAGAGTCGAGGTTCGAGCGGTCGCGAAGGACTTCTCCACCGGCCTGCTGAACGACCTCCTCGAGGCGCTCCAGGGCCTCGCCGATGGCGAGCTCCTCTCGCTGCACGGTTCCCCGCGTCTCGGGCCCGACCTCGACCGCTGGGCTCGCTTCACCGGAAACGGCATCGTCGAGGTGATCCCCGAGGGCGAGACCAGCCGCTTCCTCGTGCGGAAGGGCGCGCCGCGCTCGTACGACGAGGCGCCCGCCGTGGGCGCTCGGCTCTGGCTCTACACCAACTTCGACTGCAACCTCGCCTGTGACTACTGCTGCGTGCGCTCCTCCCCGCGCGCGGACCCGCGGGCGCTCCCGCTCGAGGACGTCCGGCGCGCCGCCGCCGAGGCGCCCGAGGCCAGCGTCCGCGAGATCCTCATCACCGGCGGCGAGCCCTTCCTCCGTTCGGACATCGGGGACGTGCTCCTCGCCTGTGCGCAGGCGCTTCCCACGACCGTGCTCACCAACGGGCTCCTCTTCGGCGGCAAGCGCCGGCTGGTCCTCCGTGGGCTCCCGCGCGACCGCGTCGTCTTCCAGATCAGCCTCGACAGTCCCACCCCCGCGCTTCACGACCGGCACCGCGGAGAGGGAACCTGGGAGAAGGCCCGGGCCGGCATCGCCATCGCCCGCGAGGAGGGATTCCGCGTGCGCCTGGCCTCGACCGTGGCGGACGATCAGGCCGAGCAGGAGTTCCAGGCGTTCGTCGAGCGAGAGGGGATTCCCGAGGAGGACTGTGTCCTTCGTCGCGTCGCCTTGCGGGGCTTCGCCGAGGAGGGGGTGGCGCTGTCACGGTCCGACCTGGTTCCGGAGGTGACGCTCACCCGGGCAGGCGTGTACTGGCACCCGGTCGGCGCGACGGACGAGGACTTCTTCGTCACCGCCCGGTGCTTCCCGCTCGTGGAGGCGATCGAGGCGGTGAGGCTCGCCTTCGCCGAGGAGCGGCGCTTCGCCACGTCCCTGGCCAGCGTGTTCCGCTGCGCCTGATGGCTCACACCGAGAGGAGACGAATCATGGCAAACGTGACTCTTGCTGCCGAAGGAGGCCACCGATGACAAGAGCGGGCCCCGTTTCCCTGATCGGCGTTCTGTTGCTCGGAGTGCTCTGTCTCCCGGCAGGTGTGTCGGCGCAGCAGCGCCCGGCCATCGCCGACAAGATTGCCAAGACCTATGGCTTCGATTCGTGGGATCAGGTCGAAGCGATCCGGTACACGTACAACCTCGAGGCAGGCCCGGTGAAGCTCTCCCGCTCCTGGGTCTGGGAGCCGAAGACGGACCAGATCACGTACGAGGGGAAGGACAAGGCCGGTAACCCCGTCAAGATCACATACTCGCGCTCTCAGCTTGCAAGCCAGAGCGCGTTCGTGAAGGAGGAGGTCGATCCCGGTTTCTTCAACGATCAGTACACGCTTCTGTTCCCATTCCATCTCGTCTGGGATACCGGCGCGACGGTGACCGATGCCGGAATGCATAAGCTGACGCTGGGGAAGGGTTCCGCCGAGAAGGTCGTGGTGAAGTATCCGTCCGAGGGGGGCTACGCGCCGGGTGACACCTGGGAACTTCACGTCGGTACCGACGGCCGGATCCAGGAACTCGTCTTTCACCGCGGGGGACCCCTGAAGCCAAGTGTCGTCATCTTGACCTGGGCCGGCCACAAGAAGGCTGGGCCGCTGCTTTTCTCAACGGACAAGCGCGGAACGGCCGACGGGAAGCCGGCGCACGTCTTCTTCTCGAACGTGGCCGTCAAGCTGGTAGGGTCGAGCACCTGGATGGAAGCCCAGTGAGGTCACCGATGACGAAGGCGAGCCGCGTTCCCCTGGTCGGCGTTCTGTTGGTCGGAGTTCTTTTCGCCCCGGCATCTGCGCCGGCCCAGCAACGCCCACCCATCGCCGAGCAGATCGCGAAGACCTATGGGATCGACTCGTGGGGTCAGGTCCAGGCGCTCCGGTACACGTTCCACATCGATGCAGGCCCGAAGCTGAAGCTTTCCCGCTCGTGGGTCTGGGAGCCGAAGACGGACCAGATCACCTACGAGGGGCCGGACAAGGCCGGCAAGCCGGTCAAGATCACCTACTCGCGCTCTCAGCTCGCAACTCAGAGCGACGTCGTGAAGAACGAGATCGATCCGGGCTTCTTCAACGATCAGTACAATCTCCTGTTCCAGTTCCACCTCATCTGGGACACGGGCGCGACGGTGGAAGATGCCGGCATGCAGAAGCTGCCGCTGGGCAAAGGGAAGGCCAGGAAGGTCGTGACGAAGTACCCGTCCAACGGCGGCTATACCCCCGGCGACACCTGGGAGCTTTACGTCGGGCCCGACGGGCGGATCCGGGAGCTCCTCTTCCGCCACGGGGGATCCGCGAAGCCGCGTGTCTTCGTTGCGGCCTACCTCGACCACAAGAAGGCTGGACCGCTGCTCGTCGCGCTGAATCACAAGGGCAAGGCCGACGGCAAGCCCGCGCGCGTCTTCTTCACCAACGTGGCGGTCAAGCTGGTGGGGTCAGACACCTGGATGGAAGCGAAGTAACCGGTCCCTTCGCCACAGCCACAGGGCAGCGACGAGCAGCGCTCCGTACTCCACGAGAAGCGCCCAGGCCGGCACCGCCCAGGGCATGCCGACCAGCTGCCACGTGACGTAGGTGCCCAGGATCGACACCGTCCAGATCGTCAGGGGCATCGTCTGGGGGGCGACGAGGAACGGAGCGAGCCAGACGAGATACCAGGGATAGACCAGCGGCGCGCAGACGAGCGCTGCCGCCATCGGCCAGGCCCACGCGTGCGGGGCCGCGAGCGAGAGCCGGCGGCGTGCCCAGATCGCGACCGCCAAGCCGGCAGCGAGCGCGAACGCCGTCGCCGTCGCCGGCCCTGCGACCGCTGCCAGTCCGGAGAAGATCGGCCCGTTGAAGCGGAACCGATCGATCACGTCCGGCATGGACCCGAGAGGCACGCGGCCGCGGTCCCCGAAGGGAAGGTAGAGCGCCACCAGCACGGCAGCTCCAGCGACAGCGTGTCGTGGCGAGACGCGGCGCCAGAGGAGCGGCAGGAGCACGATGGGCAGGGGCTTCACCGCGACCGACAGCGCGAACCCGATGCTTCCGGTCAGCGCCCGGCCGCGCGCCAGCGCGAAGGCAGCGAAGGCAAGGCAGAGCGCGCCGACGACGTCGAGATGTCCGTGACGGGCGACCTCGAGCGAGACCAGCGGGCTCCACAGATACGCGAGCAGCCAGCCAGGATTCGCGCCGGAAGCGACCAGCGCGCGCCAGACGACGAGCGCCAGGAGGGCGTCGCACAGGAGAGCAGCCAGCTTGATGGCCTGGGCCGATTCGCTCGGTGTCGTCGCGAGGAGGAAGAACAGCTGCGCGCCCGGAGGGTAGGGGCTCGGCACGTCGGGATTGTTCACCGGCCAGCTCTCGCCGGTCCGGAGGTGTGCGTATGCAGGGTCGGCCGGGACCACCGAATAGGGGCTGAGGCCCGCGCGGACGAGACGGGCATCCCAGACGTAGCGGCGCACGTCAGCGCCTGGTTCGGGAGGCGCGAGCAGCATGGGGACGCGCCAAACCAGAGCTAGCACGGCGCAGGCGATCAGCGTGCGCCCCGACGGCCGGAGCCCATTCGCGACCTGGTGCAGCGTGGCCAGATACCCGACCGCGGCGAGCCCGAGCAGGACGAAAAAGGGGGCCGAGCCGTCGTCCGGTCGAATCAGACCGAAGGCGAGGAGCGCCGGGCCGACGAAGGCGCCGCCGGCCCAGAGTCGGTGGTTTGCGCGCATCGATGTCGTCGCGTCATCCGGCGCGCTCGTCATCGTGGGCTTCCGGCCGCCACGACGCGAGCAGGGCGGCGGTGCGAGGCGCTCGCGCGGGTTCGAGGCGCAGCTCGGCGGCGAGCCGGGACAGGTCGGCGGGCACGTCGACGTCGTACCACGCCTCGGTGAGTGCCACCGAAAGTCCGAGGGCCCTCGCGTTCCCGAGCAGCGCATCGCGAGCGTTGTCCGTGCCGAGCGACGCGGGGTCGAAGAGGCGCGGGTGCATCGACGAGGCACCGACGAGGTAGTAGCCGCCGTCCTCGGTCGGTCCCACCACCACCTCGTTCTTCTTCAGAAGTTCGAAGGCCGAGTGGAGGATCGCAACGGGCAGGTGGGGGCTGTCGCTGTCGACCGCGACGACGCGGTGGAAGCGCGGGACGAAGTGCTCGAACACCGAAGCGAGCGCGGCGGCGAGACCGTTCCCGCGCTGGCCGACGACGTGTACGTCCGCTGGCACGTGGGCCTCGATGTCGGCCACGTCCTCGGAGGGACACATGACGGCCACCTCTACGCGAGAGAGCTTCTGCGCGAGCGCGATCGTATCGCGGAGCATGCACTCGGAGAGCTGGACGACTTCGCGGGCTGGGTACGCACCGGAGAGTCTGGTCTTCACCAGGCCCTCCCGGGGGGCCTTCGCCATGACGACGACGGCGCCGCGAACTCCGCCCGTTCCGGAATTCCTCCCCTGCAGGCTCATGCCGCGCGTCCCGGTTCGGCTGGATGCGGCGGCGCGCGCACCCGGTTCTTCACGATCCCCGAGAGGATGCCCCAGGCGGCGCCGATCGACCCTCTCCACGTTCCGCTGATCTTCGAGACCCCGATGCGCGGGTGGTAGCTGACCGGTACCTCCAGGACACGATAACCGCGCATCGCGCCGCGGGTCATCAGTTCGACGGCCCACCCGTAGGTCATCTCGCGCAGCTCGAGCGCCCGGAGCACCTCGGAACGCGCGGCTCGGAACGGCCCGAGGTCGGTCAGGGAGATGCCGTACAGCCAGCGAATCAAGGTCGCCGCGAGGCGGTTGCCGAGCTCGGCGTGCAACGGCATCGCGCCGGGTGCGAGGCCGCCTGCCAGCCGCGAACCGA
>RPRB01000167.1 GCA_003818285.1 Myxococcaceae bacterium
TGAGCGCGGCGTCGAACAGCTTGCGGCGCGCGCGGTCCGACAGGTTCGGCGCGGGGGCGATCTCGACGAGCTTCTGGTAGCGGCGCTGAACCGAGCAGTCACGCTCGTGCACGTGGACCAGGTTCCCGTGGTGGTCGCCGAGGATCTGCACCTCGATGTGCCTCACCCGGTCGAGGTACTTCTCCAGGAACACCGCCGGGCTCCCGAAGGCAAGCTTCGATTCGCTGCGAGCCGAGGCGATCGCCGACTCGATGTCCGTTGCCAGGCGGACGACGCGCATCCCGCGTCCACCGCCGCCGTGCGCGGCCTTCACCAGCACCGTGCCGTTCTTCTCGAAGAAGGCGCGCGCGGCCCTCACCACGTCCGGCTCGGGTCCCTCCAGGGTGATCCCCGGCACCACCGGGACGCCCACTTTCTGGGCCAGCGTCTTGGCCGCCACCTTGTCACCCATCAGTCGCACCACCGACGGGCGCGGGCCGATGAAACGGATGCCGCGGTGCTCGCAGGCCTCGGCGAAGTCGCCGTTCTCGGAGAGGAAGCCATAGCCCGGGTGAATGGCGTCGGCGCCCGCGGACTCGGCCACCTCGAGGATCTCCTCGATGCCGAGATACGCCTCCACCGGGCGCTTGCCGCGGCCGACCAGGTAGGCCTCGTCGGCCTTGTGCCGGTGCTCGTTGACCCGGTCCTCGTCGCTGTAGATGGCGACGGTGCGGATGCCCAGCTCGCTGCATGCCCGGAAGACGCGGATCGCGATCTCGCCGCGGTTCGCGCAGAGGACCTTCTGGACAGGGACAGGTTGGTTCATGGGCCGCTCGGTCGGCAGACTAGGACGTCCCGTTGCGGGCCAGGCGCGTTTCTCCGCGGTGTTCGGTGCGCCGGCGACAATTTTGCGGCGAGCTCGGGTGAAGCCGTCGCTCTTTCCGCGCGAGAGAGGAAGAAATTCCCGTGGAGTTCTCGCGACCTCGCTCGCTTCGCGTGGGACCTAGGTCCCATCGGCGCGGGCCGAACCCGACGTTAGGGTACCGAGCGTTCTCGCGACCGGGAAGGAGCGTGGTCATGGAAGGCTCTCACGAGAAGTACGACCAGCTGATCGCGCGCTGCAAGTCGATCCCGCCGACGCCCACGGCGGTGGCGCACCCCTGCGACGAGTCCTCACTCAAGGGGGCGGTGGACGCTTCACGGGTCGGTCTCATCGCGCCGATCCTCGTCGGTCCCACTTCGCGGATCCGCGAGGTGGCGGCGAAGTCGAACATCGACATCTCGCGATTCCGCCTGGTGGAGGCCCAGTACAGCCAGGACTCGGCGGCGAAGGCGGTGGAGCTCGTGCGGAACGGCGAGGCGGAAGCGCTGATGAAGGGCAGCCTCCACACCGACGAGCTGATGGGCGCGGTGGTGAACCGGGAGACGGGTCTCCGGACCTCGCGGCGCATCAGTCACTGCTTCGTGATGGACGTGCCGGGTCACGCGGACCCGCTGATCATCACCGACGCGGCAGTCAACATCGCGCCCACACTCAAGGACAAGGTGGACATCGTCCAGAACGCGATCGATCTCTGCCGCGACCTCGGGGCGCCCGAGGTCCGCGTGGCGATCCTCTCGGCGATGGAGACGGTCAATCCCGACGTGCCGTCGACGCTGGAAGCGGCCGCGCTCTGCAAGATGGCCGATCGCGGGCAGATCACCGGCGCGCTGGTGGATGGCCCGCTGGCGCTGGACAACGCCATCAGCCCCGAGGCGGCGGCGATCAAGAAGATCGACTCGCCGGTGGCGGGCCGGGCGAACGTGCTGGTCGTTCCGGACCTCGAGGCGGGCAACATGCTGGCCAAGAGCCTGACCTTCCTCGCCGGCGCCGACGCCGCGGGAATCGTGCTCGGGGCGAAGGTGCCGATCATCCTCACCAGCCGCGCCGACTCGCTGATCGCGCGGCTCGCCTCCTGCGCCGTGGCGACCCTGTTGGCCGAGGCTCGTCGGTCCACCGCCGGGCGCGCGGTGAGGTGAGACCATGGCCGAGACGATCCTCGTCCTGAACGCCGGCTCGTCGAGCGTGAAGTTCTCGGTCTTCCTCTCCACGGGTGCCGAGCTGGAGCTCTGGCTCCGGGGACAGGCCGAGGGACTCTTCACCGCGCCTCGCTTCGTGGCGAAGGACGCCGGCGGGAAGGTGGTGTCCGAGCGGAGCTGGAAGGAGGGGGAGTCGCTCGGGCACGAGGGAGCCATCTCGCATCTGATCGACTTCCTCCGGAGCACCCGCGGCGAGCAGCGGCTGGTCGCGGTGGGACACCGGGTGGTGCACGGAGGGGTCGAGTACTCGGAGCCGACCCGGGTGACGCCCGAGGTGCTGCGGGCGCTGGAGAAGCTGATCCCGCTTGCGCCCCTGCACCAGCCGCACAATCTCGGGCCGATCCGCCACCTGCTGGAGCAGATGCCGAACCTTCCTCAGGTGGCGTGCTTCGACACGGCGTTCCATCGCGCACAGCCGGAGCTGGCCCAGGCGTTCGCCCTTCCGGAGGAGATCACCGACCGCGGCGTCCGGCGGTACGGGTTCCACGGCCTTTCCTACGAGTACATCGCCAGCGCGCTGCCGGGCGTGGATCCCAGGGCAGCGGCGGGAAAGGTGGTCGTCGCCCACCTCGGCAACGGCTCGAGCATGTGCGCGATGCAGGCTGGGCGCAGCGTGGCGAGCACGATGGGCTTCACCGCGGTGGACGGTCTACCGATGGGGACTCGATGCGGGTCCATCGATCCCGGGGTGATGCTCTACCTGATGGACGAGCTGAAGATGGACGCCCGGGCGATCGAGAAGCTCATCTACCAAGAGTCGGGGCTGCTCGGGGTGTCCGGCATCTCGAGCGACATGCGGGTGCTGCTCTCCAGCGACGCGCCGCGGGCGAAGCTCGCCGTCGAGCTCTTCGTCTATCGCATCGGGCGCGAGCTGGGCTCGCTGGTCGCGGCGCTGGGCGGACTGGACGCGGTGGTGTTCACCGCGGGCATCGGCGAGCACGCGGTGCCCATCCGCGCGCGGGTGATCCAGGGCGCCGGCTGGCTCGGCCTGACGCTGGACGCCACGGCCAACGCGAGTGGCGGCCCGCGCATCACGGCGAGCAGCAGCCGGGTCGCGGCGTACGTCATTCCCACCAACGAGGAGCTGATGATCGCCCGCCATACCCGCGGGGCCATCCTCCGCGCGTGAGCGGGTCGGCCGGGCGTTCCCGGCCACGCGTGGGGAACGTGTCCGGACCTTCCCGGCGGCGCACCCCGGAGCCCGTCGAAGGTGTCTGACACCTCCAAAGGCCCGTCGAAGGCGTCTGACACCTAGACATCCCCTCGACAGGCCGCGCTGAGCTCCGGTCGGCACAAGCCCGGGAAGATCCCTGGCTCTCGGACGACAGTCCTCCGGGAGAGACCCCGAGGAGTCGGCCATGCAGTCGTTCCTGTCCTGCCAGGACACCTTGCTCCGCACACCGCCCGGCCCGCCCGGCCAGGCGCTCGCCGAGGGCACCGTGCTGGCCGGGCGCTTCGAGCTGAAGCGCTTCATCGCCCGGGGCGGCATGGGCGTCGTCTACGAGGCCGAGGACCGCATGCTGCGCGCCCGCGTCGCGGTGAAGGTCCTCCTCGGGGCGGTTCCCGATGCCGAGGAGCGCATCCGTCGCGAGGTTCTCCTCGCTCGCGCCGTCGCCCACCCCAACGTCTGCCGCGTCTACGAGCTCTTCGCCCACCCCTGCGACCTGGGCCAGCTGCTCTTCCTGGTGATGGAGCTCCTCAACGGCGAGACCCTCACCGCCGCCATCGCCCGCCGCGGGCGCTTCCGCCCCGACGAGGCCGAGCCGCTTCTCCGTCAGATGGCTGCCGCGCTCGGCGCCGCGCACGCGCACGGCGTCCTCCACCGTGACTTCAAGAGCAGCAACGTCCTGCTCGTTCCCCGCTCCGACGGCGGGACCCGCGTGGTGGTCACCGACTTCGGAGTGGCCCGCGCAGTCCACGAGGGTCAGCGCACGCTGACCTGCACCGGAAGCTACGTCGGCACCCCCGCGTACATGGCCCCGGAGCAGGCCGCGGGCTCGCCCCTCGGACCCGCGGCGGACGTCTACGCGCTGGGCGTCGTCGCGTACGAGATGCTCACCGGCGAGCTTCCCTTCACCGACACTCCCGTGGGCCCCGGCGCCGCTCGCGCCCGGAGCACCCCGCCGGACCTCACCCGCCGCACGCCCGAGCTGCCCGACCGCTGGCGAAACGCCCTGGCCCGCGCCCTCGCCCCGTCGGTGGACGAGCGGTGCCCGACGCCCGAGGACTTCGTCCGCCTCCTCGCGGGCGAGCGCGTCCGCACCGCGAGGAGGCGCCGCCGGATCCGCCGCTCGCTCGGTCTGGCCGCGGGCTGCGTCGTCGCGCTCTGCCTCGGCGGAGGCACGGCTGCCCTGGTCCGGAGTCACCTCGCGGTCGAACGGGCCGCCCTCGCCGCGTCCCCCTCGAGCTGGGCGCCTGCCGATCCGGCGGCGGCACGTCTGTGGAGGAGCGCACAGCAGAAGCTCGACGCGGCCGACAACATGGGCGCGGCCGCCGAGCTCCGCCAGGTCACCGCGCTGGCCCCGGACTTCGTGCTCGCCCGCAGCGAGCTGGCCCAGGCGCTCGACCGCGCCGGCTTCTCCGCCGAGGCGCGGGACACCGCCCGGTTCGCCTTCGAGTCGGCGGGCCGGCTCCCCGAGCAGCAGCGCATGGCGGTGGAGGCCCAGCACCGCGCACTCTCCGGCGAGCGGGAGCGCGCGGCCGGCCTCTGGGGCACCCTCTTCGACCTCTTCCCCGGCGACGTCCGGCTCGGGGTGCGCCTGGCCTCGGCGCAGACCGGCGACGCACGCAGGGGCACCCTGGTGCGCCTGCAGCGGCTGCCCACCTCGCCCCTCGAGGCCGCCCTGGTCGACTGGGTCGCCTACGCCATCGCCTTCGACGACGGCCAGCTCGCCCTCGCCGACGCCGCGCTGGCCCGGGTGGCCGACCGCGCCCAGGCGCTGTCCCTCCGCACGCTCGAGGCGGCCGCCGCCTTCGAGCGGGCCGCGGTGGCGCTGGAGCGGGAGGACACCGACGCGGCGGACCGCCTCCACGCCGACGCGATGCGGGCCGGCGCCGGCACCGAGTGGGCGTGGCGAGCGGCCAAGGACCGCGCCATCACCCTCCGCTTCGACCGGCCACTCGCCGACGTGAGCGCCTGGCTCCACGAGGCAGTCGAGGGCGCGAGGCGCGCCGGTGACGCCCGGCTCCTGGCGGACGTGCTCTGGGACGTGTCCCCGCTCCAGCTCGCGCGCGGCAACATCGCCGAGGCCGAGGCGGCGGCCCAGGAGGCCGAGGCGCTCGACCGTCCCCGTCCTCCAGAGGCACGCTCGCGTGGCGGCCTCACCCGGATGTACCAGTGGCGCGAGCAGTCCCGCCTGCGCTTCGCCCGCGGCGCGCTGGCCGAGGCCGCCCGTCTCGCCGAGCAGGCGCAGGAGGAGAACGTTCGGGTCGAGAACAAGGGCTTCCGGGTTCTGCCCTACCTCGCCGAGGTGCTCCGTGCGCAGGGCAGGAGCGAGCGCGCGGCGGACCTCCTGGCGGGGGCCATCAACGAGAAGGGCCTCCCCACCTTCATCCAGGGGCGGGTGCTCGTGCAGCGGGCCAACGCGCTCCTGGACCTCGGCCGGGTGGCGGAGGCGCGGCGGCTCTTCGAGCGGGCCCGGCCGGCGCACCGCACGCGCTACGATGAGGCGCTCGCTGCCCTGGTCCAGGCCCGGCTGCTCCGCCTCGAGGGTCGCCCCTCCGCGGCACGACTCGAGGCCGTCCGCGCCAGCAACGTCGCCGAGTCGAATGGCTTCTTCGACTCCGCGCTTCTCGCCCAGCTCGAGCTCGCGCGGGCCGAGCTGGCCCTCGGGGCGGACCCCCGGGCACGAGTGCTGGCGGCGCGGACCCGGGCTTCGGCCGCGGGTGTGGTGCCCCTGCTGATGGAGGCGGAGCTGGTGCTCGGGGAGGTCCTCGCGCGCGGGTCGGCCGGCTCGGCCCGCGTCCTCGCCGAGCTCCAGCGCGACGCGCAGGCAAGGGGGTTCCTCCGCATCTCGGGCGAGGCCCGCCGGCTCCTCGCGGAATCCTCGACTTCCCGACTTGCGACCCGGCAGGCGGTGCTCACCCGGCGCTGAGCGCCCACGGAACGGGCGCGCGCGTCACTGGCGGGTGCGCCGGTGCGCCGCGCCGGCGATCAGGCCGTCGAGGAGGGGTGAGCGCGGCTGGGGGCGGAAGCGGTTCTCGCGCCGATTCTTGTCCCAGATGCCCAGCAGGATGAGCCCGAAGGCCACCAGCCGGAGCAGGTAGATGAGGTGCCTGGACTCCGGGGGACCCCCGAGCAGGGCCACCCCCAGCCAGTTCAGCGAGAAGATCCAGAAGCTCGCGGCGAACAAGAGGAACAGCCGGTCGCCGGTGGAACGGAAGAAGCGAAAGAAGAACAGCCCCGCCACCCAGCAGCAGGCGACCAGCGCTCCCCGCTGGAGCGTCAGGAGCAGCTCCATCACCGCGACTCCCACACCAGGCCGAGGCAGAGCGAGAGCATCGCCGCGGTCGCCACCGAGGTCCGGAGCAGCGACAGGTCCACGCCGGTCACCACCACCAGATCGAGAAAGAGCAGCACGTTGTTCAGCGCCAGGCCGATGAAGCAGAGGCTGCTCCAGAACAGCAGCCGCGTCCTCGAGCCACGGTAGCCGTTGTAGAGCAGCACCGCGCAAAGGACGCTGGTCGCCGCGCAGAGGAGATAGACGGTCTCAGCCATCCTTCTTCCTCCCGAGGACGAAGGCGCTGGCGAAGGTTCGTGCCGCGGACGTGCGCAGTCGCTCGAGCGCGTGCCGGTTCATCAGGTCGAAGAGGTACAGCGGATCGCGGTCGAGCGTCTCCGCGAGCCGCTCGGTCAGCTCCGCCAGCGCCGGCGAGGACGGGCGGTAGGTGAATCGCTTCTCCGGACCACTGTCCTCGACCGTCCAGAGGAAGCCAGCTTCCAGGAGACACGCCAGGGCGTTGTCGAGCGGCTGCTCCTCCAGGTGCAGCCTCCGCGAGGCGTCCTGCATGGTCCAGGGTCCGGGCTGCCCACGGGCGTAGAGGAGCAGCTGCAGCTCGTCGTACGATCCGAGCGCCTCCTTGAGCCGTTCTTGGAGGTCGGGCGACAGTTCGTGGGATCCCACGGAGGTCACCAGCGGCTACCCGCCATCGGGTTGACGGTCAACTCCCGGGTTTGCCGCGCCGCGGCAAGTGTCCGGAACCGCGCGCTCGTGGCCGAAATGTCGGATGGCCGGCGGTTCCGGTCCCCTGTTGAGCGGCTGACGAGGTCACCGTCGCCCCTCGCAGTTTCCGCATACTGCGCGGGTACAACCAGGCGTCCCCCGGGCCGGAGCTTCACGCCGACCGCTCCAGGGAAACCGAGAGAGGCTCCCGCTCGCCGTGACCGCCGTGCACAGGAACGAGACCGCGCCCCCCAGTTCCGAGGTGACCGGCGTTCCTCCGGGCGAGACGAGCGTGCGCGCCAACGAGGCGGTCGTCTCCCTGCCCGAGGCCGGCATGGCTCCCATCCTGGCGGAGCTGCTGCGGACGTTTGGCCAGACCGAGAGCACCGGTGCGCTCCTGACCGGCGTCTGCGAGGTCCTCGTGCGGCGCCTCTCGCTCGAAGGCGCGCTTCTCCGGCTGCGCGACCGAGAAGGGTTCCGGGCTGCCGCCGGTGTTGGGCTCGGGGTGGAGCCCGAAGCCCTTCCCGTCGTCAGAGGTGAGCTCCATTCCGCTCCGGCTGACCCCGGGCCCTTCGTCCTCGAGCTCGAGGCCGTCGCGCGCCTGCTCCCGGCGGTTCCGGTGCGGTGGCGGGCGGTGCACTGCATCCCGCTCGGCGTCCCTCCCGCGTCGCTCGGAGCCCTGTACCTCGCCGCCGGCGCGGGGCGAACGCTCGGCGCAGCCGAGCAGGAGCTGTTCCGCACCGTGGGCGAGGCGCTCGGACCCGAGCTCGGGCGCCGCCTGGAGCATGACCGGATCCGCGCCGGCCTCCGTGCCCGCGAGGACGCGCTGGCGGTCGTGGTCCACGACCTCCGCAACCCGCTCCACGCGGTCACCGTGGGGGTCGGCACGCTCCTCCCCCGCATCACCGAACCCACGCTCCGGCGGCCGGTGGAGCGGATCCAGCGAAGCGCACAGCGGATGGAGCGGCTCCTCCAGGACCTGCTCGACATCCACGCCATCGAAGGTGGGCGGTTCACGGTGAGCAAGGGGGCGGTGGCGCCCACCGCGCTGATCCTCACCGCGCTCGAGTCCCAGCAGAGCCTGGCCGGCCAGACCTCGGTCATCATCAACACCGACGTGGCGCCCTTCCTGCCCTCGGTCGCGGCGGAAGAGGAGCGGATCCTTCAAGTATTGGAGAACCTGGTGGGCAATGCCCTGAAGTTCACCCCGCCCGGCGGCATGGTGACGGTGGCGGCCACGCGGGCTCCGGATCCGGGCTGGGTGCTCTTCTCCGTCCGCGACACGGGCCCGGGCATCTCCACCGACCATCTTCCCCGGGTGTTCGACCGCTTCTTCCAGGCCCAGTCGTCCGACCGCCGCGGGTCCGGGCTCGGTCTGGCCATCTGCAAGGCGATCGTCGAGGCGCACGGAGGGCGCATCTGGGCCGAGAGCGAGCCCGGAAAAGGCGCGGTCTTCTTCTTCACCCTGACCACGGCCACCAGCGACATCGAGGCGGTCCCCCAGCCAGTCGAGCCGGCCTCGATCCTCCTGGTGGACGACAAGATGGAGAATCTCACCGCGCTCGCGGCCATCCTCGATCGCCCGGACTATCGACTGGTGTGCGCCACCTCGGGCGAGGAGGCGCTGCGCCTCGCGCTGCGCGAACGCTTCGCCGCCGCCCTGATCGACGTGGCCATGCCCCGGATGAACGGCTTCGAGGTGGCCACCCACCTCAAGGCGCTGGAGCGCAGCCGCCACATCCCCATCATCTTCATCACTGCCTTCAGAGAGGACCCGGACGAGATCCACCGGGCCTACGCCGCGGGCGGCGCCGACTATCTGGTCAAGCCGCTCGATCCGGAGATCGTCCGCAAGAAGGTCGCGGTCTTCGTCGAGCTCAGTCGCAAGCGGCAGGACTCCGGCCCGGCCTGATTCCTGAGGAGCAACACCACCATGACCACCGTCCCCCCCAAGAGCGGCGAGCACGAGAACGGAAACGTGCTGGCCGGCACGGACCCTGCGCCGCCCGCGGCCGCCGCATCGGCGCTCGACCCCGAGGTCCCGCTCCAGCTGCGGGAGCTCCTGGGGGTCCTTCTCGAGGTGCGAAACGGAAACTTCGCCGTCCGCATCCCGGGGCACTGGATCGGGCTCCTGGGGAAGATCGGCGACGCGGTGAACGACGTCGTCTCCGCCAACCAGCGCATGGCCGAGCAGCTGGGCCACGTGGGTCAGGTGGTGGGCAAGGAGGGGAAGACCCGGCAGCGGGTGAAGTTCACCGGCCAGTCCGGCGCGTGGGCGGACATGGAGCAGTCGGTCAACACGCTGATCGACGACCTGCTCTGGCCCACCACCGAGGTGACCCGCGCGCTCGCCGCGGTGGCGCAGGGCAACCTCTCCCAGACCATGCGCCTGGACGTGGACGGCCGGCCCTTGCAGGGCGAGTTCCTCCGCTCGGCGACCATCGTCAACTCGATGATCAAGCAGCTCGGCGTGTTCACCTCCGAGGTGACCCGCGTGGCCCGCGAGGTGGGCACCGACGGAAAGCTGGGCGGCCAGGCCGACGTACCGGACGTGAGTGGCGTGTGGAAGGACCTCACCGAGTCCGTGAACTACATGGCCTCGAACCTCACCGCCCAGGTCCGGAACATCTCCGAGGTGACCATCGCCGTGGCCTCGGGCGACCTCAGCAAGAAGATCACCGTGGACGTCCGCGGCGAGATCCTCCAGCTGAAGGAAGCGATCAACACCATGGTGGACCAGCTCCGGTCCTTCGCCTCGGAGGTGACCCGCGTGGCGCGCGAGGTCGGCACCGAGGGACGGCTCGGCGGTCAGGCGATCGTGCCCGGCGTGGCCGGCACCTGGAAGGACCTCACCGACTCGGTGAACGCCATGTGCGGCAACCTCACCGACCAGGTGCGGAACATTGCCCAGGTGACCACCGCGGTGGCCCGCGGCGACCTGTCGCGGAAGATCACCGTCGACGTCCGCGGGGAGATCCTCGAGCTCAAGGACACCATCAACACCATGGTGGACCAGCTCAACTCCTTCGCCTCGGAAGTGACCCGCGTGGCCCGCGAGGTGGGCACCGACGGAAAGCTGGGCGGCCAGGCCGACGTACCGGACGTGAGTGGCGTGTGGAA
>RPRB01000168.1 GCA_003818285.1 Myxococcaceae bacterium
CGACGGGCGCGTACTGGAGGCGCGAGGACCGTGGCCTCTACGCGCCCGAGCTGCATCTAGGGAGCGGGGGCCTCGAGGCGGTGCGCCCCGTGCCGTGAAGGGCTGGCGTGGAAGCGGGACGAGGGGTGGTGCCCCCCATTGTCAGTGCGGATTGGACCCCGGCCCGACCACGCAGGGACCCGTCTCGGAGAGAGTGGAACCGGCTGGGCACAGGCTCGGGAACGGTTCGGAGAGAAAGCAGAGTCCGACATCGCGTGGGTTCCCCTGCGCATCGGAGTATGCGCCTCTCCCGGCGCCCCATTCCTCAATCAGAGGCTTCAGCGCCTCGTTGTCGAGAAGCGCCGGGTCCTGGTTGCAGTAGGCGCGATAGTCGGAGCTGAGCTGCGACCCCAGACCTCGCCCGGCGGGAAACGGGACGTCCGTCGCGATGGCCTGCGGGAGGCAGATCGTGTCGTCGATACAAGGGGTGAGAGGAGCCACGCCCTGGGCGACGTACTCCGCGTCGGTGCAGCCCGGGACCCCGTACTCCACGATGGCCCGCGCCTGGAACTGGTTGCCCAGGTGTGCGGTGTCGGAGAGCACCTGGACGTCCGAAAAGCGGTAGGTGGTCGCGGCGACTGGCTCCGGTGCGTGGACCGGGGTCGCACTGTCGTCAGTCGCGGCGGTCATCTGCGGAATGAGGCAGACGTTGCTCGGTGGAACGACCCGGAAGGAGGTGAACTTTCCCGACGCCTGGGCACCCGAGGGAGGATCCACGGCGGAGCCGGCGAGCTGGAACACCACCGTGGCCGGATCCTCCGCACGGTATCTCGCGTACCGCTGGGCGAGGATCAGCTGGTACTGCGTCCCCTGGGGGCATCCGGGCGCCAAGGGACCGCCAGGGCGGAGCTGCACCAGAAAGGGCGAGGAGTCCGACGTCTGGATCACGCACGGCGAATCGGGTTGGCCAACACACGCTGCGACGAGCAGCACCGCAACGAACGGTACGAGACGGAAGAGATGGTGTCGCTCGATGGCCATCGATTCAGAACGTCAAGCGCGCCTGGAATCTGAACTGGCGGACTGGCTGATAGAGCGCTGGCCGCCAGAAGTTCGGATTGACGTCCGACTCCTTGAGGGGCTCTCCGGTCTGGGTGACGATCTTCATCCGGTCGGTGGAGGGATTCCCGTTCGGAACAGGCGCCACCCCGACGAAGGTCGTGTAATCCTGCGAAACCCTGGTGACCTGCTGAAAGTTGAAAAGGTTGAAGATGTTGACCGAAAAAGTCAGGACCGCGCTCGGGGAAATCCGGAAGCTCAGCCCGCCATTGACGTCCACCGTATGCTGCCAGGCGAGCCGTCCGCCCGAACCGCGCGGGAAGACATAGACTTCTCCGGCCCCGTAAAAGCTGTCGGCTCCCAGGAATTCGATCGGCGTGCCCGAGGAGCCCACGTAGGCCAGGCCGGTGGTGATGCTCAGAACTGGCGTCACCACGAATTCCTTCGAGACATAAGCTTTGATCGTATGTCGAACATCTCCCGGCAATGGTCCGTACCGGTTGACCAGGAGCCGTGCGAGATCGAAGTCCGTGTTGATGTTTGGATCGAGCTGTGAGTTCTGTGTCCGGAAAAGACCCTCGATGTTCCCGACCAGGTTTTGCCAGCTGTAGCTGACCCGCGCGAGCCAGAGATCGGAGAAGGTCTTGCTCACGGCCACCGTGACCGAGTCGTACACGCGGCTCGCGGCCGTAAAGCTCGCCCCGGCGCCCTCACCTGGGTTCCCGATGAAATACGCGTTGCCAACGTCCTTCATGTCCTCGACCCAGCGGACGATGTTGCGATGGGTGTAGGCCAACGAGACGCGCGTGTTTGGCAACACTTCGTACTCGATGCCTGCGACCCATTCGTCCTCACTTGGAGGTTTGAGCTTTGGATCGACCGCCGCCGGTACGTTCCCCTCCGCAAACCAGTGCGGATTGGGTGACGGGGCGTATCCGCCCACGAGATTATCTCGGGACTGACATGCGGACGTCGATCGGTTCCTCGGGTTACAAGCGCCACCGGTTTCGGCGAACTTACCGAGAACTGCTGGGGCTGAACCGAACGCGCGATCGGCGACATCCAGCGGGACGTTCTCGTAGTACCGCGCGTAGTTCGCGTAGATCTTCGACCGCCCCGCCTGGGTGAAGTCCCAGATCAGGCCGATTCGAGGAGACCATTCGTCGGGAAAGGTCAGCGCCCTCTGGCCATCGTGAGCGTACAGTGACTGCGCATCGTAGCGTACGCCAACATTCAGGGTGATCCGATCGAGGATGTCCCAGCTGTCCTGGACGAAACCTCCGAGGAGGACGCCCTTGCTCTTGGACTCAATGAAAGGAAGAACGACCTCCTGGTCGGGGCCGGTCAGATAGCCATAGCGGAGCGGACGGTCGACGAACGAAGCATGGTCCCCGGCCTCGACAAGGTTGGTACCGCCGGGACGCGCGAGCACGTGCTCGTAGGTGGCGACGTCGGCATCGAGGCCCACCTTGAGAACATGGTGTCCCAAGCCCTCGAACAAGAACGTCACAACGGCTTTTGCCTGCAGCGAGTCGTACCGCTGGTTCTCGATGCGGCCAGGACCACCGGTCGTGTAGGACACGCGACAGCGGTTCGTCCCGCCGTGCCCGTCCGAGAGACAGTCCGTCACCACGGCTGGAGGCAGGTCCTCGAACTCGGTCAGAGAACGGTTGCCCGCCCAGCGGACGAAGGGCTGGTTGGCGAGAGCGTCCGGATCGGTTGACCCGATCTTGCTTCCATCCGCCGCACCGACATTGTGGTCCTCGTGGTGCCAGCCAGCGGTCACGTCGAGAAGCACGCGCTTCTGGGCGAACGAGGAGCTCAGCTTGAGCACCAGGTCGAAGTTTCCATCGAAGTTCTGGCGAAAGACGGTCCCTGGCGAGCCCGGCGACGTTCCGAACGAGATGGGGACGCCCGGTTGAACGGCCGAGAAGGCGTAGGCGTTCGCGCCGCCCGACTTCGCCGGGGTCCCCGCCACCGAGAGCGCCAGCCGGTGATCCTGGTTGAACAGGTAGGTCAACTTTCCGAAGTACTGGATCTGGTGCTCGTCGGCAAAGTTGGAGCTGGTGTAGATCCGCGGGTCCACGGTGACTCTTCCATGCGGATCCTTGTACTGGGTTCCATCGTCATTCAGCCGGAAAGGCGTGACGTCACGATTCACTCGATAGCGTGAGAACTCCGGCTGGAAACCCACGAAGAACCAGAGGCGATCCTTGACAATGTAGCCGCCGAGCGTGGCCCCGAAGTCGACCACGTTGTGGAGCTCGGTCCGATAGGTGATGGCGTTGTTGAGATTGCCGACCGGGTGGGGAGCACCGGCGAGCGTGCCCGGTGTCCACGTTCCCCAGACAGAGCCGTGAAACTCGTCTCCTCCAGATTTCGTCTGGGCGGAGATGATCCCACCGGTCGTACGACCGTATTCGGGCTGGTAGGCGCCGGTGTCCACCGTCACCGAGTCGACGAACTCCATCGACAGCCGTGAGCCGCTGATCCCGAAGCCGGGGTTTCGGGTCGACAGACCGTCGATGAGGTACGAGTTCTCCGGCGAGGTCGTCCCGTCGATCGACACTCCGTAGAGGTCCTGTCGGGCCGTGGGGACGGTGAGGGCCAGGGTTTCGAACGAGCGGCCATTGGCCCCGATGGTCCCCGGCCGCGCGACGGGGATCGTCCGGATGAAATCCTGATCCACCAGCCCGCCTTGCTGCGCGGAGCCGACATCGATGAGCGGCGCCCGTCCGAGGGCGACGATCGCCCCACCGGCGATCGTCTCCGGCACGAGCTGGGCGTTGAAGCGAAGCGTGTAGCCGGGAGGAAGCTCGATTCCCTCGCGAACGAATGGCTTGAACCCCTCCCGGTTGAAACGCACCGCGTAGACGCCCGGAGGCAACTGCGGAACGCGGTAGGACCCGGATGAATCGGTCACCACGATCTGCTCACCCTGGATGCCAGGGGAGCTGGCGGTCACCGTCACCTTCTCGAGGGGCGCCTGGTTCGAGGCGTCGACCACAGTCCCGGCGAGCACCCCCGCGCCCTGGCCGACGGCCGTCGCTGGCAGAACCGCGAGAGCCCAGCAGAACAGGCCGGCCAGTCTCGGAGGTTTCCGGACACCCGCCCTGCCGTATCCCATCGTCCCCCCCGGGGGATGGCGCGCTCTGGGACTCAGCACCAGTGGGCGCTCACCGGACTGGAAAGTCAACTGCCCAGGCCGTCGCGGCCGGGGCGAGGGGCGCCGGCGCGCGGGCAAGGTCATCTGCGCCGGGCCACCCTTCCAGGCCCCTTCGCCAGGGCAAGACGGTCGATTCCTGTCCGGCTTCCGCGTCTAGCCGAATTGCCAGAGGAGGACGCCGGCGGCGACGGAGCCGACGAACGCGCCACCGTAGCTGACGAGCAGGATCAATTCCTGTAAATGCTGGAGCTGCAGCCCGTCGTAGAGCGTGTAGCGGAAACGGTGGGCGGCGTGCAGCAGGCACAGCGTGCAGAGGAAGAAGAGCAGGACCCGCACGAGCGGATGGCCCACCACGGCCACGAGGTGCGCGTGGCTCGGGGACGCCAGCCAGCCCAGCGGATAGGCGAATCCGAACAGGAAGAGAAGCACCGGGACGAACATCGCCGCGACCACGCCGCCGACGCTGAACAGGATCCACACCAGGGGCTCGATCGATCTCCTGGCCATCATCGACTCACGATCCAGAGGACCAGCGCCGTTGCGACCACCCAGGCCGCGTAGTTGGCGCCTGCGATGAGCGCGCCCGGCAAGCGTTTACCGCCCAGGTGGACGACCATCGCCTGCGGCGCGAGATTGAACCAGGTGACGGCGTGGAACAGCACGAAGGCGAAGGTGATGCCGTTCAAGACCACGATGCCGGGGCTCGCGGCCCAGGCCAGGAACTCGCGATAGGCGGCGTCGCCACGCCCGAGCGCGTGGACCAGCCGCAGGAAGAAGTAAATGAACCAGGCAATGAAGATGCTGCTCAGCTCGCGCAGGATGAAGGCGAGCGACGACCAGCGCTTCAGCCACCACCAGGTCGACATCTTCGGCCGGTACCAGCGCGGGCGAAACTCGGTGTATCGATTCCGCTCGGTGCTCATTTTCCGCGCCACGGCATGAGGAAGTCCTTGACCGACCCCATCGCCGAGCTGAGCTTGTAGCGCTGGATGGCGCCGGCGGGATCGACGTGCTTGGGGCATACCTTGGTGCACTCGCCGACGAAGGTGCAGCTCCAGATGCCCTCGTGCTTCGACAGGACCTCGTCGCGCTGGCGGGCACCCTGGTCGCGCGAATCGAGGTTGTAACGCTGGGCCAATGCGATCGCGGCCGGCCCGATGAACTCGGGGTCGAGGCCGTAGACCGGGCAGGCCGAGTAACACAGCATGCAGTTGATGCACATGCTGAATTGCTTGTATTCGTCGAGCTGTGCCGGCGTCTGGCGGTACTCACCTTCGGCCAATGGCTTCTCCGCGTCGCGGATGAGCCATGGCTTGACCGCGCTCAGCTTCTGCATGAAGTCGTCGATGTCGACGATCACGTCGCGGATGATCGGGAAATTGCGCAGCGGCTCGACGCGGAGCGGCCCAGGGGCATAGTCGGCAAGGAAGGTGGCGCAGGTCAGCTTTGGCTCGCCGTTGACGGTCATCCCGCAACTGCCACAGACCCCCATCCGACACGACCAGCGGTACGACAGGGTGCCGTCGAGGTGATCCTTGATGTGGTTGAGACCATCGAGGATGACCCAGTCCTTGCGGCACGGCACCTCGTACGCCTGGAAGCTGGGCTCGGCCTCCTTTTCGGGGCGATAGCGCGCGACCTCGACAGTGATGCGGTCGACCATTCGTTGCTACCTCCCGTACACGCGCTCGCCGGGCGGCCAGCGAGTGATCGTCACTGGCAGGTACTCGATCCGGCACGAGCCATCGGCGGCGCGACGACACAGCGAATGCGCGAGGAAGCGCTGGTCGTCGCGCTTGGGGAAGTCGATGCGCTGGTGCGCGCCGCGCGATTCTTCGCGCTTGAGCGCCGAGCCCACCATGGTGCGGGCGACCTCGACCATGAACTGGAGCTCGAGGGCCGTGACGAGCTCGGTGTTGAACGTCCTGCTGTGGTCGTCCAGGCCGATGCGGCGTGCTTGCTCCTCGAGCTCGCCGAGTCGATCGGCGGCCTTGGCCAGCCCCGGGCCGGAGCGGTAGATCCCGGCACTCTCCTCCATGGTCTTCTGCATCGCATCTCGCACGGTGGCGATGCGCTCGCGGCCGTCGGTCCGCTGCAGCAGGTCGTGGACGAGGCGGCGCCGCTCGTCCTCGGCCTGGGCCACCACCGCCGGACCGGGTTCCTTCTGGCTCGACGCGTACTCCGCCGCCGCTCGCCCGGCGCGGGCGCCAAAGACGAGCAGCTCGGGCAGGGAATTGGATCCCAATCGATTGGCGCCATTGATGCTCACGCAGGCGACCTCACCGGCCGCGTAGAGCCCGGGCAGTGGCGTGGCGCCATGGATGTCCGTATGCACGCCGCCCATCATGTAGTGGACCACGGGCCGGACCGGAATCATCTCCTTGATGGGATCGATGTTCTGGTACTTCAGGCACAGCTCGCGAACGAAGGGCAGCTTGGTGTTGATGACCCGCTCGCCGAGATGCCGGAGGTCGAGGTTGACCACCGGGCCGTAAGGCGTGTCGATGGTTCGCCCCTTCTCCATCTCCTTGACGAAGACCTGCGACAGGCGGTCGCGGGGCCCGAGCTCCATGCTGCGCAGCACCGGCTTCGGCGTCGGCTTGCCGAGGTCGTAGTCCTGCAGGTAGCGGTAGCCGTCCTTGTTGAGGAGCCAGCCACCCTCGGCCCGGGCGGCCTCGGTGATGAGGATCCCCGTGAAGGGCAGCCCGGTCGGATGGTACTGCATGAACTCCATGTCCTTGAGCGGCGCGCCGGCCCGATAGGCGAGCGCCATGCCGTCACCGGTCTTGATGGTGGCGTTGGTCGTGAACGGGAAGACTCGGCCGCAGCCGCCGGTGCACAGGATGGTGGCCTTGGCCAGGATTGGCTGGATCCGGCCCGAGCGGAGCTCGATGGCGACCACGCCCTGGACGCGGCCGTCGTCGACGAGGAGCTTGGTCACGAACCACTCGTCGTAGCGCGCCACCGCGCGGTACTTGAGCGAGGTCTGGAAGAGCGCGTGGAGCATGTGGAAGCCGGTCTTGTCGGCGGCGTACCAGGTGCGCATCTTCTTCATGCCGCCGAAGGGGCGCACGCCGATCCGACCGTCGGGCTCGCGGCTCCAGGGGCAGCCCCAGTGCTCGAGGCGCAAGAGCTCCTCGGGCGCTTCCTTGACGAAGGCCTCCACAGCGTCCTGGTCGCTCAGCCAGTCACCGCCGGAGATCGTGTCGTAGCAGTGCTCGTCGAGGCTGTCGTCGGCGCGGATCACACCTGCGGCGCCGCCCTCGGCCGAGACCGTGTGGCTGCGCATCGGGTAGACCTTGGACACCACGGCGACGCTGAGCCGGGGGTTGGCCTCGGCGATGGCGATGGCGGCGCGCAGGCCGGCGCCGCCACCGCCGACCAGGACCACGTCGTGGGAGGCTACCACTCAGCTTCCGACGTCGAGCTCATCGATGAGGATGTGTCCATCGTGGCGGGTGATTTTCAGGGCGACGGAGCCGTCGTGGTACTCGTGTCGCTCGCTTGTGCAGCCACAGGCGTAGAACGATTCGTCGGTGACGAGGCACTGCTCGCTCCGATCCTCGTCCTGGAGGCGCTCCCCATCGACGAACTGCCCGCAGGGAGCTTTCTCGTGCGTGAAGCGGGTGCTTGTGGTCGGCATTGGCTCGCCTCCTTCCCCACTTACACGGCCTCCAGTGTCATCCCGGCCCTCGTCCTCCGGCAAGCGCATGGTGTTCGCCGTCGACACATCGCCCGAGCAGGGGAGCAGGAGTTGCGGAACATGGGCCCGCCGAGCCAGGTGCCTCCCCGGCGGCGGCGCGAGGGTCATTACAGCTGCCGTGTGAGTTACCTGGAAACCGCTGCGTGCTCCCGACGCCCGTGCCGGGGCCAGGCCGCCCTGGATCCGCGGGCTTCGCGGACCTACCCCCGGGTTGGGGTCCGGACCCCTCTCTCTGCAAGGCTAGTTCCGCGTTCAGGTCAGAGCCGATGCTGACGCGGGGAGCCAGGGTGCCCTGGAGCGCCGCCGAGGCGTACCGGAGGGCGTGAACTCCGCCCGGAGCAGACCTCCGGCAAGTCCGTCGTCGGGCAGTCCCCTACGTCTGCGATCAGCTGGCCATGGCCCGCCTGCGCCGGGCGACCTTTTCCCTGATGCTGGCGCTCTTGCCGGCAACAGCAACCTGCATCGGGCTGCTGGTCGTGAGACAGGTTCCCACCCTGCGCGATGTCATCGGTGTGGCGCTGGTCATCGGTGGCGTGGCGCTCCACGCCGAGCCCGTTCCCCTCGACGCGACAAAACGAAAGGATCAGACATGGATTACGTCCGACTCGGCAACTCGGGGCTGAAGGTCTCGCGGATTGCGCTGGGAATGATGAGCTTCGCCAGCCCTCCTTGCCGGCCCTGGCAGCTCGACCAGGCCGCCGCGGAGCCCATCGTCCGGCGCGCCGTCGAGGCAGGGATCAACTTCTTCGACACCGCCGACATGTACGCCGAAGGCGTGAGCGAGGAGATCACCGGCCGAATCTTGAAAGAGCTCTTTCCCCGGCGCGATGCCTACGTGCTGGCGACCAAGGTCTATTACCCGATGGGCCCGGGACCCAACGATTGCGGCCTGTCGCGCAAGCACATCCTGGCCGCCATCGATGATTCGCTCCGACGGCTGGGCATCGACCACGTCGACCTGTACCAGATTCACCGCTGGGATCCCGAGACGCCGATCGAGGAAACCATGGGCGCGCTTCACGACGTGGTCCGAGCGGGCAAGGCCCGTTACCTCGGCGCCTCCAGCATGTACGCCTGGCAATTCGCCAAGGCACAGTTGACAGCACAGACAGCGGGCTGGACCCGCTTCGTCTCCATGCAGAACCACTACAACCTGGCCTACCGCGAGGAGGAGCGAGAGATGATTCCCCTCTGCCTGGACCAAGGCGTGGGCTGCATTCCCTGGAGCCCGCTGGCCCGGGGCCTCCTCGCCGGCAACCGGGAACGAGGGGGGCAGCGGCTGACCCTCCGGGCCAGGACCGACGCTTACGCAGAGACGCTCTATGGCGAGGACGACTTCGCCGTGGTCGATGCGGTCCAGACCGTCGCCCACCAGCGGGACCTTCCGCCGGCACAGATTGCGTTGGCCTGGCTCCTCGCCAGACCGGGGGTGACCGCGCCCATCGTCGGGGCGACCCAACTTCGGCACGTGGAGGACGCCATCTCCGCCGTGGGCGTCAAATTGACGGAGGACGAGGTCCGAACCCTCGAGGCGCCCTACCGCCCGCATCCCATCCGCGGGCACAGCTGATCAGTCGCTCCTCTCTGCGAGATATCGGGATCAGCCGACTCGGCGTCGAAATAGCCGCTGACCCACTGGGCCTGGTGACTGACGACACCGTTCAGGGTGACGAGGGCGCTTTCGATCAGCCTACGGGGGCACGGGCGGTCATGAACCAAGGACGAACCACGGCCAGCGAAAACCGGACACCCTTCGGAATAGGACGGCTGCCGAGGCGCCGCTGTACCTCCTCCATGTGCCCGAGCCAGCGCTCGATCACCTCGGGCTCGGCGGCCTCGGTCAGCGCGTCGGCTCGGCTGAAGGATTGCCCTTCGCCTGCGACTGCGTACCATCTCACTATGCCTACGCTTGAGTTGGAAGCCTCCGAGATCGCGCTCCTGCGCATGCTACTGAAGCGGCGCCTGAGTGGCCTGAACGTGGAGCTGGATCACACCGACAGCCGCGAGTTCAAGGAGCTGCTGCGGCGCCAGCGTGAGGATCTCGAGCGGCTGGAGCGGAAGCTGGTCCCCTAGATGACCCAAGAAGACACGATTGCCCTGGCCTTGTCGCTCTCGATGCTGCTCGCGACCGGGCTCATCTTCGGAGCCTTAGCGCGACACTTTCATCTTCCACTCGTGCTCGGTGAGCTCATCGGCGGCGTCGTGCTCGGGCCGACCTTGATTAGCCGCTTCATCCCATTACCTTTCGCCAAGCTCTACCCGACCACCGGGGCAGTTGCGATCGGCCGCGACGCCTTCATTCAGCTCGGCCTTCTATTTTTCCTCTTCACTGCAGGTCAGCAGATGAACCTTCCCGCGCTGCGCCGACTCGGGCGGAGCGTGCTCTGGACGAGCGGTCTTGGCATCGCCATTCCGTTCGGGCTC
>RPRB01000169.1 GCA_003818285.1 Myxococcaceae bacterium
GCGGCGGCCCAGAAGAAGGCGCAGGACGACGCGGCCCGGGCGGCGGCCCAGAAGAAGGCGCAGGACGACGCGGCCCGGGCGGAGACACAGCGGAAGGCGCAGGAGGAGGCGGCGCGCGCCGAGGCACAGCGGAAGGCCCAGGAGGAGGCGGCGCGGGCCGAGGCGCAGCGGAAGGCGCAGGAGGACGCGGCCCGGGTGGCGGCGGCGAATGCCGCGGCGCAGAAGAAGGCCCAGGAGGAGGCCGCGCGCGCCGAGGCACAGCGGAAGGCGCAAGACGAGGCGGCGCGGGCCGACGCGCAGCGGAAGGCGCAGGAGGATGCGGCCAGGGTGGCGGCGGCGAATGCCGCGGCGCAGAAGAAGGCCCAGGAGGAGGCGGCGCGGGCCGAGGCGCAGCGGAAGGCGCAGGAGGAGGCGGCGCGAGCCGAGGCCCAGCGGCAAGCACAGGTCGAGCCGAGCCGGACGGTGGTCGCGCAGGCGGACACCCGGAGCTCGCCGCCTCGCGAGGCGACAGACGCGCGACCCACGCCCAGCAGCGGTGGCGCGGAGGTCAGCAACCGGCGCAAGACCGTGACCCTGGTCGGTTTCGCCCCGGACAAGTCCCGGGTCTTCGTCCGGACCAGCGAACCCGTGCGCTACACCGTCTCGCAGGCCGACGACCGGACGGTGGTGCTGGAGCTGGAGAACACCAGCTTCCAGCGCAGCAACGACCGCCGGCCGCTCGATACCCGGTACTTCGGCGGACCGGTGGTCCAGATCGCCCCCCGTCCAGCGAGTGGCAAGACGGTGCGCGTCGCCGTCACCTTGCGGGACAAAGTGGAGTATCAAGCCCGGCAGGACGGCAACGAGGTCTCGTTGCAGTTCGCGCCCTGAGCCGGTCGGGGCGTCCCACGCCCCGCGATGACCCCGCTCGGCCTCGTTCTCGTCCTGCTGGCCCAGGCTCCGACCACGCCGCTCCCGGCGGCGGGCGAGCCCGTGCGCTACCAGGCCGAGCAGGGCACGTCCGACGGACACGGGGAGGTCCTCCACCTCCAGGGGAAGGCGGAGCTGCGGACCGACACCGCGCGCATCCAGGCCGATCGCATCGACTACGACCAGCGCACGCGCGTCGTCACCGCGACCGGACACTGCTACGCGGTCAATGGGCTCGCCGGGGCGGTGGCCGACGGGCTCACCCTCGACCTGGACGGGAACTGGCTGCAGCTCCAGAACGGCCGGCTCTTCGTGAAGGCGGACGTCGCGCCCGAGGTCCTGCTGCAGACCTCCACTCCCGAGCAGCTCATGGCGACCGGCCGCACGACACTCGCCGCCCGCGTGGAGCGCGTCGAGCGCGCGGGCCAGGGGCATCTCAAGGTCAACGGCCTCGACTTCACCCCGTGCGACTGCAACCCGCTCGAGGCGCACTGGAGCATCAAGGCCACGGCGGCGGACGTGCACCCCGGCGAGCAGGCCTGGCTCTGGCTCCCGGTCGTCTACGTCTACGGGGTCCCCATCCTCCCGCTCCCGGTGCTGGACGTGCCGCTCAAGCCGCAGAAGTCGGGGCTGCTGGTCACCACGCCGGCGCACAGCGCGCAGAACGGATGGCAGGTGACGCAGCCGGTGTACTTCGCGCTGGCCTCGAACTGGGACCTGACCGTCACGCCCGGATACACCTGGGGCTCCACGACCGAGCCCGCCCCCTACGCGAGCGGGCTCGGGGTGAAGGGCCCGAGCCTCGACACCGAGGTGCGGTGGGCGCAGTCGCGCGACACCAGGGGAGACGTCGAGCTGTTCCTGCTGAACGACCGGCGGCCCGTACGCGACCCGCGCTTCCTGACGTTCTACCCCGAGTCACTCGTTAACGGCGCCCCGGTCACCAGCGATCTGCGCGGGTTCCGGGGCAGCCTCAACGGAGCCGTGCTCCAGAGCTTCGGCGCAGGCTGGTCCGGCCGCCTCGACCTGAACCTGGTCTCCGACGCCGGGCTGGTGAAGGACACCACCACCGACGTCGCCCAGCAGGCCAACCAGTACCTGCGCAGCTCGGCGGTGGTGAGCCGGCGGACATCGGACAGCGTCCTGAATTTCGAGGTCACCGCGAGGCAGGACATCGCCTGGGGCGGCTTCTCGGCATTCGAGGGTGACGTGTGGCCCACCGCGCTCTACGGCCGGGACCAGAATGGAAACCCGCTCCCCTCGCTCGATCCCCATCAGGACAACTCGGGGGCGGCGACCCGGGGGGAATGGCTGAGGGGTCCGGCAACGCTCCAGAAGCTCCCCACCGTCCACCTCGATCTCCCGTCGCGGCCCCTCGGGGAACACCTCAGCTGGGGGCTCAGCGCCGACTTCACCAGGCTCGCGCCGTTCAGTGGCCACACGGGGGACGAGGGCGTGGACGGCCTCTACCAGCTCGGCACGCCCGGCCAGGTGCCTCCGACGCTCGTCGATCCGATGGGAGCGCTCAACGCGGTCTGTCCGGGGAATGGCCGCTCGGACCTCCTCACCCAGGGAGACCGCGTGTGGCAATGCGGCGAACGAGAGGCGCGGCTGCGGGTGGACCTGGTCCCGATGCTGTCCGGCAGCTGGGGCGTGGGGGACTGGCTTCGCATCCGCCCGAGCGTGTGGATCCGCCAGGACTTCTACGTCGGAGAGGTGACTCGCAACACCGCCCAGCGCGGATACGTCGTGGGAGACCTCCTTCTCTCGAGCGAGGTCTCCCGGACCTTCGCCAACGGGCTGCGGCACGCCGTCCAGCCCAGCATCCAGTACCGGGAAATCCCCGGCCAGTGGGGAGGCGTTCCCGGAAACCAGCCCGCCGGACCCAACCAGCCGGTGGAGAACCGCTTCTACGACGAGCTCGACGGTGCGGTGTTCCAGGCCCCGCTGCGGCAGGGCGTCGCACGGGTGACCCAGACCCTCAGCCGCCGCACGGGCGCGGTGATGCAGGAGCTGCTCCGGGTGGACCTTGCCCAGGAGTTCGACTTTCGCCAGGAGAACCGCCTCGCCGATACGGTGGTGAGCGTCCGTGCGGCCTACGCTCCCTTCAGCACCGGGGTGACGTTCCGCTACGACACCCAGCGTAGTGCCCCCGGCCTCTGGGCGGCGTTCGCCTCGTTCCAGATCCCGCGATTTGGAACCACCCTGCGCTTCGATCAGCTCTTCGTCCCGGTTCAGTTCTTCGATCGGGACGTCGGCGGTTCCCAGAACCTGCCCGCGGCGGCGATTTCCGCGGCGGACCTCGGACGCTGGGGCGGCTCGGGCAACATGCGCCAGGGCGTCGACGCACTGGTGGGCTCTCCAGTTCCCGTCGGGTTCCGCGACGGCCAGCGGCAGAGCGCCATCTCCCTCGAGGCGCACGTCACACTGGCGTTCGGGCTGGGGCTCACCTACTCGGGGACGCTGTACCCGGGCGCCACCTGGACCCTGCGGGACGCCAACGGGAATCTCATCCCGTCCCCGGGCGGGGCGGAACAGCCGCCGGTCACCGGGCGCTACTCGGTCCTCGGGCAGCAAAACTTCGGCATCTCCTTCGCCCCGGCGTGCAACTGCTGGCGGCTCGACGTCATCGGCCGGCTGCCTCCCCCCACCGGGCAGTTCATCCAGGACCCTCCCGGGACCGGTCCCTTCGTCCGCAGCACGTTCCAGTGGCGCTTTCCGGACCTCATCTTCCTCCTCACGATCCAGAACTTCGGGACGTTCGGAGCCAGCTAGTTCCCGGAGTGTGCCGCTGGACAACGGAGCGGCTTTGCAGGAGGTTTGCTCTGAGTCAAAGGCGGAAGCTCGCGTGGGGAGCTGTTCAAACGGGGGAAGCCTGGCCGTGTCCAGACTTTCCCCATGGATTATCGAGACTTCGAGGCCTACCGTGTCTGACATCGGCAAGCGTATTGGTCGAAGGATTCGGGACCTCCGCACCCAGCGCCAAGATCGCTGGACCCAGGAGGACCTCGCCGAGCGGGCGAAGATCAGCGTGTCGTTTCTCTCGATGATCGAGCGCGGTGAACGCGTCGCGCACGTCGAGACGCTGGCCTCCCTCGCAGAGGCACTGGGAGTGAGCCTCGCCGAGCTCTTCGTCGAGCCCACGCCCCAGGGAACCAACGGGGAGGAGCTCCTCCGTCCCATCTCCGAGTTCGTGCGGTCGCGCCACCTGGACAGCCGGGACGTGGAGAAGCTCCTGGGCGTCGCCCGGGCCATGTTCGCCACCCAGGCCACCACCGTCTGAGAGCGCCGCCCCGTTTCCATCGCTTGACCGCCCGGATGCTGCCCCCTAGGGTCCGGCGCTGACTTTCGAGTCAACGAGGGGCCAGACCCGTGCCGGGAACCAAGGCCAGCACCGCAGCGGAAGCGCGCGACCAGGACCGCCGGAAGACCATCCTCCGGGCCGCGGTCGAGGTGTTCGCGCGAAAGGGCTACCACGGCTGCCGGATCGCCGACGTGGCGCGAGAGGCGGGCGTCGCCTATGGCCTCGTCTACCACTACTTCAAGAACAAGGAGGAGCTGCTCCAGCTCGTCTTCGAGACCGGCTGGGGCGGCTTCATGTCCCGCATCCGCGACGCGGCGGAGGCGAACGCTCCCCTGGAGCAGAAGATCCGCCGCATCGCCCAGGTAGCCTTCGAGGCCTACCGCATCGATCCCCGCGGAGTCCGGGTGCTGGTGCTGGAGTTCGCCCGGAGCCCGAGCACCGGGGAGGCCAACCGTCGCACCGCGTTCGCCGAGGTGCTCGGAGTCATCACCCGGATGTTCGAGCGCGCCCGGGCCCGTGGCGAGCTGCGGGCCGGGCTGGAGCCGGCGCTGTGCGCGGCGATGCTCTTCGGGTCGGTGGAGATGAGCCTCACCGGGTTCGTGATGGGTCTCCTCGACCCGCGTGAGTCCGGCCTCCTCGCCCACGCCCAGGAGCAGCTCACCTCCCTGTTCCTCGACGGCGCTCGAGCCACCCCGGAGGACGGACGATGGAAGAAGGACCGGTCCGCTCCCAGGTTGAAGACGGTCAAGCGCTCCTGACCATCGACCGGCCGGGGGCGCGGAACGCGCTCTCGCCCGAGGTGGTGCAGGCGCTCCGTGCCGCGCTCGCCCGCGCGGAGGCGGATCCGGCCGTCCGGGTGGTGGTGCTCACCGGAGCCGGGGACCGGGTCTTCTCCGCCGGGGGGGACCTGGGGGCGCTGCCCGCCGCACCAGCGCCGCCGGTCCAGGCTCAGCCCGAGGGCGGCTTCCTCGCCGGTCATGCGCTTCGCCGCGAGTACGGGGCGCTGCTGGAGGCGCTCGCCGGCTCTCCACTGCCGACCGTCGCCCGGGTCAACGGGCACGCCCTCGGCGGCGGGCTGGGCCTGGTCCTGGCCTGCGATCTCGCGGTGGCGGTGGACTCGGCGGACCTGGGGACGCCAGAGATCGACGTGGGCCTCTTCCCGATGATGGTGCTGGCCTGGCTCCAGCGGCACGTGGGCCGCAAGCGCGCCCTGGAGCTGCTCCTCACCGGTGACCGGCTGAAGGCCGAGGACGCCCTCCGCTGGGGGTTGGTGAACCGCGTTGTGCCCAGGGCCGAGCTCGATGCCGCCACTCGCGCGCTCGCCTCGAAGGTCGCGGGGAAGAGCCGCGCCATCCTCGCCCTCGGCAAGTCCTCGTTCCGGGACGCGGAGGACATGTCGCTGCCGCAGGCGATGGACTTCCTCGCCGGGCAGCTCTCGCTCAATCTCGGGGCCGAGGACGCCGCGGAGGGCATCGCGGCCTTCCTCGAGCGCCGCCCACCCCGCTGGAAGGACCGCTAGCCATGGCACTCGTGCAGGACCGGGTGATCGTCACCGCCGCGCTCACCGGCGTGCTCGCCACCCGCGAGCAGTGCCAGTACCTCCCCTACACGCCGGCGGAGATCGGCGAGGAGGCCCGGCGGGCCTACGAGGCGGGCGCGGCGGTGGTGCACATCCACGGGCGAGCACCGGATGGCGGTCCCACCTGGTCCGCCGACACCTACGCGGAGATCAAGCGCGAGGTGCAGGCGCGGTCGCCGATCATCGTCAACTTCTCCACCGGCGGCTTCAACATGGGCGCCGACACGGAGGCGGAGAAGAGCGAGCGGCTCTCCTACGTGTCGAAGACCCGGCCGGAGATCGCGGCGCTCAACATGGGGTCGATGAACTACGCCAAGTACTCCGAGAAGCGGAAGGCGTTCGTCTTCGACATGGTCTTCCCCAACCCGTTCGGGGACATCCTCCTCGCGGTCCATGCGATGCGCGAGGGCGGAGTGAAGCCCGAGCTGGAGTGCTTCGATCTCGGGCACGTGGCCAACGCCGAGCCGCTCCTCCGGATGGGCACGCTGAAGCGGCCGCTCCAGTACAGCTTCATCCTCGGCGTCCTCGGCGGCGCGCCGCCCTCGGCGGAGACTTTGGCCGCGATGGCCCGGTCGATCGGGCGCGAGGACACCTGGGAGATCATCGGCATCGGCCGGGGCCAGTGGCGACTGGTGGGAGCGGCGCTCGCTCTGGGGGGCAACGTCCGCGTGGGCCTCGAGGACAACTTCTACCTGGACGCGGCCGGCACCGAGATGGCGAAGGGCAACGGGCCGCTGGTGGAGAAGGCTGTCCGCATGGCGCGCGACGTGGGCCGCGAGCCGATGAGCCCCGACGAGGCCCGGAAGGCGCTGTCGCTCCCGCAGGCCTGGTGAGCGGAAGTCGCGGCCCTGCGAACCCTGAAGGGCCGGCGGCCCAACCCCCGTCAGGAGCCTTCTGAACGAGGGCTTGGTCGACGAGCTCCGGCTGATCGTCGATCCCATCGTTCTGGGCGGGGGCAAGGCGATCTTCGCGGGCATCGACAGGCGGCTGTCGCTGGAGCTCGTCTCGGCGGAGTCGACCAAGGCCGGCAGGGTGATTCTGACTTACCGAACCTGATTCAGCAGACCTGTTCAGCGTATTCCCGCGGCGGCGACCGTGAGCACCGCCTCGTATCCGCCATTGACGCTCCCGGTCACCGTGGGGGTCTCCAGCGTCGCGCCATCGGAGAAGACGTTGTCGGTTGCCAGGCTCACCGCCACCAGATTCGTGGCGCTCCCGGTGTATCCGCTCGTGGCGTAGACCTCGGCGCAGCTGGCCTGCGGGAACGCGAGCTGTGATGTCACGCGCTTGTTCGCGCTGGAGGTCGCTGCGGCGAGCGACGGGTAGATCTCGAAGTGAGCGTGCGGCCAGCGCCCGCTGTAGCAGCCCGGGAAGATGGTGGTGAAGCGCACCTGCCCCGAGGCGTCGGTGGCCTGCACGCCCCGGAGCCAGCTCTCGCCGGTGACGCCGGATGAGTAGAGCGAGTACCGGCCGAGGGCGTCGCAGTGCCAGAGGTACACCGCGGCTCCGACCACCGGCGCGCACGACGAGGCCGGGTCCACCAGCGTGAGGGCGATGGTGAGCGGGACCCCGGCCGCCACCGCGCTCGAGCCGCCGAGGCTCGCCCGGATGTCGCTCCGGACGATGCCGGAGAGCGCGAGCGCGTTCGGGCCGTTCGACCCATCACCGGGGTACGGACCGGCGGTCTCCGCGGGAACGCTGGCGCAGCTTCCCCCGGCCGTCCCACCATCGGTGCCGGAGGACGAGGCGGACCCTCCGTCGGTGCCCGTCGATCCCAGCGCCTCGGCGCCGGGGCCACACCCGAGGAGCGGGAAGAGGCTCGCCGCGCCGAGCAGCCGCAGGACGTCGCGGCGCCGGGCCCGGCGGAGGAGCGTGTCGAGATCACGGGGAAGCGATGCGGCGTGGTCATGCCCTCGCCTCATCCGCCGCTCCCTCCCGCGCCCGAAGGCGGGGGCAAATCCTTCGGCGCGCACGCCGCCGGCTCACCGCGCGGTCCACTCCGGCACACGCCGGCGATCGTCTCCCCTCGGGGCGCGGTGAACTGACAGCTGGCGCCGTCCTGCTGGCCCCTGCAGGCCTCCAGCGCCTCGGGCGGCGGCCCTCGTCGCAGGTGCAGCGGGGCACAGGCGACGAGCGTGCCTCCGGACATCGCGAGGCAGCTCCCGGCGACGCTCCGTCCGTCGTGCTGGAAGGCGCAGGACGCCCCGGCCTCGCGTCCGGCGCAGGCGGCCACTGCCTCCTGGGGGGGAGCAGGCGGCGCGTGCTCCTGGGCCAGCGCGAGGGGGGCGATGAGGAACGAGAGGATTGCTCCGAGCAAACGTGTGGATCGGTTCATGGAGCGCAGTTCTGTCGCCCGGACGCGAAGCGCCGATGGGCGCAGTGTTGCGGAACGTGTGCGGGGAGCCCCTCAGCGCGACCGTCGAGGCGCGGGTGGTCAGCTCCTCGGTGAGGGTGGGCCGGGGCCGAGCTCGCTCCGGGCGCCCGGAGGGCTGATCGCCGACCGCGCCAGTCCGGGCACCCGAGGCGAACGCTCAGAGGCTAAAGCAAGGACTCCGAATGGCAGTGAACACGACCGACGAGACCTTCAGTAGTTCGCTGACGTCGTTCCGCACTCCTGGTCGAAGTTGTTGCTATTGCCTCTGAGCGTTGGAGGAGGTTGCCGATGGAGCGGTCCCCGATGGTGTCCAGCTCGAGTTGCACCTCGCGAACGCGGCGTGCATCGCGCTCGACCGGCTGAGTCGCTCGAGGCGCCGCGGCCTGGCGCGAGGCGCCCCTCCCGGCGCCGCCGCTCCGGAACTCTCAGCGCGCCGGGGTCTCCGAGGCGGTGCCCACTCCGCCGTCCCCCGGCATCCGGTCGCGCGGCGGGACTGCCGCAGGCTCGGAGGAACGCACACCGGCATCTGCCCCTGGAGTCCCTCCATCCGGCGCCTCCGGCGGCGGGAAGGTGGCCGGCGGCGAGGCGGCGCCCGGGAAGGGCAGGGCGAGCAGCGCCTGCGGATTCACCCACAGGGTTCCGATGTGCGCGCCGAAGTGCAGGTGCGGCCCGGTCACCCGTCCGGTCTTTCCCACCAGCCCCAGCAGCTGGCCCCGCCGCACCTCCTGGCCCCTCTTCACCAGGAACTTCGAGAGGTGGAAGTAGGCGGTGATGAGCCCCGCGCCGTGCTCCAGCAGCACCGTGTTCCCCGAGGTGTAGCAGTCGCGCACCATCACCACCCGCCCGTCGTTGGCGGCGCGGATCTCGTCGCCCGTCGCCCCTTCGAGGTCCAGGCCGAAGTGCTGGCTGGTCTTCTTCTCGTTCAGGGTGCGCTTGTCGCCGAAGCGGGCGGTGATCTCCGCCTCGCGCGGCTTCTCGAAGTTGTCGGCGAACGCCCGAGGGCGAAGCGGGGTCGCCCACACCTTCTGGAACGCCACCTGGTCGGCCTTGATCCGCGCTCTCGCCGAGGGCGGGATCTTCACGAACTTGCTCGCCACGGTGAGCTTCCGCTCCGGGAACTCCGGGGGGACGATCTCCAGAGGCGCACCGAGCGAGACCGCGCCCGCGGTGACTCTGATCTGGAGGCGTCCCGGCTCCTCCTCGACCGGAATGCCCACCAGCGCCTCGGCGTGGTCGCCCTGGCGATAGAACGCGGCGGCTAGCGCGCCCACCGTTCCCTCGGGAAGCTCCTCCGTCCCGCGCACCACCACGAGCACCGGGTCGCCGGGCTTCACCCGTGCGGGGACGAGCTCCAGCGAGGGTTCTGCGGCGGCAGCGAGGGAGGCGAGGAGGGCGAGGAGCGCCGCGAGTCTGCGCACGGTCCACCGAGACCTATCGCGTTCCGCCACCGAATGGCAGCCCGGCGCCGGAGCAGCTCGCGACTAGCGGGGCTTCGTTCCGCGCTTGAGATAGGAGACGTGGCACCGCACGCACGTCTCCATCGTGTGGCCGAAGGCCGGGGCGAGCGCCGCGTCGTCGTAGCTCCTCGCGGCGGTGGCCAGCTCGGTGACGCGCTCACGCAGTTGCTGGTCGAGCTGCTGGAACTTGGGGTCCAGCACCACGCCTCCGTCCACCCTGAGCGTGAAGGCCGTGTCCAGGCGGATGCGATCCGCGGTCTGGGCGATGGCCTTCCGGTCGAGCACCGTCACTGCATGGGTGAGCTCGATCAGGTCGGCCCCGTGCCGCTTCATGCGGTCGGTTAGCTTGGCCTCGCTCTCGGAGGGGATGCGCTCCGCCGGCATCAGCACTGGATCGGGGGGAGCGCCTTTCTTCTGCTGGGCGTGGGCGGCGACGAGCCCCCCGACTCCCAGCACACAGAGACCTGCGAGCACCCACCGCATCATGCGCGCACCCTCCTCGCCGGGGACGCTACCCGGCCCGGCCGCCCCACGCGAGCGCGAACACGAGGGGAGCAGATCCCGGGGAGCCCCTCCTGCGTTTCAGGCCCCAGCACCCCCTTCCGGAGTTCCTGCCCATGTCCAACGTGCCCGCGCTTCTCCTGTCCGTGCTCACCGTCCTCTCCTCTTCGGGCGCCCCCGCTCCC
>RPRB01000170.1 GCA_003818285.1 Myxococcaceae bacterium
ACCGTCGCGTGAACGGTGACCTCGCTCGCCGTCCTCGCCGCCGGCTGGCAGAGCACCTCTCCCAGCTCGGCGTCGATCTCCCCGTCCGCCCAGCCCGCCTCTCGGGCGATGCTCCGGTCGTCCACCACCACCCGCGCGCGCCGCCGGAGCGCAGGCGTGAGCAGCTCCGCCGCCGGCACCGCGTTCCGTAGCGCCGGGTCCACCACCGCCACGTGACAGCCCTCGGGCACCGTCTCCAGCGGCGCCGCGCCCGGAGCGCCGGCGGTCACCAGCACCAGCTCCGCATCCTGCACCGCGTCCCCCACGTCCCGCGACACCCTGACCGGCAACGACAGCTCCCGGTAAGCCCGGCCCGCCACCTGCTCCGCCCGCTCGGGGCGCGGCTCGAGGATGCGGATCTGCCGCAGCGACCGCACCAGCCGGAGCATCTTCAAGAGACGCAGGGTCCCGTCGCTGGTTCCCAGCACCGCCACCCGCGACGCCTCGGGTCGGGCCAGCACGTCGGCGGCGATGGCGATGCCGAGCGCCAGGGCCACCGCCCGGAGGTGCACCGCCTCCAGGCAGGCGAGGAGCTTCCCCGTTCCGAGGTCGTGGAGGAGCAGCGTCGCGTGCTCCACGCCCTCCGCATCCGTGGCCGCGCTCGACACCGAGTACGCCGGCAGGTCGGGAACCAGGCCCACCCCGGTCAGCCGTGCGATGCCCTGCCCGGGCAACGAGGTGGCGCGCACCAGCCCCGGCGCGGTCCGACCCCGGGAGTGCGCGATGAACCCCTCCCGCATCGGCGCGAGCAGCGACAGCGCGTCGAGCCGCTGGACCACCTCGGCATGGGGAAGGAAGAGGGTGCGCATCCCAGGGCCTCCACTCGAAGGTCGGGGAGGGGCCGGTCCCCGTCAAGCGCCGCGCGGCTCGTCCACCGGATACCCGGCCGCCCGGAGCGCCTCCACCGCCCGGTCGAGTGTCTGCTCCCGGACGAGCAGGACGTCGGTGTCGAAGGTCGCGACGGTGAACACCGAGATGCCCGCGCGAGCCAGCGGCCCGGTCAGCGCGTGCATCAGACCCACGACCTGGAAGTCGATCGGGCCCTCCACCTCCAGCGCCCGCCAGCCGCGTTCGGCCCGGACGTCCGGCGGCACGCGCGCCTCGGCGCAGGCGATGCTCAGTTCGCCCTCGCGGCGGGTGATGGACACCAGCCCCGGCCCATCAGCCCACGCCGGCACGGCGGACGTGCCCGGCAGCCGCGCCACCGCGAGCCGGCCCGGCAGCACCCGGAGCCGGACGCTCGGCCCGGGGGCGCTCAGCGGATGCCTCTCCCCGTCATCCAGAGGCCCACCAGCGCCACCAGGAAGTACGCAGGCAGCACCGCCGCGCCCGTGTAGTCCTTGGCGATGCGCTGGCCGAGGAACAGCGCCAGGAAAGCGATGGCCGCCACCGTGATGCCCCAGAAGGCGATCCGCGGCACACCGAGCACCAGCAGCTCCACCAGCCCCACCGCGCAGAGCACGCCCGCCGAGACCTCGATGATGGTCAGCGTCACCAGCATCGGCGTCACCACGCCGCGCAGCGGGCTGCGCCCGAAGTGCTGCGTCAGGTAGCCCTGGTTGCCGCGGAAGTCGATGATCTTGTCGATGCCCGACTGGAGGAAGAGGATCGCCAGGAACGCGGTGGGCAACGCCTGCAGCAGCCAGGGCGCGAACCGGATGGAGGTCAGGGCGGGCATGGCTCACCTCTGCTCGAAGAGAAGCTTCCGGACCAGCCGAATGGGGACCCCACCCTGGGCGAGGAAGGCGTCGTGGAACTCGCGGAGCGTGCCCCCCTTCTGGCTGAGGTACTCGCGTCGCAGCTCGTAGATCTGCATCTTCCCGTAGGTGTACACGAGGTAGGTCGGGTCGTAGGTGCCGCGTCGTGCCTCCTCGTAGGCGTTGGCCGGAGCCTGGAAGCACTCCTTCACGAAACGCTCCGCCCCCTGCTCGACCGTCAGGGTGGTGGTGTGCAGCTGGATACCCACCACGAAGCGGCAGTCGCGCAGGAGCGCCTCCTCCAGCTGGGCCAGCTTGATCCGTGGGTCGGTGTCGGCGAAGCCCTCCTCGACCACCATCTGCTCGGTGTAGTGAGCCCAGCCCTCGACGTTGGAGGCGGCGACCAGGAGCTTCCGGACCTTGGTCGGCACCTTCGGCATCCACAGCGCCTGGAGGAAGTGGCCGGGGTAGGCCTCGTGGACGTCGGTGATCGCCAGGACGGGCGTGCTGAACGCTCGCAGGTGCTCCTCGACCTGCGCCGGGCTCCAGGTGTCCTCGGCGGGAGTGACGTAGTAGTAGGACTCGGTCGCCTTGGTCTCGTAGGGCCCCGGCGCATCGAGCGAGGCGAACGAGCCGTTGCGCGCGTAGGGCGGCGTGGGCTCCACCTTCGGTCGGACCTCGGACGGAAACGAGACCAGGTTCTTCGAGACCACGAACTGCCGCACCCCCTCCAGCGAGCGGCCCACGGCGGGGATGAGATCCTTCGCCGAGGGGTGGTCCGACTGCATCGCCTCCACCACCTGCGCCACGGTCTTCCGCCGGTCGATGAGCTGGGCCGTCTGGACCGCCGCCTCGCGGTCCGCCTTGAGCTGGGCCTCGCCCTTGGCCAGCAGAGCGTCCAGCGGCTCGGAGATCATGTCCTCGGTCTGGAGCTTCTCCGTGAAGAACGCCGGGCCAATGGCCCAGCTTCCGGTGCTCCGCGGCTTGAGCTGCTTCTCCAGGAAGTGGATCCAGTCCTGCGTCGCGGCGTAGGCGGTGGTGCTCGCCCGGTTGAAGTCGGCCAGCGCCAGGATGTCCGCGCCGGCGGCCTGCTTCCCCCACGGGGCGACCGAGTCCTGGAGGAAGCCGAGCGTGCCGTTCGCCATCCGCAGCGCCAGATCGGTCCACTCCTTCGGCGGCGTCTTCACGTTCGCCTTCCCCGCGGCGTACACCGCCGGGACCGCCCGGAGCCGCGCGGTGATCGACTTCAGCCGCTCGGGCGCGGGGGCGAAGTCACGCTTGAGCAGCGCATCGATGCCCTCGCCGGGGATGCGGGAGTAGGTCATCGGGTTCTGCAGGCGGAACCCCATCTTCTCCCACTCCAGCAGGTCGGCCCGAATGCGGGACTCGAGCGCCTCGAGGTCGATGAGGTCGTCGTAGGGGAGCGCCACTCGCTCGGTCCACAGCGCCACCGCCCGGTCCAGCCTGTCCTGGAGCTTCTGAACGTGGGTGGCCACCCGCGCGGCGCTGAAATCCTCGAGCTTCGGGTCGTACTGGTGGAAGCCGTTCACCGTGCCGGCGGTGGGCTCGAAGGCGAATGCCTCGTCGAAGTAGTCCGTGACGAGCTTCGAGAACCTCGCCTGGGCCTCCTCGCGAGACAGCCCCTTTCCATGGGCGCAGGCGAACAGACAGGACAGGGCGAGCGGAAGGGCGAGCCTGAGCATGAACCGCCTGCTTACTACGGGAGGCGGCCCGCCATGTGCCCTCCATCGATGGGCAGGGCCACCCCGGTCACGAACGTCGACTCGTCGGAGCCCAGGTACACCGCCGCCCAGGCCACGTCGTCCGGCTTGCCCAGGCGCCGGAGCGGGATGTCCCGGGTCAGCACCTTCTCCCCCTGCTCGCGGGTCATGCCCAGCCCCTGAACGAAGGCGTCGACCATCGGCGACTCGGTCCACACCGGGCACAGCGCGTTGGCCCGGATCCGGCTGGGCGCGCCCTCGAGCGCCAGCGTCTGCACCAGCTGCAGCACCGCGGCCTTGGTCGGCCCGTACGCGCCGAGCATCGCGGCCCCGTGGAGCCCCGCCACGCTGGACATCACCACGATGCTTCCGCCCCGGTCTCGCTCACGCATCGCCCGGACGGCGTGCCGCGCGCAGAGGAAGACCCCGGTGAGGTTCACGTCCAGGACTCGCTGCCAGTCCTCGAGCGGGAGGTCGGCGAGGAAGCCCGGAGCGCCGATGCCCGCGTTGGCCACCATCACGTCGAGGCCACCCCAGCGCTCGACCGCGTCGGCGACGGCGGCCTCCACCTCCGGCTCGCGGGAGACGTCCACCCGGCGAGCGACCGCGCGGGAACGGAAGGACTCCGGCATCGCCGCGAGCGTCTCCTCGCAGCCGGCGAGGTTCACGTCGGTCACCAGCACCCGCGCGCCCTCGGCCACGTAGCGAACGGCGATGGCACGCCCCAGGCCCGAGCCACCACCGGTCACGAGCGCCACCTTCCCGTCCAGTCGCCCCATCGCTGGTCCCGGAGCGAGCGCTCCTAGAGATGCGCCGAGCGGGCCATCGCCGGGGCTCCGCCCAGCGCCCGGAGGAGCGAGCCACTCTCCCAGGTGCCCATGTGGCGCTTGCCGTTGATGAACAGCGTGGGCGTCCCGGTCACACCGCTGCGGACGCCCCCGTCCACCTCCCGCGCCACCTGCGCGCGATGGGTGCGCGCCTGCAGCTCGGTGGCGAAGCCCTCGATGTCCAGGCCGAGGTGCGCGGCGATCTCCGCGGGGTCGACCGGCTCGTCCGTCCGGAGCAGGGCCTCGTGCATCTCCCAGAACTTCCGCTGGGCGGCCGCAGCGTGCGCCGCCTCGGCCAGCAGGGTCGCTTCGGGATGCAGCTCCTCCCTCGGGAAATGCCGGAAGGCGTAGCGCATCCTCCGCCCCAGCTTCCGCCGCGCCACGTCCACGAACGCCGACGCCCGGCGCGTGTACGGACAGGTGTAGTCGCCGTACATGACCAGCGTCAGCTGGGCCTCGGGGCTCCCGAGCACGTGGTCCTCGGGACCGACGGGAACCGCGAGTCGGGGATGACAGGCCATGCAGACCTCCGGCGGGCGTGCCGGCGCAGATTTGTCAGGGAGTCAGACATCCGGTGTGACACTCAGGTGACGGATGTGTGGCGCGGGGTGGCCGCCCGTTCAGTCAGGCGGCGGGCGGCGAGGAGGAGCAACGCAAGTGCTGAAAGTCCGGCGCCGGTGGCGCAGACGCCGGCCCAGCCGGCGTGCACCCAGGCCCACGTGCCGGCGAGCGAACCGAGTGCCCCGCCGGTGAAGTAGTTGACCATGTACACGGTATTCAGCCTGCTGCGCGCCGCGGGATCGAGCGCGAAGATCCGCGCCTGGTTGTTGATGTGACTGGCCTGGGTGCCGAAATCGAGCGCCACCACCGCGAGGCCGATCAGGAGCAGCGAGCTTCGCCCGATCCAGAGGAGACCGAAGCTGAGGACGATGCACGCGCAGCCCACCGCGTTGATCACCCGTCCGCCGTGCGCGTCGGCGACCCGGCCCACCACCGGGGCGGCGATGGCCCCGACGACGCCGATGACGCCGTAGAGCCCCGCCGCTCGCGCGCCATATCCCCCCGGAAGCCGGGAGAGATGCAGCACCAGGGTCACCCAGAAGGTCGTGAAGGCCGCGAAGGCGAGCCCGCCGAGCGCGGAGTGCAGCCGGAGATCCGGGTATCGGCGGACGAGCGTGAAGCAGGAGCGCAGCAGCTCCCCGTAGGGAACGCTCGGCCGGGGTGGCTCGTCCGGAAGGCTCGTCCGGAGGAGCAGCCACATCAGCGCGGTCATCCCCGCTCCGGCCCAGAAGACGGCGTGCCACCCGGCGCTCTCGCCCACGACTCCGGAGAAGGTCCGGGAGAGGAGGATGCCCACCAGGAGCCCGCTCATCACCGTGCCCACCACCCGCCCCCGCTCCTCGGGGGGCGCGAGGTCCGCAGCGAGGGGCACGAGCAGCTGCGGCACGCAGGTGCACAGCCCGATGAAGAGGTGGAGGCCGGCGAGCACCGCGAGCGACGGAGAGAACGGGGCGGCGGCGAGGAGGAGGGCAGTGAGCGCGGTCAGCCGGAGGATCAGCGGTCGCCGCGCGACCACGTCACCGAGCGGCACCACCAGTAACATCCCCAGCGCGTAGCCCACCTGCGCGAGCGTGGGCACCCAGCCCGCCTCCCCGGGGCCGGCGTGGAAGTCCGCCTGCAGATCCACGAGCAGTGGCTGGGCGTAATAGAGGTTGGCGGCCGCCGCGCCCGCCGCGACCGCGAAGATGGGAACGAGGCGTCGGGGGAGCGCGGGCACGGGCGGGGTCCGTGGAATGCCCCACCCCCCGGGCTCGCGCCACCCGATTCCATCCCCCGAGCCGTCACGTGGACACCCGCTCGCGCAACCTCTCCCGAGGTCCCGGGTTGATCCGACCGTGGGCGCCCTGTCACGCCCTGCAATGCAGAGGATGCAAGGACGTGATCAGGACGTCGTGACGCGTTCGGGCAGCTGGCCGGAATTGCTCGGGGTCGTGAGCTGGAACCGGGCTTGCAAATCCCGGGTCCCGACGCATCGAGGTGTCGTGATGTCGGACAATCGCCCTCCCGTGATGGACGTCGCCCTCGTGGCGCTGCTGGTGGCGCTCGCCTTCGACGCGCTCAGCACCGCGCTGGTCTGGGACCTCATCCAGCACCTGCCGTCCTGAGCTGGCCGGCGAGCGCCTCGGCCACCTCGCGGGCCTGCATGCGGATCTCGGGGATGGCCGTCGCCTCCCAGAGGTCCCCCCGCCGCAGCCCACCGAGGGTCCAGAGCCGGTCCCGCAAGGGACCGAGCACCGCGCCGTCGGCCGCGGTGGCGAACCCGAGACCGTGCGGCCCCGGGCGGGCCTGGCCCGAGTCGAGGAGCGAGCGGACGAGAGGATCGTCCAGCGCGCGCACGTCCATCGCCGGTCCGGTGGTGGGGACCGCCACGTCCACTGCGAGGACCGCGAGCGTCCGCGCTCGCCTCGGCCGGTAGCGAAGCGCCACGCGTCCGTCCTGCTCGGCGATGGACACCACCCGCCCGGCGTGGCGGACCAGCCGGCCCTCGGCCTCGAGCGCCCCGATGCGCGCGCCCACCTCGGGAGGAAGCCGGTGGCGAACCACGTCGAACCAGGGCCGGAGGTGCCGGAGGAAGCGCCGCTGCTCGGGGTGGGTGAGCCCGCGCCAGAGCGCCCCGAGCTCGGGCCGGAGCGTGTCCAGCACCGCCCGCGAGTCCTCCCTCCTCGCCGTCTCACGGAACATGCGGAGGAGCGCGCGGAGCCGCGGCGTCCGGGGGCCGAGCGGCACGGCTGCGAGCATCCGCGGGGGATGGGTGGCGGGGAGCAGGCCGCGCCGCGAGAGGAGATGGATGCGGCCGCGGTGTCCGCGGGCGAGGAGCGAGAGCACGACGTCCACTGCGGTGAGCCCGGCGCCGAGGAGGAGCACCTCGGCCTCGGGCGCCGGCCAGTCCTCGGGCGAGGCCCAGGGGGTGCGCCAGGCCAGGCGAGACGGCAGCGCGGTCCAGCCGGGAGGTAGCTCGGGCGGGAAGTTGCCGAGCGCGAGCACCGCGGCCCTGGCCCGGAGCGAGGGCCGGCCGGCGAGGTCCACGCGCAGCCCCGGTCCGTCGGGTGCGAGGGCCACGGCGTGGTCGACCACTTGCTGGACCCGGGAGCCGGTCGCTCCGAGCAGCTCGCCGAGGTACGCGCCATAGAGCCGCCGCTGAAGGAACGCTTCGGGGTCCGGTGTCTCGCCCCGAACGGCGAGCCACTCCAGGAGATGCGACGGCTGGTCCGGAAGCGCGCTCATCCGACCGGCGGGGACGTTGAGGAGGTGGCGTGGCTCCTCCGTCGAGTAGGCGACGCCCCGGGCGAAGGCGCCGGCTCCGTCCACCAGCGTGAGCGGGCCGACGTCCGGCAGGGCGGAGAGCGCGACCGCGGTGAGCGTGCCGCTCGCGCCACCGCCGAGGATGACCACACCGTCCGTCATGAGGTGGACGACCCTAGCGGAAGCGTGCTTCCATCGGAGGCTCGTCCGCCCCACGGTGGCAGCTCGACATGTCGCTCCTCGAACTGCAGAGGCTCCTCGGGAGCTTGCCGCCATCCCGGATGAGGCCGGAGGAGCTCGGTGCGCTCGCCGCCGGCTGGCCCGATGCGCTGGAGGTCGAGGAGCTCGCCGCGAAGGCCTGCTTCAGTGACCAGGGTTACACCCGGACGATCCTCCACCGCTCGCCGGCCTGGGAGGCGCTCCTCGTCGGCTGGCTCCCGAGACAGCGCACCGCGCGGCACGGCCACGCGGAGAGCTTCGGGGTGACCTGCGTGCTCGAGGGGAGCCTGGTCGAGGTGGAGTACCGCCTCGCCCCGGGCGGCCAGGTGCTCAAGGCCGAGCGCCGGAAGCACGGCCCGGGAAGCGTCTTCCACGAGCAGCCGCACACCATCCACCACGTGGAGCACGCCGGACGGGTCCGGGCGGTGAGCTTGCACCTGTACGCTCCGCCGCTGCAGCGGATGGAGCTCTACGACGGATCGACCGGGACCAGCCACCCGCGCCGATCCGGGCGCCGCGAGCCAAAGAGCTCCATCATGGTGCGGTAGAGCCGCTCGGCGATCTCGCCGCGCGCGTCTCCGAGCCGCATCACCTTCTCGCCCCACTGCAGCTCGCCGATGGCGGAGACGGTGGCGGCAGTGCCGGTGCCGAAGGCCTCCTTCAGCTCGCCGCGGGCGGAGGCTTCCGCGACCTCGGCGATGCTCACCGGGCGCTCCTGGACCTTCACCTTCCACTCCCGGAGGAGGTGGAGGACCGAGTCGCGGGTCACCCCGGCGAGGAGCGAGTCCTCGAGGGGAGGCGTGACCACCGTGTCGCCGATGCGGAAGAAGACGTTCATCGTCCCCGCCTCCTCGACGTGCTGGTGGTTCTGGTCGAGCCAGATGACCTGGTGGAAGCCTGCCTTCTTGGCTCGCTCGGCGGCGGCCATGCCGGCGACGTAGTTGGCACCGGCCTTGGCCGCTCCGATGCCTCCGCGGGCGGCGCGCACGTGCTCGGTCTCCACCCACAGCCGCAGCGGGGTGGGGCGGGGCCCGAAGTAGTTCCCCACCGGCGAGGTCAGCACGTAGAGGAGGTACTTCCGGGAGGGGCGGACACCCAGGTACGCCTCGGTGCCGATCATCGTCGGGCGGACGTACAGCGACGCGCCGGGCTCGGTGGGAACCCACGAGGCGTCCTCGCGCACCAGCGCGCGGAGGGCGTGCAGGAAGTCCTCCTCCGGCACCTCGGGCATGCACAGCCGGCGCGCCGAGACGTTGAAGCGGCGAATGTGCATCTGGGGACGGAAGAGCAGGGGGCCACGCTCGCCGGGGACGGCCTTCATCCCCTCGAACATCGCCTGCGCGTACTGCAGCGCGCTGGCGGCCGGGTCGAGCGGGATCGGGCCGTGGGGGACGATGCGGGGGTTCTGCCAGCCGCGGCCCTCGTGGTCGGCGAGGAAGAGATGGTCGCTGTAGAAGCGCCCGAAGCCGAGGTCTCCGGCGGGGGGGCGGGGCTTCGGCTCTCGGGTCCGCGTCACCTGGATGTCGAACGGCATCGGCTCTCCTCGGGACGCCCGGGCGACCCAATCTCGGCGGGCCCATATACCGGTGGGCCGTGACGGAGGCCACCCCCGACCCGCAATCGTCCGGCGGGCGGGCGCAAGCTGTCGACGGACCCGGGCGATGGCGAGGCCTCCGGGCCGCGGAGTGTCGTGGGGTGGCCTCCGCGCCCCGGTCCAGGAAGGATGCCGACCGGTCGGTCAGGGGAGGGTGAGGATCTCCGCCCCGTCGCGGGTGACGAGGACGGTGTGCTCCATCTGGGCGGAGCGCAGGCCGTCGGCGGTGACGGCGGTCCAGCCGTCGTTCCAGTGCTTCACGCCCCAGCTCCCTTCGGTGAGCATGGGCTCGATGGTGAAGATCATCCCCTCCTCCAGGAGGGTGGTCGCCGAGGGGTCGTCGAAGTGGGGGATCTGGAGATCGGTGTGGAAGATCTCCCCGATGCCGTGCCCGCAGTAGTTGCGGACGACGCCGAGGCCGTTCGCGGCGGCGTGGGCGGCGATGGCCTGGCCGATGGCGCGGACCTGACGTCCGGGCTTCACCGCCTCGATGCCCTTCATCAGGGACTCCTCGGTGACCCGGATGAGCTTCCGCGCGGCCTCGTCGACCTCGCCGACGGGGAAGGTGGCGGAGCAGTCGCCGTGCATGCCCTCGAGGTAGATGGTGACGTCGCAGTTGACGATGTCGCCGGCCTCGAGCGGACGGTCGTCGGGGATGCCGTGCACCACCACCTCGTTGACGCTGGTGCACATGCTCTTCTGGAAGCCGTGGTACCCGAGCGTGCTCGGGTAGCCGCCGCGGGCGAGGTACGCGGCGTGGGCGATGGCGTCGAGCGCGTCGGTGGTGATGCCCGGGGCGACGCGCCCGCCGAGCTCCTGGAGCACCTGGGCTGCGGCGCGACAGGCTCGCCGCATCCGGTCGACGCGGGTGGCGAGGTCACCGCGGA
>RPRB01000171.1 GCA_003818285.1 Myxococcaceae bacterium
AAGGGCCTGTCGCGCGGAAACGACTCTAGCTCGCAAGGTGTTCGCGATTTGCGGCCCGGCCGTTGCGTGCCGCTCGAGCGGTCCAGCTTTCTCCCGGGGGGCTAGGCCGCTCGCCCTACCGGTGCGCCGGCGATTCCTCCAAGGCGGCTTCCCTTCCCTCGCCGGAGGCCCTGGACGGCCCGGCCTTGGTCCTCCAGCAGGGCCGTCCCTTCTTTTCCAAGCGCGATGGGCGAAGGGTGGCCCCGAAAGCGGCCCGTTTCCCCTCGTAGGTAGGTCGCGGGACGTCCCGGCCTCACACGCCCGGAAGATACACATTCGAAAGCTTGGACGACTTTGGAGCCCATGCACATTCAGGGGAGTCGTCTTTTCGCCATTGGGAGCGCGGGGCTCTTGATGACGAGCCGGCCCGGTGGCGGGCTTGCATCTCGGGTCCGGCACCGCAGCAGCGGTGGCGGAGGCTAACGAGGGTGGCCGGGCCGCCTCCCCTTAGGATCGCGTGTGCGGGTTCCGTATCGGCGGGCCTGGTCACGCGGGGAGCGGCGAGATGGGGGTTCTCAGAAAGGTGTACGGCGGAGGCGAGGAGTATGCTCCGCTCGATCCCTCGAGCGCGGCGGCCGCGAGGATCGACGCGCAGCGGTCGGCGCTCGAGGAGGAGATGGCCGGGCCGGCGCGCGATGGCCTAGCGGCGGCTTGACATGAAGCTCCTGGAGCTCGCCGATGACGGCAACCTGGAGGCGCTTCGGATGCTCTCCGAGCGCACGGCCGGTGCTGTCCTCGGCCCCATCGAGCGGGTCCGGAGCGCACGGCGCCTGGCTCGCCGGGTGGAGAAGGCACTCGGGGCCGGGGAGATCTCCGTAAACGAGGCGGCGAAGCTGACGGCGCTGGTGAAGGTGCGCCGGGAGCTCGAGCACGATGACCTGGACCAACGCCTGGCCGAGGTGGAAGGCCAGATCATCGAGCGGGTGGACGGGTGAAGGCGGCCCGGCGTCCATCTCGCCGACGGAAGGCCCTCCTCCCGAGCTTAGAGAAGCTGCACACCCGCCTTGCCCTCGTCGAGGAGGCGCAGGGGCTCCGGACGCGGAAGGCGTTCGTCTTCATGCCCCAGTCCAGGGAGTCGAAGTTCGCCGAGTTTCCCGAGAGCGAGGGGCCGCAGCGCGGCGACCTCGTCATCTACTTCGAGCCGCTCTTCGACACGGCGGCCGAGGCCCAGCTCACGGTCGAGGCGTTCCGCGATCAGGCGTGCGCGAAGAGCAGCCCCGACCCGCGTCCCCTGCCATGGAAGCGCACCCTCGCCGCTCCGGACCCGCCGCAGCGCGGTCGAGACCCGGACGCCGAGCTGGAGGGCCTGGCCGAGGAGCGGAAGGCACCGGACATCCGGCCGCTCACCGAGGGCGAGCTGCAGGATGCGGCCCGTGGCCTGCTCCAGACCGGCAACCTCTTCCGCCGCGGCGTCGTGCGCGACGCGCTGGCTGGCGGCCAGGTCCCGCTGTCCGACTCTGACCGGTACCCATGTCCCGAGTTCGGGGTGAGCGACCGGGGAACGGTGCTCTTCAGGATGCGACGCTCCGCCGCGCGGGTCGACCGCTGGCGGGCGGCAACGGACGGCGACAAGGACCGATGGTCCACCAGCTTCCGGGCTTTCTGCGAGGAGCACATCGCCGCCCTAGACAGGCGGCTGGTGACCAGCGACGAGGGCAACGAGGGCCACGCAGGCCTCACCGCGATGGCGGAGTCCTTCCGAGCTCACACGCCCTGACGTCCATCCGAAATCTCGGACGCCCCTTCCCTTCAACAAATGGGGAAGCAGCGACGACTTCCTCGACGGCTCGGGCCATCCTCGAGCACCTGCGGCTGCCCTCCAGGCCGCTCCCCTTCGCCCGGCCGCCACCTCTGGTGAGTGCAGTCCAAGCCTCGAGACTCCTGTCGGCCTCATAACCCGCCCGCACGGCTCAACCCTCCGCCCAGCCGAGCCGGTGGCCTTCCTCCGCCCCCACTTCTCGCCCGCCCCTCTCCGCCCACCGAGCCGGGTTCCCACGCGACCTCCACCGCGAAATCCTCGGTTGTTCTTCCTTGGATCGACGGACCGTGTTGCGCGAGATTCCCATCTCGCGGGCGACTCGGCGGATCGAGTGGTGGTCCACGAGCACCCGGCGGCGGACGACGACGGCCTCTTCCATATGAGCACCCTCCCGGCGGACGCCCGGCTCCTGACGGAGCCGAGCGGCAAGGGGGTGGGTCAGTGTTGGAACGCCAGATGGGTCAGTTTTGGAATGGCGGGATCAGCTCGGTCCCCTGAGCAACTTCGCGCCGCAGTGCGCGATGTGTCATGCCAACTACGCCTCGCTCCCGTCGACGGCGTACGTCGGTGCGCTCATGCTGCGGGTGCCGATCTGGAGCAAGTGTTCTGCCGAGATTACTTAGAAGCCAGCAACCGCGGCGCTCGCCGTCCGGACCCGCTCGAGCAGTGCGTCGAATCGTGGCTCGCCCCGTAGGCCGTCCAAGAACCAGTCGTGCTTGGCGAGGAACGGGTAGTTCAGCATACCGAGCTCGATCTCGCGCTCCAGCCAGTCCAAGGCCTGCTGGTTCTCGCCCGCCAGCGCGTAGCAATGCGCGAGCTCGCGTGCGAACATCTCGTTGCCTCGCGCCGCCGCTTCGAATGCCGGCGTGATGGAGCGCACGGCCTCGCCCGAGTCGCCGCGCAAAGCGCAGGCGAGCGAGCGCGCAAGCGACGCGAAGGCGGTTCCCGGAAAGCGGGCGGTCGCGGCGTCGAGTATGGCAATGGCCTCCTCGAAGCGGCGGTCCCACGCCAGCGCCCAACCGTGAAACACCGCCGCGAACGGGCTCTCCGGGTCCATCTCGTGGCACCGGCGATACGACTCGACTGCCTCCGCGTGTCGTCCCTCGAGAATGGGGACGAAGCCCTGCACGCCCTGCGTGAGCGGCGTGAGCGGGTCGAGCTCGAGGGCGCGCTCCAGGAGTGCCCGCGCGTCCGCGTTGCGGCCTGCGTGCGCGTATACATAGCCCAGGAGGAGAAGGGTGTCGGGGTCGTCCGGATCTAGCGCGTGCGCCCGCTGGCCCGCGCGGATCGCGCCACGCAGATCCCCGCGCGAGAAGGCGACGAAGGCTTTCAGAAAATGGCCACGAGACGAGTCCCGATTCAGCGCGAAGACCTTTTCTGCGAGCTGGTCGACCCTCTCTAGGGCCGCGTCGTCGGGATCGATCCCGGCTGCCACGTGCATACACGTGATGTGGCCAAGTGTGCTATAGAGCAGCTCGTTGTCGCCGACGATCGCGAGCGCTGTTTCCATGTACCGCTGCGCGCGCGCCAGCCCCGCGGGCGAGAACCGCCACGCCTCGTACCGGGCCCGGAGGTAGGATTCGTAGGCCTGCACGTCGGGGATCGGACGCCCCGCCAGCGCCCTCGTCTCCCGCTGAGAGAGACGGATGCGCAGCGTGTCCACGATCGCGCGCGCCACCTGCTCCTGAATCTCGAAGACGTCGTTCACCGTGCCATCGAACGTGCGTGCCCAGAGCTGGCAGTCGCGGCGCGCGTCGATGAGCTGCGCGGTGATACGCAGCGCATCGCCCGCCTTACGCACGCTACCGTCCAAGGCGTAGCGTACGCCCAGTTCGCGCGCGATCGACCGCAGGTCCTTGTCTCTCGGCTTGAGCCGCATCGCGGATGTGCGCGAGATCACCCGCAGCGCCCGGATGTGCGACAGGTGCGCGATCACCTCCTCGGTCAGCCCATCGCTGAGGTACTCATTCTCCGGATCCGGGCTGATGTTGACGAACGGGAGCACGACGATGGACGGCTGGGTCTCGTTCTCGGCGCGCGCATCGGCCACGGAGCGGAGCTCGGCACCGGTCGGGCTCCGGAGCAGCTCTAGCTCGAAGGCCAGGTCACTTGCGGATTGAAGTCGACGGGCCGGCTCCTTCTCCAGGCAGTGCAGGACGACCTGAGCCACGACTGGGGGCAGCTCGGCGGGCAACGGCTCGGGCTCGTCGCGGAGAATGGCGGAGCCGCTTTCCACCACTGTTGCGCCCGGGAAGGCCCGCTTCCCGGACACCATTTCGTAGACCACCGCGCCTAGACTGAAGATGTCGGTCCGTGCGTCCACCGACTCCCCGCGAACCTGCTCTGGCGACATGTACCCCGGCGTCCCCAGCACCGAGCCAGTGCGCGTCGCGCTGCCGGTCGGCGTCACGGTGACGTCCATCAGCCCGTGCGGTCCCTTGTCACGCACGGCCTCGGCCAGCTTGGCGATGCCGAAGTCGAGCAGCTTCACGTGCCCGTCGGAAGTGACGAAGATGTTCTCCGGCTTAACATCGCGGTGGACGATGCCTCGCGCGTGGGCCGCGGCCAGCCCGCGGGCCAGCTGGGCTCCCCACTCGAGCGCCGCCTGGAGCGGGATGCGCCCGCACGACAGCCGCTGCCGAAGCGACTCTCCTTGGAGCAGCTCGGTGATGAAATACGGCGCCCCGTCATGGAGTCCCAGGTCGTGGACGGCGACGAGGTTCGGGTGGTTGAGAGACCCAGCGAGTCGCGCCTCCTGCTCGAAGCGCCGCACCAGCTCCGGGTCACCGGCCAGGGCTTCAGTGACGACCTTCAGGGCAACGTCGCGCCCCAGCCGGGTGTCTCGTACCCGGTACACCTCGGCCATTCCGCCGGTGCCGAGGACGCACAGCACCTCGTAGGGGCCCAGCCGCGCTCCGGGAGTCAGGCGCACCCCCGGACTCTACTCTCGCGGCGGGCGAAGGGTGCATCGCGCGCATCGCCTGGGAGGCCTCGGCGTTCCTAAGCGATCGATGTCCTAGCCGGCCTCGAGCGCCAGCCCGGGCCGCATAACCGCTGCCAGGTGTTCCGGCGTGGCGTCGGCCGCGTATAGCTGGCGCTGGTTATCTCTCCCGTGTCTGACGGTTAGGGGCGGCAGTCCCAGAGCTCGTCGTCGCAGTGGCCGGTGAGGTCGGAGACGTAAACGGGGTCCTCCCCGCCGCCGCTCGTCAGCCGCCACACGTTCTCTAGGTTCTCCGCGCAGTTGTAGCAGGGCTCCTCGACGTAGGCGCTGCACTCCTCGCAATCGTTGATTGCTTTCATCAGCTCGACGACCCGCTTCCACCGCACCGCAGCCGGCGGCCGGCGCTGGGACCAGTCCCCGCCGCTCCGGGGCCAGCTCCTCCATTCCTTCTCGGTCACCATCATCGTTTCAGCCTCCGCGGGGCAGTGACGTCCCCCGTCTTCGGCAAGAGCACGCTCATTGCCACACCACCTTCCCGGTCCGCACGTTCTTGCAGGCGCCCTTCCACACGGACGGGTTGCGCCCGTTGTTCTCCGGGAGGGCTTCGTCAACCGCGTGGGCGATGCAGCGGTTCATCGCCGCCGCCTCGGCCCGCGGTCGCTCCAGCGACTCAATGATCGTGATGGGCGCCCGGAAGTCCGCCTGGGCGTAGGTCCCCCAGCCGCCCGGCGGCGCCGGGGACAGGACGATGAAGACGACCAGCGTGATGGACTCCATCATCGCGTCACCCCCGCTCCCACTCCCGCCGCGCCTGCTGGATCCGCCGCTCTTCCTCGCGCATCCGCTGGCGGACCAGCTCCCGCTCGCGCTCCAGCTCTCGCTCCAGCTGGAGTCGCTCCTCGTACTCCCTGGCCTGCCGCAGCAGGATGGCGTTCTCGTACTTCTCCTGCACGACGACGTAGGCGGTCCACACGGCGAGGAGGGCGGCCCCAACGGCAAGGAGCACGCCCACGACCTTGACCAGGCCCCAGAAGAATAACCAGAGGCCCCGGAAGAACGCCCTGGCCTGTTCCACCGCGGCCTCTCCTGCGAGCGCGGCTTGCCTCTCCCAGTCGTCCCTCATCGCGACACCTCGACCGAGCCGTCGAGCAGGATCCGGACCTTCAGCCCACCTTCGCCAAGGCGACGATGCGCTGCACCACCACGCCGTTCCCGGTCGTCCCGCTTCATGAGCAGCCGCTCGATGTCGATGGAATGCCATGGACTTTCCGCGATGGGGAGATGGGTCACCCCGCACACGGGGATGGGTCACCCCGCACGCCACCCGACCAAACCTCGAGGGGCCTGGCCGGCGTGAACCTCGAGGACTGAGCTCCCCGCCCCCGAGCTGAATGGCGAGCGATGCCGAGGCTTTAGAAGGCAGCGGGGGTGGTACTCGGGACGATGTGGATCCGCCCCCACGCGAGCACCCGAGGCTCTTGAACCCGAGGCCGGTGCGGACGGCGCTTCAGCGGCTTTCCGCCGTTCTTCCAGTTCGGATGGCAGTACCCGAAGTGAGACGCGTTCCGGCCGCACCCCCGCGCCTTGCACCGGGGCAGCACCCGCTCCCGGTAGTGCCGGATGCAGCAGTTCCGGCGCTGGATGAGGCGCCCGCGCCCCGCGACGACGCAGGGCACTCGGGGCCGCTACTTTCTCCCCACGTCCCCTACACTTCCCCGCGCGCCGGCAGCGGCGCCATATCCACGGAGGTCACGAACACCACGGAGCAGCACCAGACCGCGCCCGCAGGCACCGGTCGGCGCCTGGGTTCCGGCGAATCTGCGCCGAGGAGGGCACTTGCCCACGCTCGGTGCCTGGACCGCTCTTCGCACTCTTGCGCCAGCAGTAGAGTCTTCCGACGTGCGTCTGACTCCCGGCAGCCGGCTGGGCCCGTACGAGGTCCTGTCCACCCTCGGCACCGGGGGAATGGCCGAGGTCTACCGCGCGCGGGACACCCGGCTCGGACGGGACATCGCCCTCAAGGTCGTCAACGAGGCCCTGGCTGGAAACCCGGAGCTGGTCCGGCGCTTCGAGCAAGAGGCCCGGCTGGCCGGTTCGCTCAACCACCCCAACCTCGTCGCCGTCTACGACGTCGGCCTCCACGAGGGGGCACCCTATTTCATCACCGAGCTGTTGCAGGGAGAGTCCCTCCGTCATCGCCTCTCCCGCGGACGCATCCCGCTCGACTCGGCGCTCGACTGGGGCGCCCAGCTGGCGCAAGGGCTCGCTGCCGCCCATGCCCGGGGAATCGTCCACCGCGACGTGAAACCGGAGAACGTGTTCCTCACCTCCGACGGGCACGTGAAGCTCCTCGACTTCGGAATCGCCAAGCTGGCCGAGGGCACTCGCGCAGAGGGTCCGCACGGCATCCTCGACGAGACGGTGACGCCCACGGGCGGAGAGACTCAGACCGGCGCCATCCTCGGGACTCCGGCGTACATGGCGCCGGAGCAGGTCCGGGGCGAGCACGCCGACGCCCGAACGGACATCTTCAGTCTCGGAGCCGTCCTGTACGAGATGCTGTCGGGCCAACGGCCATTCCCCGGCGGCTCCTGGGTCGAGAGCGGGCACGCCATTCTCCACGAGAATCCCGCGCGACTGCCCGACGAAGTCCCGTCCGCCGTCGCTCAGGTGGTCCGACGCTGCCTGGAGAAGGAGCCGGCTCGGCGGCTTCAGTCGGCGAGTGACCTGGCCTTCGCAGTGGAGCTGCTCCGGCGCGCGACCGGTTCCACAGGCCCAGTCCTCGGTGCTTCACGCCTGCTTCCGCGCCGGACGTTGTGGTTCGTCGGAGCCGCAGTGGTAGCCCTCGCCGCCCTGCTGGTCGGGCTCGGGGTCGGGCGGGGGCGGGCACCGGCGTCCCAACCCCTCCCCAAGATCGAGCAGGTAACGTACCGCCTGGGACTCATCGGCGGGGCCCGGTTCCTCCCAGATGGCCGGGTGGCATACAGCGCGGCGTTCGAGAGCCGTCCCGAGGAAGTCTTCGTCCAGTCGCCCGGAAGCAGTACAGCTCAGGTTTTGGGTCTCCCCGATGTGAGCTTGCTGGGGGCCTCCCGGACGGGCGAACTGGCCGTTCTCCTCCATCGTCGCCGCTCCATGCTCTACAGCTACCGTGGCACGTTGGCGCGGGTGCCTTCGGTGGGCGGGGTTCCCCGTGAGCTGCTCGAGGATACCGAATATGCAGATTGGTCCCCGGCCGGAGAGCTCGCAGCGGTTCGAGTGAGCGGAGTCATCCGCACCCTCGAGTCTCCGCCGGGCAAAGTGCTGTTCCGAACGAACGGGTGGATCTCGCACCCACGATTCTCATTTCGAGGAGAGCGAATCGCCTTCCTCCACCATCCGGTGTTTGGGGATGACATGGGAGAGGTGGTCGTGGCCGACCTGAAAGGCCAGACCCGAACGCTGAGTCGCCTATGGCCGACAACGTTCGGATTGGCCTGGTCGCCGGATGACAGCGAGGTCTGGTTCACCGGCGGAACGGACCGACAGAATCTCCTTTCAGCGGTGAGCCTCGAGGGGAAGGCCCGAGAGATTTATCGGAGCGCTTCGCCCATTCACCTCGAGGATGTCAGCAAGGACGGAAAGGTCCTCCTCGGCAATCAGTTGAACCACCTCGAGCTGGTCTATGCGGGCGAAGGCGCGGGCTCCCCGACTTTGCTCTCTTGGGGCGTGGTGAACTGGGTCGCTGCCATCTCGAGCGATGGAAAGGTCCTGTTCTCGGGCGCCGAGGCAGCCCTGTCGTCCGGTGAGACCAGCCAGCCGCTCTTCGCCTCCGCGATGCTGCGGACGACAGACGGCGCCCCTGCGCAAACGCTCGGAGAGGGGGTGGCGTTGGATCTGTCCCGTGATGGTCGCTGGGCCCTCGTAGTCTCCTACACCGACCGCACAAGATTGATGGCACTCCCGACCGGTGCAGGGCAGCCCAGGCCGATCGCAACTCACGGTCTGGAAATCGGCTTGGCCCGTTGGATGCCGGACGGGAAGGGCCTGCTAGTCGTCGGCCGGACTCCGCCGGACAGTGACTTCCACCTCTACCGGCTGACAGACGACGGTTCCAAGCCGGTTCGCATCACGGACGCACCGCTCATGGGCGAGTTCAGTAGTGCGGAACTTCACGTCTCCCAGGACGGCCGCCTGGCGGCGGCACTCGACTCGAACCGGCGGCTCATCATTGTCTCGCTGAGAGACGGGGCGACGCTGTCGGTTCCGTCTGCTCACGCCGATGCTGTGCCCCATGGCTGGGCACGGGACGGAAGCCTCTGGTTAGGCCAGGGCGGAGATCACGCTCCGGCACGGCTCCGGCTGTTTCGAGTCGACATCGTCACCGGAAAAGTGCTCGAGGAGCGTAGCGTCGGCCCGACCGATTCGACTGGGGCGGCCGCCATCCTCGCTCTTGCGCTCACGCCCAACGGTCGGGGCGTTGCCTTCACCTATTGGCACAGACTTGGGTCCCTCTACATCGTCCGCGGCCTCTGGTCTCCGCGCGAGTAGGTCGCGCGTCATCGAAGTCATCTCACTCTCAGGTCTACAGCCAGCCAGCCCTCAGAAGCCGCGCGACAGCGACACCTCCACCGCACGGCGGATGACTTCCGAAGAAGCGATGCCCAGCTCCTGGGCCACCAGGTTCAGCCGCTGGGCCGTCTCCGCAGGCAGTCGCAGCATCCCCAGGCGCAGACCCTCCCGACCGCGTGCGGGCACTCGCGCGGCCAGGGCCATTGCGTCCTCCAGCCCGGACGCCAGGCCCGTCGGATGAGGTCCGGCACGGTACGCCCCGTGGCCTTCGCGGCAGCCCGGGGCCGTTTCGCTTGCCGCGGCGGGTGGACCGAGCTGCGCCTGCGCCCAGGCCTCCACGAGCTCGGCCACCACTCCCGAGGGGGTGAGCTGCCGCCGCCGCGCTTCCGCCTCGACGACACCGACTGCACTCGGGACGATGTGGATGCGCCCCCAGGCGAGCACCCGAGGCTCCTGAGCCCGAGGTCGGTGCGGACGGCGCTTCAGCGGCTTCCCGCCGTTCTTCCAGTGCGGGTGGCAGTAGCCGAAGTGAGACGCGTTCCGGCCGCAGCCCCGTGCCTTGCAGCGCGGCAGCACGCGCTCGCGGTAGTGCCGGATGCAGTAGTTCCGGCGCTGGATGAGTCTCCCGCACCCCGCGACGACGCAGGGAAGGCGAGGCTGCTTCTTCCTGCCCACGCGCCCTACTCTGCCCCGCCCCCGAGCAACTCCGCCACATCCAGGAGGTTGCAGGCCAATTCCGCTCAGCCCACTGCGCTCAGGAGTTCCGGGACGAATCGACCAGCAACGCTCCGCCCGCGACAGCGGCGAGGGCCGGGTCCAGTCCTTCAGACAGAGCGACTGGCAGCCGGGCCCGTCCGTCGTTCGGCTTTGGGCGGCGGTAGCGCCGGGGGGCCGTGAGCTAGGAGGCCGGAGGC
>RPRB01000172.1 GCA_003818285.1 Myxococcaceae bacterium
CACGCCCTCGAGCCCCGAGACCAGGTGGAGAGCCCACTGAGGAAAGGCGATCACCAGCTCCGCGTCCCTGAAGGCGCGGTCCATGGCGAAGCGAAGGTCGCTGGTGATGACGAACTCGAGCTGAAGCGGCTCGCGCGGGACCCGGGGATCCGCGGCCGCGACCGCCAGGAGCACCCGCCGCGAGATCAGCTCGCTGCGCGCCGGCCGCGCGGGTACCGGAGCTCCAAGGGTTCGAGGAGCAGGGGGAGCGGCGCAGTTTGACCTACTTCCGGTTCAGCGATCTCGGACCGGTCCCCCGTGCAGAAGGGCACACGACGAGGCGTGGGCCCTGGGGAGGCGAGCTGGGGACTTCGGTGACACGCATGGTGACGCTGACCTCCTGTCAGAGGGCGGCGGGGGCGCCGTCTCACCGGGAGGGGGCGGCGCGGACGCCTTCAGACACGGAGGAGAGCGAGCTCACGAAGAGTCGGGCAGGGAGGGGAAAGGGGTCGCCGTAAATCCTCGTGCGCGGCGAAGCGCGATGAGCCTCACTCCGAGCGTAGCGCCACCAAGGAATTTCACGCGGGCAGCGCATCGCCTCGGCCGCCAGCCCGCGACCACCGCGACGCCGACAGTTCTTCGGAGAAGGTGGCGCGGTCAGCGACCGCCGGCGCCCAGTCCACGGAGCACGTAGAGATGCCCGGCGATTCGCTGCTCGACGAACACGATGTTCTTGCCATCGGCAGTGAGGTGAGGAGGCGCGGTGATAACCGGTCCGCGAGTGCCGATGGTCCGCTCCTCCACGATGACACGCCGCCGCACGTCGAAGCGGATCAATCCGATGGCCGATGGATCTGCGTCGTCGATCCTTGCAAACCAGAGCTCGTCGTTGCTGGCCCAACCGATTGGACTGACATCGGGGCCGAGCCCCGTCAGCGTGACGGGCTTCCCACCAGCAAGGGGAAGAAGGACAGGCCCGTACTTTTCGTCGACCACCGCATTCGCTGCGGCCCACCGTTTGTCTGGCGACATCTCGAGAAACTGCAGCTCGGCAAGCGGTTCGGACAGCGGAGTCGCACCGGTGCCATCCAGATCGATGGTGTAGAGCCGGGAGCGCGAGTCCGTGCTGGCCCGGGCGACTCCAACGGCGCGACTCGTACTTCCAAGGAATCGGGTGGCTCCGATGTGGAGGCCGGGCAGCGGGATGTGCCGTCGCGTGCCTGTGCCGGTTGCGACCAGGGTCAGACCATCGCCTGATTGGAGGCCCAGCGAAGGCGGCGTGCGGTGGCCTGCGTTCTGGTCAAGGCGCGGTCGGATCCGGCTGCTCCCGAGCCCCGCTTCCGTTGGCCGCAGCCGTCCCACGCACGGGTGCGGTCGGAGCCCATGTTGCTGGGGTCTGAAACTCGGCGCCGAGGACCCGGATTGTCCGCGAGGGAATCCTCACCTGGATGCTTCCGTTCACTTCAAACTGGAGGTCCATCTCGAGTCTCGTGCCGACAACTCGAGCTCTCGCGGCGCGTAGGTGCGCGTTGACGTGGCCGCGAGCGTCCGGCTGAGACACGTCGAAGGGGCATGTCGCCTCGTCGGGAAAGTGCAGGGAACCGTCACGCGCGCCTCGAATCTGGAGCGTGCAGGCATAGCCACGGGCTTCTAGCCGGAGGGCGAAGGCGTTCGGTGCAGAGGATCTAGAGAGTGTCGCCGTCATCTCGCCTGGATAGTCGTGCGTGGGAAACGGTGAAATCGCGATGTGAGCTGTGCCCGCCACTTTGTACTTCCCTGCAATGTGCTCCGAAGCAGAGGTCCGCGGCGCGAACCCCAGGCCCAGCACTGCCAGGAGCCCGGCCCATCGTCGTCGAATCGCTAGTCGCGGCATCAGGGCTCGGAGGATCGACTGAGCGCCAGTTCTCGAGCAATGGGACGCGTGAGGCGCCCCTCCTGAACTCTGCTGAGCTCGACACATCTAGCTTCCGGACGACGGCCTCTCCGTACAGGTCGCCGTGAGGCGCCGCCTCCTGGGAAGGGGCGGCGCTGAAGGCGGCTGGTGTGGCGGGGCGGGCCTCAAGGCGGAGAGCGCCAGTGGTGCTGCGGACTGCTCCCAGGCGGTCGCGGCGGCGAGGCTCCGGGGCATGTAGGCCGTTCGCGCCTTGCATGGCCCTAGGATGTACGCCTTGCGTCTCCTGTTGAGGCGCCCCATCACTCGTCGCATGGAACACCCGGGACGGCACCTGGTGCTCCTCGTCGACGATGATGTGGACATCCGTGACGCCATCGCCGACGTTTTGCAGGAGGCGGGCCGTGAGGTTGTGACCGCCGCGGATGGTGATGAAGCGCTGGCGAAGCTCGCCTCGGTTGCGCGGCCATGTCTCATCCTGCTCGACCTGATGATGCCTCATGTCGACGGGTGGGAATTCCTCCGTCGACTCAGTGAGGGCGCATGGGCACAGGATCTCTGGGTGCTTGTCATCTCCGCCCACGGGAGGGCGCGTGAGGCCGAGGTGTATCCGGGAGTGCTCGGCACGATGCAGAAACCTTTCGACGTCAGCGAGCTGCTTACCTGGGTCGAGGCGCACTGCTAGGCCGCTCAGTCCGCCGAATTGGAGGGGCGGTACGGGTACGCCCCAAGGAGGCCACGCCGGGGTTGGTCGGGTGCTAAAGAAGCCGTTCCGCACGGAAGGACGTGGCTGGCTTCCGCGAGCGCTGGGCTGGGGGCTGAATGCCGTCGACGACCAACGAGCTGGCCAACTGGTATGCCGCGGGGTCTTTCGGCAGCTCCTTGGCAGTGGCCACGTGCATCCGCTGCACGCCGGAGCAGGCGGTGCGGCTCGCGATTGCGCGGGCGCGAGAGCGTTACCCGAGAACCGACTGGACGCAGTGGAAGTTCACCGCCGAGGAGTTCGGCTTCGGTCGAAAGCTCCTTCTCCACTTCAGGGTGGACACCGAGGGCGAGCCCGTCCGGGTGCACTAGGGCTGCTTGATGTAGCCCCCTGAAGATCTTCTTGTTGCTGGCCCTGCCGTGGAGCGCATTCGCGACCACCGGAACCAACGTCACGTGCTCACAAGCCTCAGCCCGACCAACACTCCGACCAACAGTTCCAGGTGTTCATGCGGGTTCGCACGCGTCCGAAGTGCCTGAAAGAACTTGTCCCCGACGGGATTCGAACCCGTGTTACCGGCTTGAAAGGCCAGCGTCCTGGGCCTCTAGACGACGGGGACTGTGACGGACGGCGGACGACCTACCCGAACGTCGCCAGGAACGCCAGCCTGCGCGGTGCCCCGACGGGCTACTTCTTCTGCTGCTCCATCTGCGCCACGAAGGCGTCCTGCGCCTTCTTGGTCTCCTCGGGGGAGAGATCCTTCACGTGCGTGGCCAGCGACCACTTGATGTTCCAGCGGTCCACGAGCGATCCCATGCGGTCGCCCCAGAACATGTCCGCCACCGGCATGGTCACCTTGGCCCCGGCCTTCACCGCCCGGTCGAACGCCGCGTCCACGTTCTCGGTGTAGATCCACAGCGTGGAGAAGCTGGGGGTCGCTCCCATCTCCGGGGCGGTGTCGGCGACGAACAGGACCGAATCTCCGATCCGCAGCTCGGCGTGCCAGACCTTCTTCCCCGATGGATCCAGCGCCCGGAACCGCTCCTCGGCGCCGAACGCGCGCTTGTAGAACTCGATCGCCTCCGCCGCGCCTTCCACGTTCAGCGAGGGAGTCAGGGTGTGCATTCCTTCGGGGATGGGCCTGGGCATGATCGTCTCCTTTACGATGAGTCGCCAGGGGCTCGAACCCTGGACCCTCGGCTTAAAAGGCCGGTGCTCTACCAGCTGAGCTAGCGACTCGCGCTGGCACCCATTGGTACTACGGGCCGGAAAGGCGGTCCATGGGACAGCCCCGTGACGGCCTGAGCCAGAGCTGACTCGCGGCTGCTGTTCGTGAGCGGTCTCAACGGCTATCAGGCCGATGGGAAGACGCTCCCGGAATCGTTCGACGAGCAGGCAGAGCTGATCTGGGGGCACCTGCGAACCATTCTTCGCTCGGCGGACATGGACGATGGCGATCTGGTCTCCCTCCGGACCTTCCTCGCCGACCCGGCCGACGACGAGGCGAACGTCCGGATGCGGGTGAAGCGCCTCGGCACCCAGGAGATCTCCCTCACCGTCGTGTGCTGCCGGCTGCTCGACCCGCGGTGGAAGCTGGAGATGGAGGCGGTCGCCGCGCGATCTTCACGCTGAGTGTCAATGCTCGGCCAGGGGCCAGGTACACTCGTCCCGCGCGAACGGCGGGGCGATGCTTCCGGGCCCCGGCTGCGCCACCCTGCGCTCTGCCGTGGCCGACACCGACGACGAGCTCGAAGATGACGACGTTCCTGCCGGACCCGGGCGGCGCTATCTCACGCGCGCCGGCGCCGAGCGGATGCACGGCGAGCTGCTCCGGCTCCTGAACGACGAGCGTCCACGGGTCACGGCCGAGGTGAGCGCCGCGGCCGCGCAGGGCGATCGGAGCGAGAATGCCGAGTACATCTACGGCAAGAAGCGGCTCCGGGAGATCGACCGGCGGATCCGCTTCCTTCAGCGGCGCCTCGACACCTCCACCATCGTCTCTCCCGAGGACCAGACCGACACCGAACGCGTCTGGTTCGGGGCCTGGGTCACGCTGGAGGACGAGGACGGCGCCGAGCGCACTTACCAGATCGTCGGCCCGGACGAGATCGACGCCCGCGGTACGCTGGTGAGCGTCGAGTCCCCTCTCGGTCGATCCCTCCTCGGAAAGCGCCGTGGCGACGAGGTGACCGTGCGGCGTCCCCGCGGGGAGGTGGAGCTCGTCGTGGTCGACATCCGGTACCGTCGGGATCCGGAATGACCCGGCCGGTCCGCGTCCAGCCGCGGCTGTGGCGCATCTACCGGCGGATGAACCTCGCCGCCCTCACCGAGGAGGAGAGCGAGGACCGAGATCCGCTCGGCCTGGGGAGCCTCGAGGGACGCACCCGCCTCGCCTGGGAGACGTACAGTCGCGGGGGTCTGGAGCACGCGCTGCGCGCCTACGGCACGCTGGAGCGGCTCCAGGCGCGCGGGCTCGGCAAGCTCTCGGTGAACCTCGACCTCACGGACCCGTACGCTCCGACCATCGTGGTCCGCAGCGATCTCTTCACCGCGCCGGTCCTCGAGGCCTCGCTTCGCCAGGTCAGCGGGCGCCAGCTCGGCCTGGGCAGGCTGGTGAGCGACGTCCCGCTCCTGTTCCTCGAGTCGCTCCTGCTGCAGAACCCCGGCAAGCAGTTCGACTGGCACCGGCCACCGCTTCCGGGCCAGCAGTTCCCGGGGCTCAGCCTGTCCGGTGAGGCGATCCAGCTCCTGCTGCTCATGGCGAAGCGGGTGGGCGCGGAGGGAATGGCGCTGCGCCCGAGCTCCTTCCATGCCGCATGGGCCTATGCGCGGCATTTCCTGTTCGTGGACGGCGCCGCGCAGGCTCGCTTCGAGGCGCTCCGCGGCGAGCCGCGGCTGCGACCGCTGTGGCTCCTCTCCTGGGCCCTGGAGCTCGGCTGTGTACGGTCCGGTGTCGAACGCGTGACGTGGACGCCGGATCTGATGATCGCGCCACTGGACGCGCGCGTGGCCAGGGCAGTGAGCTCCGTCGTGCGCCGATCGGCGCTCCGCCGGGGGAGGCGCCGCACCTACCGGTTCGACCTCGGATGCCTCCGGCGGCGCTTCCCCTGGGAGCGCATGCCCGGGCCTCCGGTGCCCCGGACCGTGCAGGAGCTGCTCCAGCCCCCCCGCGGGGGCGTTTGAGCGGCCCGGACGCGTCGGCTCCGTGCCTATACTGCGGGAAACGAGGAGCAGAAGGCCCACCACCACGAGGTCTCGCCCGAGGGAACCCCCCGGCCAGTCGATGAAAAAGAACTTCGTCCTCGACACCAACGTCCTGCTGCACGATCCGCGGTCGCTGTTCAGCTTCGACGACAACAACGTCGTCATTCCCATCTACGTCATCGAGGAGGTCGACAAGTTCAAGCGCGACCAGAGCGAGCTGGGGCGCAACTCGCGCGTCGTGGCTCGGTACCTGGACGCGTTTCGCGCCGAGGGGTCGCTGGCCGAGGGAGTGCCGCTGCCCGGCGGGGGGCTCCTGAGCGTCGTCTTCACCCACCGGACCATCCCCGCGTCCCTGGGCGATCCGGCCCTGATGGACAACCGCATCCTCGCGGTCGCGCTCGACATCAAGGAGCGCGACCACGAGTTGCCGACGATGTTCATCACCAAGGACACGTCGCTCCGCATCCGCGCCGACGCCATCGGCCTCATCGCCCAGGACTACGACGCGCAGCGGGTGGAGATCTCGGAGCTCTACACCGGGCACGCCGAGCTCTTCGTCTCCCGCGAGGCGGTGGACCAGATGTACCGCCCGGGCGCCGAGGTGAGCGTCCCGGAGATGGACGGGCTCGCTCCGAACGAGTTCGTGCTCCTCAAGGACGCCCAGAACCCGTCGCACACCGCGATGGCGCGGATGAACGCCGCCAAGGGCAAGCTGGTTCCCCTGGTACGCCCGGCGAAGGAGGGGGTGTGGGGTATCCGAGCCCGGAACATGGAGCAGAGCTACACCCTGGACTTGCTCCTCAACGACGAGATCAAGCTGGTCACCATCGTCGGGAAGGCGGGCACCGGGAAGACGCTGCTGGCCATCGCCTCGGGGCTGCACAAGACGACGGAGGAGGGGAACTACCAGAAGCTGCTGGTCAGCCGGCCGATCTTTCCGCTCGGCCGGGACATCGGGTACCTGCCGGGCGACGTCGAGCAGAAGCTGAATCCGTGGATGCAGCCCATCTTCGACAACGTGGAGTTCCTGATGAACCTCAGCCGCGCGGACAAGAAGGCCGGCCGCGGCTACCACGAACTGCTCGACTTGGGCATTCTGGAGATCGAGCCGCTGACCTACATCCGCGGCCGGAGCATCCCCAACCAGTTCATCATCGTGGACGAGGCGCAGAACCTCACCCCGCACGAGGTGAAGACCATCATCACCCGGGTGGGCGACGGGACGAAGATCGTCCTCACCGGCGATCCGTTCCAGATCGACAACCCCTACGTGGACGCGACGACCAACGGCCTGGTGCACGTGGTCAACCGCTTCAAGAAAGAGCGCATCGCGGGAACCATCACCATGACCAAGGGCGAGCGGAGCGCGCTCGCCGAGCTGGCGGCGAATCTCCTGTGAGCGGTGATCAGGGACAGGACTCGGGAGCGGAGCAGCCGGCGCAGGAGCAGAAGCCGCTCATCGAGTACCCCACCACCTACACCTTCAAGGTGATGGGGAAGCAGGAGCACGGGTTCCGCGAGTACGTGCGGGGGCTCTTCCACCGCATCATGGGGCAGGAGATCGCTCCCGACTCGATGAGCGAGCAGCCCTCGCGCGGGGAGAAGTACGTCTCGGTCTCCGTCACGGTGGTGCTGCTGAGCGAGGAGCAGCGCCGTCACGTCTACACCGAGCTGCACAAGGAGCGGCGCATCCTGTACTACCTCTGAACCACGGACCCGATGCACGCCGGCAACCGCCCGACCGAGGAGTTCCAGGGAAGCGACCCGCGGGCCCCGTTCTGCCGGGGCTCGGTCGTGGCCCGGCTGATCCGCCGGCTCGAGCTGGCTCCAGGCACCGAGGTGCTGGAGTGGGGGGTGGCGCTGGGGACCACCGCCGCCACGCTGGCGAAGCTGGGGATGAGCGTGACCCTGGTCGAGCCCGACGAGGAGACGCTGGACCGGGTGCTCCAGACCGTCCGGGTAGAGGTGAACGCGGTGAAGGCCGAGCGGCCTCCGAGCACGATGGCGGGCCGGTTCGCGCTCGTGCTGCTGCACGCGCGGGACGCGCTGGGGGAGGACCCCGCCCGAACCGCGCGGGAGTTCCTGGCCCCGGAGGGACGGGTGGTGTTCGTGCGTCCGGTGAAGGTGCTGTCCCGGCCTCCCCCGGGGATGGTCGAGCAGTGGGAGCGGCACTGGGGGCAGGCGCTCCGGACGCCGCAGGAGCTCCTCGCCGCGTTTCCCGCAGCGGGCTACGAGCCGGACTTCGCCGAGGCGCTCGGCATCGACGAGATGGACGCGCTCTACGCCGCCGCGCCGGACGAGCTGGCCGAGGAGGCGGCGCTGTACCGGGCGGGCGCCGCCGCGATCAGCTTCGCGATCGCGGTGGGCCGGCGGCGAGAGCCGGACGAGAAGCCACGCCCCTCGCGCGATCGCGGTTGAGCATCGATCCGAGCGTCCGCGGCGGAGCGAACGCGGTCAGTCTCCTCGATGGCCGGGAGAACTTCCGGCATCCGGGGCCTCCGGGGAGCGGTGGCTCGGACGGGTCCGACCGGCGAGAGCCGATGAAGTTCCCCGGCTCAATCCGGCCTCTTGGTCGGCGGGGCGGCGAGGAGGGCAGGCAGGCAAGCCGGCCTCTGAACATCCGCGCGCTGGATGACAATCGTCGGCGGGTGTCTCATGCCACCCGCGGCAGAGGGGCTGCCATGGACATGCTGGCTCCGCGGGTGTGGGTGGTCGACGACGACCGGTCGGTCGCCGCCGCCCTCGCGCGGGTGCTCCGGACGGCCGCGGTGCACGTCGAGGTGATGCACGCCCCGGTGTCGCTCCTCGAGCGGCTCGACCGCGAGCGGCCCGACTGCGTGCTCCTGGATCTCTGGCTGGGGGCGGCCTGCGCCCTGGACCTGCTCCCCGCCATCGAGCGCCAGCCCACCTACGTTCCGGTGGTCTTCCTGAGCGCTCAGGCGGACGTGGCGAGCTCCGTGCTCGCGATGAGGCACGGCGCGATCGACTTCCTGGTGAAGCCGGTGGAGCCAGGGCTCCTGCTGGACGCGGTCATCCGAGCGGTGGCCCGCGCCCGGGGCTGGCGCGAGGCGGCGGCGAACCGGACCGAGGCGACGGACCGGCTGGCCGCGCTCACCCGCCGGGAGCTCCAGGTCTTCGATCAGGTGGTGCTCGGGAAGCCCAACAAGCGGATCGCGGTCGAGCTCGGGACGAGCGAGAAGACGGTGAAGGTCCACCGGGGCCGGGTGATGCACAAGCTGGCAGCGCGATCCGTCGTCGACCTGGTCCGCCTGGCGGACCGTGCGCGCGGCTCCTGAGACCTCAGGCGCAGGCCGGCTGCGACCAGTCGACCAGCTCGACGCGCTTGCTCGACATGCGGAACTCGACCGAGGTCCGCTCCCCGGCTGCGTCGCCGCCGATCTGCAGCGGCATCGGGTCCGCTGCCTCGACGCTCACCGCGACCGCGTGGAAGTCGTGGATGGTCCGGGGGAACCACTCGCCACGCCAGAGCGCCCGCAGGTTCGCCACCGCGGCCAGCGGATTCACCGTCCCGAGGCGCAGGTGGAGATGGCCGGGCCGCCGTCCGGCGAAGGGGAACATCCGGAGCGCGTACCCGTAGAAGGGGATGGTGCCCGCGGCGACCATCATCGCCGGGCCGCGGTAGAGCAGGGCGCCGGGAGCGAGCTCCTCGAGGGTGCGACCGTTCGCGTCCAGTCGATAGGCGGGCACGTCCGCGGTGTTTCGAACCTCGACCTGCTCCGAGAGCCGGCGAACCAGCGTCTTCGGGAGCGTGCGCAGCCCCACGGTGAGCGCGTACCCGCGGGCGCCGGTGAGCACCCAGTGCCCCCAGGTCCCCTGAACCTTCGACTTCAAGCCGAGGTAGTCGTTGAGGAGGCGGGCATCGATGCCCAGCCCGGCGAACTGCGCGCGCCGGCCCAAAACTTTTAGCAGCTCCAGCGGCCGGTAGCCGGGAACGGCGCCCTCGCGTGCGCGCCGGACGTCATCCACCACCCCGCCGTCCTCGACCGGAGAGGCCTGGACCAGGGCCGCGAGGCCGTTGCCAGTGCCGAGCTTGAGCACCCCGAAGCGCGGAGCCGCGGCGTGGGCCCGCTCGGCCTGGGAGAGGATCTCGTCGGCGAAGCCGATGAACGTGCCGTCCCCGCCGCCGCAGAACACGGTGTCGTACCCGCGGGTGAGGATGGTCCGGGCGATGTCCCGGGCATCGTTCGGAGAGCGCGACAGGTAGAGGTCGGCCCGCGGCACCACGTGCGAGAGCGCCCGCACGACCCGGGGGGTCACCTTCCGGGCGCGCGCGTTCAGCAGCACGGCCACGCGAGGCGGAACCGGCTCGGCTGGCTGGGGCTGGACGAGGATCGGGGCGGTCAGGGAGGTCGCTCCTGGGTGGCGCAGTGCGTTCAATTCCTCTGCCAGC
>RPRB01000173.1 GCA_003818285.1 Myxococcaceae bacterium
ACAGGTGGGCGAAGGTCCCGATCGGCAGGACGTAGCGGGCCACCTCCTGGCAGCGCTTCTTGAGCGTGCCCGCCCACTTCTCGGGCGTGCGGCGGCGGCCGGGGAACAGCCGGTAGAACTCGGTCTCTGCCCGGGGAAGGAGCAGGGCGCCGATGCGGGCGTAGGCGGCCATCTGGCGCTCGACCACGCCTCGGTAGAGGGCCTCCTCCCGCTCGGGAAGCGCGGGGACGATGACCCGGTCCGGCTTCACCTCCACGTACCGCTGACTGACCTGCTCCGAGTTGTAGAAGGGGTGGGCGTGCAGCACGCTCCAGATGAGCTGGCGACTCACGTTCTCCAGGCTGAACTGGAAGGTGGCGTGCTGGAGCGTGGTGTGGTGGCCCGCCTGGTAGGTCTCCCGGGCGATCCGGTCGCGCACGGCGCGGGCCTTCTCGTCCTTGCGCACGTCCTCCGCCTTGATGATCCGCGGGCTGTAGCAGGTGCGCGCGGTCGCCACGGCATTGTCGAACGGCTCGATGAAGCCGTTGGTGAGCCGGACGATGGGCGGGGCGGAGTGGAAGGGAGGGGCCGACGACATCTCCCCTTCTTCTTGCACGCCCGCCCGACGTCTCGCCACACGCCGTGACTGGTGCTCCTGGAAGGGGTTCGCCGCAGACACGGGGTCGAGGGAGCCCCGGAAAGTTGCAGCACCCCGGGGGCGGCCTCTGGGATGGTGGCGACCATGGCCTTCCACCTCCTCGACCGCGCCCGCCGCGCCCTGCTCGAGCTGGGCTTCCTCCCCGACTTTCCGCCCGCCGCCGAGGCGCAGGTCGCCGCGGTGCAGCGCGCCGGTCCGCCCCGGGCGAACGCCGAGGACCTCCGGGACCTCCTCTGGTCCAGCATCGACAACCCGGACTCGATGGACCTGGACCAGCTGGAGTGGGCGGAGGCCCTCCCGGATGGAAGCATCCGGCTCCAGGTCGCCATCGCCGACGTGGACGCCCTGGTGCCGCAAGGCTCGCCGCTCGACGTCCGGGCAGGAGCGAACACCGCCTCGCTGTACACCGGGGCCGCCATCTTTCCGATGCTCCCCCGCCCGCTCTCCGAGGACCTCACCTCGCTCCTGCCGGACCTGGACCGGCTGGCGGCGGTCATCGGCTACGTGGTCCATCCGGACGGTCGCGTGGACGACGGCGGCGTCCGGCGGGCCTGGGTCCGCAACCGGGCGAAGCTGAGCTACCCGGAGGTCGGCCCGTGGCTCCAGGGCGAGGCACCGGTGCCTCCCCGGGTGGCCGCGGTCGACGGGCTCGAGGAGCAGCTCCGGCTACAAGACAGGGCCACGCGCGCCCTCCGTGCGGCGCGCGAGCGAGCCGGCGCGCTCATGCTCCGGACGATCGAGCCGCGGCCGGTGATGTCCGACGGACGCGTCCTGGACCTCGAGGCCATCCCGGACAGCAGGAGCCGCGAGCTCATCGAGGACCTCATGGTCGCGGCCAACGGGGTCATGGCCCGCCTGCTCGACGCCTCGCCCCGCTCGTCGCTGGCCCGGGTCGTCCGGCGGCCGAAGCGATGGGACCGCATCGTGGCCCTCGCGCAGGAGCTGGGGACCGCGCTCCCGTCCGAGCCGGATGGGGTGGCCCTCTCGCGATTTCTCGAGCGCCAGAAGAGGAAGGACCCGCTCCACTTCCCCGACCTGTCGCTGGCGGTGGTCAAGCTGCTCGGCCCGGGCGAGTACGTGCTGCGCCCGGCAGGCCAGGAGGCGCCGGGGCACTTCGGGCTCGCGGCGAACGACTACAGCCACTCGACCGCGCCGAACCGCCGCTACCCGGACCTCGTCACCCAGCGCCTGGTGAAGGCGATGCTCGCCGGGGCGCCCTCGCCGTACAGCGATGGCGAGCTCGACGGCATCGCCCAGCACTGCACGCGGATGGAGGCGGCGACGCGCAAGCTGGAGCGGCTGATGCGGAAGGTCATCGCCGCGCTCCTCCTCCACGACCGGGTGGGCGACATGTTCGACGGGCTGGTGACCGGCGTCACCGAGCACGGCACGTTCGTGCGGCTCCTCAAGCCCCCCGCGGAAGGCCGGGTCGTCCGGGGCGAGAAGGGCATGGACGTGGGCGACCGGGTCCGCGTGCGCCTGCTCGCGACGGACCCCGAGCGGGGCTTCATCGACCTCGCCCGCGCCTGAGCCGCGCGCCAATTCACTGCGAGGCCGAGGCGCGACTCGCGCTGACCTTGCGCTTCCTCGCGCCTGTCTGCCTGGCGGTGCTCGACGCGCGCGGCGCTCGTGTCACGCGGCCGGGTCCTCCGCCGCGCACGCCCTCCAGGAGCCGGGCCGCCGCCTGCTGGAACCGGGCGGCGTCGTCGAACGAGCGCGCGACCAGGAGCGCGCCCTCGAGCCCCGCCACCAGGAGCCGCGCCTCCTCCCGGGCTCCGGCGGGGAGCTTCAGCTCACCGCTCCGCCGTCCAGCCTCGAGCACGCCGGCCAGCCACCGCTCGTTGGCGTCGAAGAAGGCCTGGAGCGCGCGCTGCATCGGCGCCGGCAGGGTGGTGTGCTCGGCGGCGAGCATCCCGCAGAGGCACATCCGGTCCTTCCGGAGCACGCTGCCGTAGAGCTCCACGTACCCTTGGAGGAGACCCCGTGCGTCGCCTCCGCTGTGGGAGAGCGCTTCCAGCGCCTCGTCGAAGGTGACCTGGTACCTGCGGACCAGGCTCAGCCCCAGGTCGGCCTTGGTCGGGAAGTGGTAGTGCAGGCTGGCCTTGGTGATCCCCACGTCCGCCGCCACGTCGGCGTAGCTGAATCCGTTGAATCCACGGGTCTGGATGAGGCGCTCGGCCACGTCGAGGATTCGCTGGGAGGTACGGGCGGTTCGGGGTCGAGCCATCGAGGCGTTCACCCTAGCACCCCTCGCTCCGGGCCGACTGGACTGTCTATCTACTAGTTGGTAGAAGAACCCATCCCACTCTGGAGGAGGGACCATGGGAAAGCCGAGCGAGCGGAAGTCGTTTTCGCGGCCCGACGAGACGCGGGAGTTCCCGCGCGGGAAGGCCGAGATCCTCAACATCGGTGACGGAGCCGTGGGGCGCCTGGTGTTCCAGCCCGGCTGGCGCTGGTCGGAGCACGTGAAGCCGCTGGCGGGAACCCGCAGCTGCGAGGCGCCGCACTTCCAGTACCACCTGTCAGGGAAGCTCGGGATCCGGATGGACGACGGCACCGAGTTCATCGCCGAGCCGGGGGAGGTGACGGCGCTCCCGAGCGGGCACGACGCCTGGGTGGTGGGAAACGAGCCGGTGGTGGTCATCGACTGGTACGGGGCGAGCAAGTACGCAAAGAAGGCCTGAGCAGGAGGTGCTCCCATGAGCAGGAAGACGATGGATTGCCGGGATATCCCCAGCGAGTCGAAGTGCACCCTGACCATCTCCGGTGAGGAGGACGAGGTGCTCCGCGCCGCCGTGATGCACGCCGTCGACGTCCACGGCCACCGCGACACGCCCGAGTTCCGGAACGAGCTCCTGAAGTCGCTGAAGCCCGAGCCTCAGTCCGCCACGCGGCGCTGACCTCTTCGGCTCGACCCCCGGCGGCTCGGTGCTCAGAGAACGTGGGCGATCTGCCACACGTTCCCCCACCGGTCCCGCACCATCGCCCGCCGGTCGCCGTACGGCGTGTCGATCGGTGGCTCGAGGGTCACTGCACCCGCGGCCACGGCCCGCCCGTAGGTCGCGTCCGCGTCGTCGACGTACACGTAGAGGAAACCCGGGAAGGCCTCGCGCGCCCCGGCCTGGGTGACCATCACCAGCGAGTCGCCGATCCGCACCTCGGCCGGCCGCTCACCCGGGACCGCGCCGGGGGCACCGAACACCGTGCGCAGGAACTCCACCTGCGCGCCTGCGTCCGCGACGACCAGCCGCGGGGTCACCGAGTGAAAGCCGGGCCGCGCGGCGGTCACTTGGCGGTGGCCTCCTTCTCCTTCCCCTTCCCCCAGACCTTCTTGCAGGACTTGCTGAGCGAGGCCTCGTTGTCCTTGAGGCACTGCATCACCCGACCCTCGCCTCGCACGACGCTCGCGCAGAGCTTGTCCGCGTCGGCCTTGCAACCCTTGTAGAACGCGTCGAGCTTCTTGCTCACGTCGTCCTTGCAGGCCTGCGAGAGCTGATCGGTCTTTCCTTCGATGCAGGCGAGGATCCGACCGTGGCCGGGCTCGACTCCGGGACAGAGCTTCTCGAGGTCCGCCTTGCAGGCCTTTCCAGGCTCCACGCCCTGGGCGAAGACGAGGGGTGCAGCAAGCAGGACGCCGGCGCCAAGCAGCGCCGGCCAGGTGGACCGATGACGTGATGACATGGCTCTCCACGCTCCTGGCGAGAGCGGGCAGGCCGACCGTCGGCGAGCACGTCGCGCCCAGCGTTGAGTCCCGCGGCAACCCGCGGTTGTCCAGGGGTCTCGACGCGCGTCGTTCTCCGAGCGGCAATGACCGCTCAGACGAGCGCCCAGCCGCCTTCCGTCTCGCGGATCACGCCCTCGCCCCGGAGCTTCTCCAGGATCGCGAGGGTGCTCCGCTCGGCGAGGTATGGCAGCGCGCTCGGCGTGTCCGCGTAGGCGTCCGTGGCGAGCTCCTCCAGCGGACGGGGGACGCTGCTCAGAGCGGCCTGGACCCGCCGCTCGCGCATCGTCCGGTGATCCAGCACCGCCGTGAGGGCGCTGGGCCCGTCCGGCAGCGGCGGCCCGTGGGCCGGGTACACCGCCCTCACCGGCAGGTCCCGGAGCCGCGCCAGCTGCCCGAGGTCCTCCGCCATTTCTCCCTCGTGCGGGTCGATGAGGATCGTCCCCTGCCCCGCCACCATGTCCCCCACCACCGCGGCGCGGGTCGCCGTGTCCACCAGGGAGACGTGCCCCCGCGCGTGACCGGGCGTGTGGAGCACCCGCCAGCGCATCCCCGGCGCACCGGCCAGCACCAGCTCGTCGCCCTCCTCCAGGAGCCGGTCCGCGCGGAACGGCAGCCGGTCGGCCGTCCGCGCATGGCACCACACCGGGATTCCCAGCTGCTCGCTCACCGCCCGCGCGCCGCTCACGTGGTCCAGGTGGTGATGGGTGAGCAGCACCGCCAGCGGCCGGCACTCCTCGGCGGCCAGCGCGCGGATGTGGCTGGTGAGCCGCTCGATCTCCGCCGGGTCCGGAGCGCCCGGATCCACGATGAGCAGCTCGCCCGTCCCGAGGATCCACGCGTTGGTGTGCGTCGCGGGGAGCAGCGTCGGCGTCCGCAGCGCCACCAGGCGCACGCCCCGCTGGAACTCGATGCGGGTGTCCGCCGCCGTCGGCGAGGCGAGCCAGGCCACCGCGTCCACCGTCCGGCGGACCCGGCTGAGGACGTTCAGCGCGTGGCGGTTGGGGGGATGGAGAAGCGCCCGCCCCTCCTGCCAGAGCGTCAGCGCGTCGGCCGGGCGGACCCAGCTGCCCTCCGCCGCCTCGCCCGGCCAGACCTCGGCCCGCGTCCCCGGCGGCACCTCCACCAGGAAGAAGCGCGCGTCGAACCGGCTGGGCATGAAGGGCGGGGTCACCCACCGACCCGCCGGCTCGAAGTCGAGCGCGTCCACCTGGAGCCCGAGGCGGTTCAGCACCGCCGAGAAGGTCTCCTTGCCCTCGAGGACCGCGGCCCGGGCGGTGGCGAGCGTGGACGCCTCCGGCGTTCGGCCGCGGGCGGCGAGGACTCCGGTTTCCTCGAACAGCTCGCGCGCCGCGGCTGCCACCAGCCTGGAGTCGGGCGGCCCCGCGCCCTCCACCGGGACCTCGGCGTCGCCTGCGTCCACGCGGCCCCCCGGGAAGGCGTAGAAGCCGGCGGCGAAGGAGACGGTGCGCTCCCGCCGGAGCCAGAACGTCTCCAGCCCCCGCGGCCCCATCCGCACCAGCACCACGACCGCGGCGTCTTTGGGCTCCGCCGGCGGCGGCGCCTCCTGCATCCCGGGGATCGCCTCGCTCATCGCTTGCGAGCGGACCCTACCGCATCGCGGAGCTTCGCTGCGGTGACACCTGCCAGGGCCTGCTTTGCCCGATCCAGCTTGTCTGGAAGGACGTACGCCCGGGACAGACGGACCGGTGAGGCGTAGCGCTGGTAGAGCGGGGTGTAGCTTGCGACGGGGGTCAGCCGGCCGGACGATTCGTCCAGGACGTACAGGCTCGGCCCCTCCCCCTCCTCGAAGTACCGGGAGAGTGTCTCCCGGCTCTCGACCGTGAAGTGCTCCACCCCGGCCTCGGTCAGGGCCGCCCCGAGCGCCTCGAGGTCGTAGCCCTCGTCCCGCTCGGTGAACTGCGCCAGGAGCTTGAAGCCCTGGCGCCGGACGATCCGTTGCGCCCAGCGGTTCGGGCTGTGCCGGAGCGCCCAGAGCAGGGCCACGTCGTCCGTCCGGAGGAAGCGGTCCGGGTCGGCCGGAACCTGGAACTCCTCCGGAGCCTCCCGGTAGTAGGCCTCCAGCATCCAGTCGAAGCTCACCGCCGTGTGGTGCAGGTAGACCGACAGGAACATGTGGTGTCGGCTCAACAGAAAGTCCTCGAAGGCGAGCACCGCGCTCCGGGAGAGCGCCAGCTCCACCTGCCCGTCACGCTCGGCGGGGTGGAGGTTCTGCACCAGCCAGTCCAGGTCGAACCGGCCGTAGTTCACCCCCGTGTAGAAGGAGTCCCGGAGGAGGTAGTCCATCCGGTCGGCATCCAGCTCGCCCGAGACCAGGGCCCGGAGGAGCGGTGCCCAGTCCGCGTCCCCGTACCGGAAGTCCAGCCCACCGGGCGGTATCCGCCCCGTCACGAGCCCGGCCAGGGCCTCGCCGGTGATGCCCTGATCCCCCACCCGGGTCCGGAGAAGGTCGGTCAGGTCCGTGTCCAGGAGGAGCTTCACCGTGAAGTCCTCGTGCCGCGCCTGTCCGCCGTCCGCGCCGGTCCACGCCGGCAGTCCCAGCGCGGCCCGCGGCGGGGCGATGCGCTCGCTGGCGTGACTGAGGGGCATGTGCCCCAGGTCGTGGCACAGGACGGCCAGGCGCACCGCGGTCCGGAATCGGTGGCTGACGCCCTCCGGCAGGTCGCTCCGGGCCGCGAGTGAGTCGAAGAGCCGTCCCACCACGTGCATCGCCCCGAGCGAGTGCGCGTGGCGGGTGTGGGTCGCCCCAGGGAAGGCCAGCTCGCCAAACCCCAGCTGCCGGACGTGCCGGAGCCGCTGATACCAGGCGCTGTCCACGACCGCCGCTTCGTCCGCGGAGACCGGGAGGGTGCCGTGAATCGGATCACGAATGCGCATCGTGTCGGCAGATCGTGCTACATCCACGAGTCGACTGCATGCACATCACGCTCCTGCACAACGCGGACGCCGATGCTCTGGAGGAAGACCCAGGACGCGAGGCGAGGGCGGACGTGGAGCGGGTGGCTGCCGAGCTCACCCGTGCGCTCGGGAAGGGCGGATACGAGGTGTCGGTCCTCGCCGTGGGGCCGAGCCCCGCGGACATCGTCGCCCCGCTGAGCGCCCGCACCACGGACCTGGTCCTCAACCTCTGTGAATCCATCGGGGGTGATGCGCGGGGCGAGATGGCCGTCCCCGCCCTCCTCGACCTGCTCGGCCTGCCCTACTCCGGCTCCGGGGCCCTCGCTCTGGGGCTCGCCCTCCACAAGGACAAGGCCAAGGAGCTGCTGGTGGCCCGCAGCGTCCTCACGCCACCCTTCCGCGTCATCGAGCGGCTGGCCCGGCTCGAGGACCTGGACCTTCCGTTTCCGCTGATCGTGAAGCCCTCCCGCGAGGACGCCTCGGTGGGGGTGGACTTCGACTCGGTGGTGGAGGACGAGCGGAGCCTCAAGGACGCGGTCCGCCGCGTGCTCCGCACCTTCAAGCAGCCGGCGCTGGTGGAGCGCTTCATCCCCGGACGGGAGGTGTACGTCTCGCTCCTGGGGAACTCGCCGCGCACCGCCCTGCCGCTGTCGGAGATTCGCTTCGGGCAGACCTTCGCCGGGCGGCCCCACATCGTGAGCTATCGGGCGAAGTGGGAGACCTCGTCACCCGAGTGCATCGACAGCCCCTCGGTCCCCTGCACACTCCCGCGGGAGCTGGAGGGGCGGGTGGTGGAGACGGCGCTCGCCGCCTTCGAGGCGCTCGGGTGCCGGGATTACGGCCGGGTGGACCTGCGCCTCTCCGAGGACGGTCAGCCCTGGGTCATTGACATCAATCCCAACTGCGATTTGCATCCCCAGGCGGGTTTCGCCAGGAGCGCAGCAGCGGCCGGGCTCGAGTACTCGGCGCTGGCGCTGCGTCTGGTGGACGTCGCGCTCGAAAGGACTCATGGACATCCGTCCCGCCGTCCCAGAAGACAGGGAAGGCCTCGCGAAGCTGCTCGATCGCATCGAGAACTTCTCACCCGACGAGGTGCGTTGCGCGCTCGAGGTCATCGACCTGGCGTTGCAGCCGAATAACCCGGACTACCAGCTCCTGGTGGCCCTCATCGGTGGGCAGCTCGGCGGCTACGTTTGCTTCGGCCCAACCCCGATGACCGACGGCACGTTCGACCTGTACTGGATCTGCAGCGAGCCCTCGCTCCGCGGGAAGGGCATCGGCGCGGGGCTGGTGGCCGCGATGGAGGGGGACCTGCGGCGGCGCAAGGCCCGGCTGGTCCGGGTGGAGACCTCGGCCACGGAAGACTACGGGCCGGCCCGCGGTTTCTACCAGTCGATGCGCTACCTGGAAGAGGCCCGGTTCCGGGACTTCTACAAGGTGGGGGACGACCTCATCCTCCTGAAGAAGAAGCTCTGAGTGCGCGCCCGCCCGGCAGCCGTCCTCGTCGCCGCGCTGGTCCTCTGCCTCGCCTCTCCCCGAGCGGGCAGGGCGGCCGAGCCGATCTCCGACGTCCTCCGCGTCCCGAGGCCCCACGGCGGCGAGTACTTCGGCCTCTACCTCGTGGACAAGAAGGTGGGCTGGTACTTCACCGACCTGGACGCGGTGCCCGGGAGGCCCGAGGTCAGGTCGGTGGCGGACTTCGTCTTCCGGGCGAAGGTGGGGAACAACACCGCCGAGCGCCGCCACCACGAGGAGCGGATCTACGACGCCCGGCCGGGCGGAAAGCTGCTCTCGTTCGTCATCAAGGACGAGGGGGACGGCGGGAACCAGGTGCTCATCGGGAAGGCGAGCCCCACCGGCTTCGTGGTGAAGCGGCAGCGTCCGGGCCAGTCTGAGGAGACGTTCACCCTGCCCCCGGTCCAGGAGACCGTGGAGGACGCCGACCAGCTCCGGGTGGCGCTGCTGCGGGGGAAGGAGGTCTCGGGCATGGCGCTCGACGGGACCGACCTCGGCCAGTACCGGATGACCACCACGCCGGTCTCGGAGGAGCGCCGGGTGGTGAACGGCGTCTCGGTGCTGCTCCGCAAGGCGACCATCGTCTCCGAGAAGGAGAAGGTCCCGATGCAGGCGGTGGTCGCGCCGGACGGGGCTGTCGTCGAGATGTCCTACGGCTCGGCGATGATCGGCCGCGCCGAGCCGAAGTCGGTCGCCGAGCGGCTGGACAAGGTGGAGATCTTCAGCCTGACCCGCCTGGCGCTCCCCGCGGCGCCGTCCGCCGCGGCCCGGAAGGTTCCCGGCGAGTGGACGCTGGTCCTCTCGGGCTTCCCGGAGAAGTTCCACCGGAAGACGGACCGGCAGACCTACAAGACGCTCGGGGGCGGCAAGTCCGAGGTCACGATCCGCGCCGCCCCGCCCGACCCCGCGAAGCTGGTGAAGCGCGGGGCCGCGAACCCGCCGGACACGGCCGAGTACTTGAAGAGCTCCATCCTCGTGGAGTCCGACAATCCGGCCATCGTCACCAAGGCGAAGGAGATCGCCGGCGGTGAGACCGACGCGTACGCCGCCGCGAGGAAGGTGGTGGCGTGGGTCGGCCGCTCGATGAAGAAGGACTACGGGGCGAGCGCCGACCGGGCGACGGACGTGCTGCGGACGCTCCGGGGCGACTGCACCGAGCATTCGCTGCTCAGCATCTCCCTGCTCCGGGCGCTGGGCATCCCCGCGCGGCGGGTGGACGGGGTGGTCTACGTGCAGAACGAGGACGGGGTGCCCGCCCTCTACTGGCACGAGTGGGTGGAGGCGTGGGTGGGGACGTGGACCCAGCTCGACCCGACCTTCGGGCAGCCGGTGGCGGATGCGACGCATCTGACGCTGGGGGAGGAGAGCAGCGCGGAGATC
>RPRB01000174.1 GCA_003818285.1 Myxococcaceae bacterium
ATCTCGGCGCGCGTCACCAACGAGGTCCGCGGAATCAACCGCGTGGTCTACGACATCTCCAGCAAGCCGCCGGCGACCATCGAGTGGGAGTGAGCGGTTCGCCGGCCGGCGGGAACGAGCCCACCGGTCCGGCTGTTCTTCCGGCTCACCGGAGGAGGGATGGCGTGCGCCTGGCGCTTGTCGCGACGGTGTTGCTGGTTTCGGGAGCGTGCTCCCATGCGCCACCCCCGACCGAGACGGCAAAGGTCGAGCGTCGCGATGACTGGCTCCTGGCGCTGACCTCGGATCTCGACCGCATCGCGGCCAACGACGGCTTCGAGGGCCGGGTGCGGGTTCTCCACGGTGGCAAGCCGGAGGTCGACCGGACCTTCGGAGATCCGGTCTGCCTCCCCCTCGGAGCGGGGCGCAGGCTGCTCGCCGCGGTGGCCGTGGGCCTGCTGGTCGAGGGTGGCAAGCTCGCCTGGGAGGACCGGCTCGAGCAGCGGTTGCCGAGCACTGCCGCGACCTCGTTCGGCCCGCTCACCGTGGCGAATCTCCTGACCGACTCGGCGGGCCTCGCCCCGGCATCGCAGCCGGTGGGCGAACGCAAGGGCGACGAGCTGGACTGGCTTCTGAAGACCGCGGGCAAGTTCCCGCTGCGGGCTGCGCCAGGTACGCTCGTCGATCCCGCGGACCACCGCCCGTGGATCCTGGTGGAGGGCGTCGTGACCCAGGTCTCGGGTCAATCCTTCGAGCGTTTCGTCCAGGAGCGGATCACCTCGCCCATGGGGATGACCGGCAGCTCGCTCGGGGAGACCCCGGCGTGTCCGGGCGTCGCAGGGGGAACGACCACCCTCGAGGACCAGTTCCGGTTCATCGACGCGCTCCGGGCCGGGAAGGTGGTCTCTCCGCAGACACGGGCCGCGCTCTGGGAGCCGCGCCTGCCGCTCGGTCCCGGCTCCGAGGTCGGGTACGGATTCTTCATCCGCACGCGTGGGGACCAGCGGGCGGTGGGGGTGAGCACCGAGGGGGCGGCGACCGCGTACGAGCTGTGGCTCGATCCCGCGGGGACCGATGCGCTCGTGCTGCTGGGCTGCTCGCCGGCGAAGAGCGCACGAGCCATCCGAACCGCGCTGGGCGAGTTTTACGCTCTGCCGCCGCGACCGCAGCAGGCGAGCTCGCCCGCGAAGCGGCCGTCCGCGCGCTGACCCCGTCGGACTAGCTGCCGTTCTTCTGGGGGAGGGCGGACTGACAGGCCTCGCTCAGCTCCGAGCCGTGCTCGCGCAGGCAGGCCGCGATGCGGCGACCACCCGGCTTCACGTCGGCACAGAGGCGCGCGACGTCCGGCTGGCAAGCCTCGCGCGCCGCCTGGAACTTCTGCCGGACCTGGTCGACGTGCGCCTTGCACTCGGCCGAGAGCTGATCCGCGTTCTGCTGGAGGCATGCGCGAACGCCCGCGCGACCGGGCTGCGCCTGGGGACAGAGGCGGGCGACGTCGGCCGCGCACGGACGCTGCGGCGACGGGGTGGAGGGTGTCTCCTGAGCGAGCGCGGCGCCGGCGCCGAGCACGGCGAGGAGGACGAGGGGAGCGGGAGAGAAGACGGGACGACGCATCGAGTGGATCTCCTGGACGGTGTTCCACGCTTCCCACACCGGAACCCATCCGGGAGATAAGAGCGCCCCCCGGAGCGGGGGCGAGCAAGCCGGGAAGCACGCTTGCTCGCCCGGGTCCGGCCCCGTGCGGCTGGACTCGTCAGCGCGCGCCCGCGTCCGGCGGGCCCCGGATCCCCGCGTCCCGCGCAGGCGCGGGCAGCTCCTCGATCAGCCACCGGCCACCGAGCCGGCTGACCCGCAGCACGAGGAACTCCGGGGTCTGTCCCGAGATGCCGAGCTCGGCCCGGACCTCGGCGACGTCGGGACGGTCGAAGCGAACGTCACGGACGACGATGCTCCCGAATGGCGCCGCCCCGCCGACCGTCTGCATCAGGCCCCAGCAGCTCGAGGCAGGCTCCACCTGCGCGCCGGCGCGGGCGAGGGCGTCCATCTCGTTCCTCGGCGGATCCGCCACGTCGTCCCCGATGCCGACGCAGATGAGCGGCCGGGCCTCGGTGCCGGCGTCGACCACCGGGCCGCGCAGGCGGAAGAGGAGCGCCCGGAAGACCTCGATCCGCACTCCGGAGATCCGGGCGAGCTCGGCCGGAGGAGGATTGAACGAGACCAGGAAGGTGTACGGCACCAGCACCGGCTTCCCCTTGTAGGTCACCGGGGTGTACCGGCGCTGCTGGAGGTAGGCCTCGATCGAAGCGTCGAAGGGTGCCCCGCGCGGGTCGAGCACGTGACAGGCCTCGATGGCGCCGGTCTCGCGCAGGATGCAGCGGACGGGGACTGGACGGCGATCGGCGAGGAGCGCGCCGACGTCCGACGAGTCGAGGTTGGGAAGGCTCTGCGCGGAGACCGTGAGGGACTCGGCGACGCAGGCGTCCATCTCCGCGTCGGCGCAGGTGGGCTTCAGCCGCCCGGGAGGTGCGGGCTGAGCGCCCTCGCTCATCAGGGCGCAGGCGGCCAGCCCGACCACGGCGGACGAGAGGAGGGCCAGACGAAGACGCATGCTCATCTCCCAGCTTGGACCAGTCGGAGGACCGAGCGAAAGCGGACCCGAACGTCCAGCGAGCCTCGGCGACAAGACCCGACGCGCAAAGCTTGCGGCGCCGGATGAGCGCAAGCTGCCGGAGTTCCCCGGGGGCACCGGTCTTGCTCCCGGAAGGGGCTGCCATGCACACGCCGGCGGAGGAGATCGGTCTGGCGAGCGGGCGTGTCGGCGCCCGCCTCCGGGCAGCGCTGCTCGCGCTCGCCCCGGAGCGACTGCGGGAGACCCTCCAGGCCAGCCGGGAGGACGCCAGGAGGGCCATGCTCCTCTACCTGCACGAGGGTCATCCGACTGAGGTGAGGATCCTCCCCGCACCGCTGACGCTGCTTCCGGAGCAGCTCCGCTACCTCCACGTCGTCGCGCTCACCCTGCACGAGGCGACCAGGCGGATGCTCCCGCTGTGGCTGGCCGATGCCAACGTGCGGAGCGCCCTTCCGGTATCGCACGGTGAGGAGGGCTGGATCCGGAGCTGCTGGGGGCCCGCCCACGTCCGGTTGAATCCGGTGTTCGGCCGGCTGGATGCCGCGGTGCTGCTCGAGAGCCCACAGTGGAAGAGCAGCCTGCAGTTCCTCGAGCCCAACCTGACGGGAGTCGGGGGGCTGCACATGCTCCCCAGCGCCGAGCGCATCCTCGAGGAGCGGCTCGGGCCGGTCCTGGCGGAGGTGGACCCCGGCCTCCGGCTCACGCCCGGCCAGGACATCCGCGATCTGCTTGCCGGTCAGCTGCTCGAGCACCTCGAGGGCCTGGGACGCCCGGGGCGGCGCATCTGTCTCATCGAGGCTCGCTGGGCGGACAGCGGACCCGAGGAGCAGACGCTTCTCGCCGAGCACCTCCACCGCCGGTTCGGGATCGAGGTCTGCCACGCCGACCCGGCCGAGCTGGTGCTCGACGGGGACGAGGTCCTCTTGCGGGGCGAGGTGGTGGATCTCGGGTACCGCGACTACTCGGTGGAGGAGCTGCGGGAGCTGGAGCGGCGCGGGGTGGACGTCGCCCCGATGCGAGTGCTCCTGGCCCAGAACCGGATGGTGTCGTCGATCGCCGCCGAGCTCGAGCAGAAGAGCATGTGGGAGGTGTTCACCGATCCGATGCTCGCGGACCGGCACTTCACCCCCGGGGAGCGGGAGGTGTTCCGCAGGCACGTGCCGTGGACCCGGCTGCTGCGCGCGCGGCGGACTCAGCTCGCCGACGGGGCAGTCGGAGACCTCCCGGAGTACGTCCGCGCCGAGCGCGAGCTGCTGGTGCTCAAGCCGAACCGCGCCTACGGCGGGGTAGGGGTCTGCATCGGTTCACAGCAGGACCAGCGCGCCTGGGAGTGGGCCCTGGACCGGGCGATGGCCGAGCCCGACACCTGGGTCGTCCAGCAACGGGTATCGCTGCCGGTGCACGCGTTCCCGGTCCTCGCCCCGGATGGCGGCGTGCGACTCCAACCACTGCACGTGGTGCTGGGCATCGCCGCCACCGAGGAGGGGCTCTCCGTGACCGGACGTGCCTCGGAGGATCGGGTGGTGAACGTTGCCCGAGGTGGCGGAATCGCGGTGGTGATGACCGCCCACCCGGATTCGCTCGACAGCGGCGGAGGCCTGGGCCGAGACTCGCCGGCTTCATGACCCACCTCTCACGTCGCACCCTGCTCGGGGCCGCGGTCGGCACCGCGGCAACTGCTTCCTGGCCCAGGCTGTCGCTGGCCGCCACTCCCTCCGGCCCGCTCGCCGCGGAGATCGCCCGCCGCCATGACGAGAACGTGCAGCGGCTCCAGGCGTGGATCCGCGAGCCGTGCATCGCCGCCGAGTCGAAGGGCTACGAGACCGGCGTTCCCTTCTTCATCAAGATGCTTCGCGACGCCGGCTTCCAGAAGGTCGAGCAGGTGCCGACCTCCGGGAAGCCGGGGGTATTCGCCACGCTGGACACGGGCGCGCGCAAGACCCTCGGGCTCTACTTCATGTACGACGTGAAGCAGGCCGACCCGGCGGAATGGAGCTCGCCTCCCTTCGAGGGACGGCTGGTGGACAAGCCCGGCTTCGGGAAGGTCCTGATGGGCCGCGGGGCCGTGAACCAGAAGGGCCCCGAGGCAGCGTTCCTCTCGGCGCTCCATGCCTACCGCGCGGCGAAGCGGAAGCTGCCCGTCAACCTGGTGCTCGTCGCCGAGGGCGAGGAGGAGATCGGCTCGCCGCACTTCGGGGAGGTGGTCCGGCGCCCCGAGATCGCCGCTGCGCTGGGCAAGACGGTGGGCGTCTTCATGCCCAGCGCGATGCAGGATCCGGACGGAGAGGTGACCATCAGCCTCGGGGCGAAGGGCGTCATCGAGCTGGAGCTGGTGGCCAGCGGGGCGCGGTGGGGGCGTGGTCCATCGAAGGACGTGCACAGCGCCAACCGAGCGCGCCTCGACAGCCCGGCCTTCCACCTCGTGCAGGCGCTGGCGACGCTGGTGACGCCCGACGGTACCGAGCCGGCGATCGACGGATTCGCGGACCGCGCCCGCCCTCTCTCCGCGGCCGAGCTGCAGATGGTGAAGCGCGCCGCGTCGCGGATGAACGAGGCGAAGGCGAAGGAGCTGCTCGGGGCCAAGGTGTGGATCCGCGACGAGGACTGGGAGCATTCGCTCCTGCGGCTGGTCAGCAAGCCCACGGTGAACATCGAGGGGCTCGTCGGCGGCTACACCGGCCCGGGCGGGAAGACGATGCTCCCCTCGCGCGCGGTGGCCAAGCTCGACCTGCGGCTGGTCCCGGACATGACCGCCGAGGGAGCGCTGGGGGCCCTGAAGGCGCATCTGCAGAAGCGCGGGTTCGGGGACCTCGAGGTGAACATGAGCGGCGGCTACGACCCCACGAGCACGCCTGCCGACTCGACCTTCGTGAAGACGCTCGACGCCGCGTACCGCCGGGCGGAGCTGGATCCACTGCTCTGGGTCCGGAACGCCGGCTCGTGGCCGGGCTACCTCTTCACCGGCAAGCCGCTGGGGCTTCCCGCGGGCCACTACGGGCTGGGCCACGGCTCCGGCGCCCACGCCCCGGACGAGTACTTCGTGGTCGAGTCCAGCAATCCGAAGGTCGCCGGTCTCGACGGCGCGGTGAACAGCTACGTGACCTACCTCGAGACCCTCGGAGCCTGAAGTCACCCCCTCCGGCGGGCGTTCACCCCTCCATCCTGGCGTTGAGCCCATGGCCGCCACAGCCCGGCGACGGGGGCCCTAAGCCCTCCGGCCGCGAGCAGTTGTGTTCGCGTTCTGCTGGAGGAGGGATGTCATGCCTGGTCGGGAAGCGCGAAAGCCGTTCGAGCGCTCTTGCGCGCTGGTGAAGCTCGCCGTTGCGGCGGTCTCGATGTCGGTCCTCACCGCGGGCTGCGGCCAGGGGACGGACGCACCGCGGGAGGGGCTCGCCGCGCGGCGCGACCCTCTCCCGGGGAGCGCGGTCAGCCCCACGCTCACGCCGCAGGTCAGCGGCACGACCAGACGCCTCGACTCCGTCTCCGTGGTGAACGAGAACGTGGTGTGGGCGAGCGGCCGCAATGGAACGGTCGTCCGGACGCTCGACGGGGGCGAGACCTGGGAGGTGCACGTCATTCCGGGGGCCGAGACGCTGGCGTTTCGGGACATCGAAGCCTTCAGCAAGGACGTGGCCTTCGTGCTCAGCAACAACGGTGGCCCGAATGCCCGCATCTACAAGACCGAGGACGGGGGCGAGACCTGGACCCTCGAGTTCCAGAGCCCCATCGTCATCTCGTTCTACGACTGCTTCGCCTTCTGGGACCAGCACCAAGCGATTGCCGTGCCCGACGGGGAGGAGGGCCACTTCGACGTGCTGCGCATGACCGACGGCCACACCTGGGAGAACATCGGTGACCTCTTCCCCCCGGCTCAGGCTGGCGAGGGGTTCTTTCCCGCGAGCGGGACCTGCATCACCACCCGCGGCGGCCGGCTTGCCTGGGCGGTGAGCGGTGGTGCGGCGCACCCCCGCGTGATCGCGACCACCGATCGCGGCGATACGTGGACGTCCTACGGCATCCCCATGGGGGGAACCGCGAGCTCGGGCGGCCTGAGCATCGCCTTCCGCGACAATCACCACGGAATCCTCGGCGGGGGCGAGGTCGCGGCGCTTGGGGAGTTTCAGGACAACAACTTCGCCCGCTCCAGTGATGGCGGCAAGACGTGGCAGCTGGCGACTGCGGCTCCCTTTCCCGGGCCGATCTACGGGCTCGGTTACGCAAAGCACTCCGGTGGAGGATCGGAAGGCTCCGACGAGGTGGACGACGAGGACGGAGAGGGCCATCTGGTCAGGATCGTCGCGACGGGCGTGGGTGGCACGGCCTGGTCGCCCGACGAGGGAGACACCTGGGAAAGCCTGCCTGGCCTGACCGGCCTGCTCTCCGTGTCCTTCGCCAATCCCCACACGGGCTGGATGGTTGGAATCGCGGGACAGATCGTCCGCATCGACTTCTAGGCCGGAGGAGGGCGGTCAGAGAGAGGCGTGCTCGAGCAGCAGTCGATCTCGAAACCGCCGCCCCACCGGCAGGATGGTGCCGTCCTGGAGGACGACCTCGTAGTCCCCCCCGACTCCGAGGCGTCCCTCCCGGATGCGATCCATGTTGACGATGATCCGCCGATGGATCCGGATGAAGCGCGCCGGATCCAGCCGGCGCTCGAGCCGCTGGAGGGTGGTGCGGACCAGGTGCTCGGAGGAACCCACCCGGATCCTCACGTAGTTGTCGGCGCTCTCGAACCAGTCGACGTTGCCCACGTCCAGGAAGCTGATCCGCTCCCCCTCGCGGATCACCAGCCGATGCAGACGCTCCGAGCCGGCGCCGAGCCGCTCTGCCAGCGCCAGCAGCCGCCCGTGCAGATCCGATGTCCCACGCCCCTGGATGCGGGCCAGGGTCTGCCGGAGTCGGGTCCGATCGTAGGGCTTGAGGAGATAGTCGATGGCGGCGACGTCGAAGGCCTTCAGGGCGTAGCGGTCGTGCGCCGTCACCACCACCACGTGACCGACGTTCTCCAGACCGGCGCGGTGAAGCACCTCGAACCCGTCCATTCCCGGCAGCTGGATGTCCAGGAAGACCAGGTCGGGGCGCTCGGTGCGGAGCAGGGTCACCGCCTCCTCGGCCGTACCGCAGTCGCCGACCACGTCGATTCCCGGCTCGGTCGAGAGCAGCATCAGCAGCTTTCGTCGGGCGAGACGCTCGTCCTCCACGACCACCGTCCGCAGGCCCATCACGTTCTCCAGGGGAGCTCCACCAGCACCTCGAGCCCTCCCGAATCGGGCCTCCGGAAGCTGAGCTGCTGTGCCCCCCCGTAGAGCTGCTGCAGACGATCGCGAGTGTTGCGCAGGCCGATCCCCTCGCGCACCTTCCCGGCCGTCAGTCCCGGACCGTCATCGACCACCCGGAGCTGGAGCCGATCGGCGACCTGGCGGGCGCTCACCAGCACCTGGCCACCTCCGGAGCGCTTGGCGATGCCGTGGCGGATGGCGTTCTCCACCAGTGGCTGCAGCGCGAAGGGCGGGACGTGGGCCTCCAGGGTGGCGTCCGGCACGTCCACGGTGATGGCCAGCCGGTCGGCGAATCGGATCCGCTCGATGTCCAGGTACCGTTCCAGCAGCTCCAGCTCCTCGCTCAGGCGGATCTCGTGAGAGCCGTCGGCGGCCAGGGTCAAGCGGAGCAGCTCGCCGATCCGCGCCAGCATCGCGTCCGCCGCCTCCACGTCCCGATACATCAGTGCCGAGACGGCGTTGAGCGCGTTGAAGAGAAAATGGGGATTGAGCTGTGACTGGAGGGCGGCGAGCTTCGCCTGCTGGAGGTTCGCCTCCAGCTGTGCGGTGCGAACCTCCCGGTCCTTGTACTTCCGGAAGTAGTCGATGGCGACGGCGCTCAGGAGAAGCACGAGGTAGATGAGGAGAAACTCGGGCGCGGCGAGCGCGATCGCGCGCTGGATCGCCTGGCCGAGGGGCCGGGGAGTGAGCTGAAGTCCGGCGAACTGGATGAGGCCGTGGACGACCAGCACGGCGCCGACGATGAGATGCAGCGCGAGCAGGTGCACGCCCCAGTTCCGGAGCCTCCCCGGTGAAGGGATCGGAAACCGCCGTGCGACCCAGACCACCAGCGGAGCCGCCGCCGCCCACAGCCAGTAGGCGGTGACGTAGGTCATCATGATCTTCGGGAAGTTGGGACCTCGGGACGCAGGGACGAGCCACCAGGTCAGCAGCGACAGGTACACCGCCGCCAGGGTCGACCCGAGAAGGAGCACCCCGGCGATGACGAGCCGGTGCGGTCCACGTGTTGGTCGCTCGACAGGCAAGGGGATCCCTGCCGCGGAGCTTGTCCGAGGGCGACCGTGCCGAGCAACTGGTCCGACGGGGTCCCGGGGGGGGAGTGGCTCAGTGGCCCCGCTGCAGGAGCGTGTCCAGCTCCTTGCGGATGCTGACCACCTTGGAGATGAGCCCGAGGTCGATGGCTGCCGGCGGGTCGATCCACCGGTCGCGCTCCATGAGGTCGACGAACCGGTCCTGGGGCGTGCCGGTCCGCTCCGCATAGAGGCGGTGCATCTTCTTCTTCAGCTCGATGATGTCCTTGGCGTGGATCTCGAGGTCACTCGCCGAGCCGTGGATGACGCCGCCCACCAGAGGCTGGTGGATGAGGAGCTTGGCGTTGGGGAGGGCGACCCGGTCCTCCTTCTCCGCCGCCAGGGCGATGACCGACCCCATGCTGCCGGCGAACCCGGCGATGACGGTGATCACCCGTGGGGAGATGAAGCGCGCGGTGTCGTAGATGGCGAAGCCCGAGTAGACCTCGCCCCCCGGGCAGTCCACCCAGAGGACGATCGGAGCAGCCGGGTTGCTCCGCTCCAGCGCGAGGAGCTGCCGGTTCACCCGGAGGGCGAGATCGGCATTGACCTCTCCGCTGACGAACACCGTCCGGGACTCGAAGAGGTGCTGGTCGATGGGGGTGAAGGGCGTGGGCGCGGCGGTCACCGAGGTCTCGGGCTTCTTCTCGCTCTGCATGGCGTTCCTCATCATCGCCCGGGGACTCTAACCGGAAGGTCCGGAGAAGACAGCACGATGAGACCCTTGATCGAAGGCCCCGACGATGCACAGCTTCCGGGGGTCAGGGAGGCGCGATGGCCGACACCGAGACCAGGAGCGGAGGGTGTCATTGCGGGGCTGTGCGCTACGCGGTCGAGCTGGATCGCGGGGCGACCGTCCAGAGCTGCAACTGCTCGATGTGCGGGAAGGCCGCGACGCTGCTGTCCTTCGTTCCGGCGGAACGCTTTCACCTCGAGCGCGGTGCCGACGCGACGACGGACTACCTCTTCAACAAGCACCACATCCACCACCTGTTCTGCCGCACGTGCGGGATCAAGTCCTTCGCCCACGGAGCGGGGCCGGACGGAAAGCCGATGGTGGCGGTGAACGTCCGGTGCCTCGACGGCTTCGAGCCGTC